>DAIMFL010000236.1:0-1511 GCA_036724615.1 Alphaproteobacteria bacterium | reverse complement strand
GGGCGGGCGGAGCGCCTACTTTGCGCGCCCGGTGACGGCGGCGAGGACCTGGTCGATGCGGGCGCGGGCGCGCTCGCAGTCGGCGGTGGTGCCGGCGAGGAACAGGCGGCCGGAGGCGCCGATCATCTGGACGTCGACGATGGTGATGCCGGGGGCGGCCTTCTCGGCCTCGTTGGCGGCGACCGAGGCGAACAGGGCGGGCTCCAGCTCGTAGAGCAGCAGCGACTTGCCCGGCAGCATCATCGAGGCCTCGCGCGTGCGGTTGAGCACGATGGCGTGCTGGTCGGAGACGTCCTCGATGATGTCGGCGAACAGCGTGCGCGGCTTCAGCTGGTCGGCGGCGCTGCGCCCGACCCCGTCGAGGATCGCCCGGCCCGTCGCCTCGAGGGCGGCGAGGTCGGGCGAATGCAGCTCGAGGATGCCGTATTGCCGCTCCACGTAGAGCAGGCCCGGCTCCATGTCGGGCGCGCTCTTCAGCGCCAGGTCGCAGATCCGGTGGATGGCCAGCGCCGGCGCCACCTCGATGATCAGGCTGTTCTCCCCCTCCATCGGCGGATAGCCGCGCGCGCGCGTCGGCGTCGACATATAGGCCGCGAACTGCCGCGCCAGCCCCTCGATCAGCAGATAGACCCGGATCTCGGTCATGCTCTCGAACTCACGCCCCCTCGACGACGTCGGCCGCCGGCCGGCCGCGGGAGGCGGCCGGGCCGGCGCGGCGACGCGACCGGGTCCCTACTTCGCCGGGCCGGTCGAGAAGTGCTTGGCGAGATCGGCATGCGGCCGCGGGATCACATGCACCGAGACCAGCGTGCCGACGCTGCTCGCCGCCTCGGCCCCGGCCTCCGTCGCCGCCTTCACCGCGCCGACGTCGCCGTTGACGATCACCGCCACCAGCCCGTCGCCGACCTCCTGCCGGCCGACGATGGTGACGTTGGCCGCCTTCACCATGGCGTCGGCCCCGGCCAGGGCCGCCACGAACCCCTTCGTCTCGATCATCCCGATTGCGTTGGACATCTCTCAAGTCTCCGTTTGCGATGGTTGAGGTCTGTTTGCGATGGTTGCCCGGCTATTTCTTCGCCGGAGCGCCCTTGCCCGTGCCGGTCGGCTGGTCGAGCGAGCCGATGATGAGGGCGTCGATCGGGATCCTGCCGCCGCCCAGCCAGGACGCCGCGGTGGAGCCGGTCACCACCATGACCTCCTCCCCCTCGCCGCAGCCCAGCACGTCGAAGGCCATGATCCGGCCGCCGCCCGCGGTCTCCACCTCCAGGAAGGCGCCGGACGGGATATGCTCGATGCGCTTGGTGGCCCAGTACCGGCCGACGACGTGACCGCGGATCATGGGCGTATCCTTTCGATGGTTATACCGAGCTTGCGCGCCTTGTCGCGGGCCAGCGCGGCCCCGAGATAGCGGTTGGTCAGCGTATAATCGGCCATCACCGTATCGCGCGGCACGCCGAGCGCGGTGAGGATCAGGGCGGCGGCCACGCCCGTCCGGTCCTTCCCCGCCGAAC
>DAIMFL010000235.1:1040-1526 GCA_036724615.1 Alphaproteobacteria bacterium | reverse complement strand
TCGGCGCCGCGCCGCGCCAGCGCGGCAGCAGCGAGGCGTGGATGTTGAGGCAGCCGAGGCGCGGCGTGGCGAGGATCGCCTTGGGCAGGATGAGGCCATAGGCCACCACCACCGCCGCGTCGACGCCGAGCGCGACGAAATCGGCCTGCACCTCCGGCGATTTCAGCGCCGCCGGGGTGCGCACCGCGAGGCTGCGGCTTTCGGCAAAGAGATGGACCGGCGAGGGCTGCAGCTTCTGGCCGCGTCCGGACGGGCGCGGCGGCTGGCTGTAGACGGAGGCGATGTCGTGCCCCGCCTCGAGCAGGGCGGCCAGGGCCGGAACGGCGAAGTCCGGCGTGCCCATGAAGGCGAGGCGCAGGCGCGGCATGGGCCGCTACGGCCGGAAGACTGCGCGGACCCGCCCCGCCCAAACCCCCGCCCAAAAACCAGCCCGGGGGAGGGGGGCATTAAAGCAACCAAAACCCCACAAGGGAGAGGGAGGGGGCC
>DAIMFL010000235.1:0-1030 GCA_036724615.1 Alphaproteobacteria bacterium | reverse complement strand
CCTCACCCCGGCCCTCTCCCCTGCCGGGGAGAGGGGGACTTTCCTGCTCCCTCTCCCCGAGAGGGGAGAGGGAGGGGCCCATCGCGGAGCGATGGGAGGGTGAGGGATACTCCGCATCGCAGGCTCGCGCGGCTCAGCCGGTCGCGGCGGCGCCGACCGGCACGCCGGCCTTCTTCGACTTCACCAGCTTGCGCAGGATGATGTTGCGCTTCAGCGCGCTGATGTGGTCGAGGAACAGAATCCCGTCGAGATGGTCCATCTCGTGCTGGATGCAGGTGGCGAGCAGCCCGTCGGCCTCGATCTCGCGGATCTCGTTCTCGTGGTCGATGTAGCGCACCCGGCAGGCGGCGGGGCGGACCACGTCGGCATAGTGGTCGGGAACCGACAGGCAGCCCTCGTTGTAGGTGGCGTCGTCGTCGGAGACCCAGACCAGCTCCGGATTGGCCATGCGCAGCGGCTGCGGTGCCTCGCCCTCGCGCGCGGTGTCGAGCACGATCACCCGCTTCAGCACGCCGACCTGGGGCGCGGCGAGCCCGATTCCGGGCGCCGCATACATGGTCTCCAGCATGTCGTCCATGAGGCGGCGGACCTCGGAATCGACCTTCTCGACCGGCTTGCTGACCTGCTTCAGCCGGGGGTCCGGAGCGACGATGATGGGGAGCTGGGCCATTTGCCGACTTAGGTATGGCGGCGCGGCCGACGCGTCAAGCGCGCGTACCGCGACTCGCGGATCGCATGCTAGCTTGCCGCCATGGAGCTTTCTCCCGCCCTCGCGGTCGCCCTTGGCGCCGCGGCGCTCGCCGCCTTCGGCGCGCGCGTCGCCGTCCTGCTCGCCCGCCGGCCGGCGCCGGCCGCCGACGCCCAGGCCCGCGTCGATGCCGCCTTGGCCGAGCTCGCCGGGCGGCTCGGGCAGCTCGGCGAAAGCCAGGCGGCGCAGCAGGCCGCCCTGGCCGAGCGGATGCAGGACCAGGCACGCGCCCTCGCCAAGGCGGTAGAGGAGCGCCTCGCCGATCTCGGCAAGAGCGTCGGC
>DAIMFL010000234.1:0-1598 GCA_036724615.1 Alphaproteobacteria bacterium | reverse complement strand
CCGGGCAGCGTCTGGTGCGCGCCGCCGATCGCCACCGCACGCAGCCCCTCGGCTTTGCCGGCGAGCGGGCGCAGGAAGCCTTCCGCGTCGTGGGTGGAGAGCATGCCGAAGACGAGCCGGACCGGCAGGTCCGGCCGCTCCCTGCGCCAGGCCTCGACCTGCTGCGCGAGCACTTGGCCGCCCGCCTCGTTATGGGCGCCGTCGAGCCAGACCTCCCATCCGTCCGGCAGCGCCTCGACGAGCGGCCCTCGGGCGAGGCGCTGCAGCCGGGCCGGCCAGTCCACGGTCCTGAGCCCGCGCGCCGCGGCCTCCTGGCCGATCGGCATCTCCAGGAAGCGCAGCGTCGCGAGCGCGATCCCGGCATTCTCGACCTGGTGCGCGCCGAGGAGCGCCGGCAGCGGCCATTCGCTGGTGCCGCGATCGTCGCTGAACGTGAACCGGTCGCCGTCGCGCCGGACCTCCCATTCCTTGCCGTGGCGATGGAGCGGGCAGCCGAGCTCCGCCGCGCGGGATTCGAAGACGGCGAGCGCCTCCGCCGGCTGCGGACCCACGACAGCTGGGCGCCCCGCCTTCAGGATGCCGGCCTTCGCCTTGGCGATCTCCGTCAGGGTCGAGCCCAGATGCTGCATGTGGTCGTAGGAGATCGGCGTCAGCACGGAGACGCGCGGCCGGTCGATGACGTTGGTGGCATCGAACTCGCCGCCGAGCCCGACCTCGAGCAGCAGCATGTCGGCCGGCGTCCGGGCGAAGGCCATGAAGGCGGCGACCGTGGTGATCTCGAAGAAGGTGATCGGCCGCCCGCCATTCGCCGCCTCGCATTCCTCGAGAAGCGCGAGGAGATCGGGCTCGGAGATCAGCTGGCCGGCGAGGCGGATGCGCTCGTGGAAGCGCACCAGATGCGGCGAGGTGTAGACATGCACCCGCCGGTCCGCCGCCTCCAGCATGGCGCGCAGATAGGCGATCACCGATCCTTTGCCGTTGGTGCCCGCCACATGGACGACGGGCGGCAGATGCCGTTCCGGATGGCCGACGCGCACCAGCAGCTGGACCACGCGGTCCAGGACGAGATCGATGATCTTCGGATGCAGCCGGGTCAGCCGCTCGAGGACGAGGTCGCTCCCCCGGCCGCCGGCATCAGCCGCCGGCGCCTGGCTTGCCATTGCCCCGCGGCCTCGCCGCCGAAGGAAGCACGACGGGCAGCTCCGGCGCCGGGTCGGCCGCCTCGGCGGCTGCGGCGGCCTGCACCTCCGGCTCGTCCACCGGCCGCGGCTTGCGCAGCAGGCCGAGGATGCGGATCAGCGTCGCCCTGAGCTCGCCGCGCGGCACCACCATGTCGACCATGCCGTGCTGCAGCAGGTATTCGGCCTTCTGGAAGCCCTCCGGCAGCTTCTCGCGGATCGTCTCCTCGATCACCCGCGCGCCGGCGAAGCCGATCACCGCGCCGGGCTCGGCGATCGCGATGTCGCCCAGCATGGCGAAGGAGGCGGAGACGCCGCCGGTGGTCGGATCGGTGAGCAGCACGATATAGGGCAGGCCGGCTTCCTTCACCTCCTCCACGGCGATGATCGAGCGCGGCATCTGCATCAGCGACAATATGC
>DAIMFL010000233.1:0-1824 GCA_036724615.1 Alphaproteobacteria bacterium | reverse complement strand
CGGCTTCCGTCCGCTGAAGATGGCGTGGCCGGCGACCAGCCAGTGGACCTCGATCGTCTCCAGCCCCGCGTCCTCGAACCATTTCAGCTGGTCGAACAGCGGGTCGGGCTTGTCGATCGGGTCGGGGGCGCGCATCGCGTAGAAATTCCAGTCGTCGGCGCGGAAGCGGTCGAAGGCGGCGAGATCGCCGTCCTGCTCCAGCGCCGCGCGACGGACCGCCTCGTCCCAGGCGGCCGCATAGAGCGCCCGGCCCTCCGGCGTCAGGGCCTCGACCAGGTCGCAGACGACGAGCGCGCCGCCCGGCGCCAGGCAGCCCGCCATGTCGGCATAGAGCCGGCGCTTCTCGTCGGCCGAGAGATGATGGATCGCGAGCGACGACACCACGGCATGGACCGGCTCGGGGAAGCGCCGCCAGTCCGCCGACGGCAGGTCGAAGAGCCGCGTCTCGAACCGCCCGGCCTCGGCGGCGAGCTTGCCGGCCGTGGCGGCGAGCATCGCTTCGGACCCGTCGAGCGCCAGGAGCGTCGCCGTCGGAAACCGCGCGAGCAGCGCCCTGGCCAGCAGCCCCTCGCCGCAGCACAGCTCGACGAATCGCGCCGGGCCGGCGGGCGGCGGGACGGCGTCGCAGACCGTGGCGATCTGGCGGTCGCGCTCCGGCACGTAGTAGCGGCCGAGATCGATGAAGGTCTCGGTGTCCCGCTCCGTCCAGCGCGTCGCCCGGCCGCCCGCCGTATCGCTCATGTCCCGACCTGAACCCCCGCGTAGCGCGACAGCACGGCGTCGAGCGCCGCCCCGTCGCGATAGAGGTCGATATGCTGCGGCCGCATCGTCCCCGGCGCAAGCCGCACGTCCGGCACGGCCTCGCCGACGGCCTGCCGCACCGGGATCACCCCGGCCCAGCACGGAATGGCGTAGTCCTCCTCGTCCTCGCCCGGCCCCGCCGCGCGGATCTTGGCCGAGGCCTCGTCGATCGGCATGACGATCACCTTGGTGGCCTTCAGCTCCTGGGCGGTCGGCGGTCGGACCTCGTCGCGCCGGCCGGGATAGAGCCGGTCGACGAAGGCGTCGAGCACCGCCGCCTTCTCGCCGGGGTCGCTCACCAGCCGCGCCACGCCGAACGCCATCACCGAGCGGTAGTTGATCGAGTGGTGGAAGGCCGAGCGCGACAGCACGAGCCCGTCGAGATGGGTCGCGGCGAGGCAGGCCGGCACGCCGCCCTCCAGATGGCGCAGCATGCGGCTCGCCGAGGAGCCGTGCCAGTAGAGCCGCGTGCCCTCGCGCCAATAGGCGGTGGGGGTGACGAAGGGCTGGCCGTCGATCGCATAGCCCACATGGCCGATGAGCCCGGCATCGAGCACCGCATGCACCGTGGCGTGGTCATAGGCGCCGCGCTTCGGCAGGCGCTTCACCCGCGACCGGGCAGTGGGCTTGTAGGCTGCGGACGGAAGGATCGTGTCCATGACAGTTCTCTCGCTTTCTGGCCCCCCGGAGGACCGGGTCTCCGGGCATCTGGCGCGGCGCCAGGAATAGAGATTAAAGTGGCCTCATGAAAAGCGCCGTTTCCGATAAACCGACAGAGCCACTTTCCCCGGGCCGCCCGCGCCGGCTGGACCGGGCGCCGCTGCTGTCGCTCGACCTCGACGCCGCGCTCGGACCGGGCGCCGGCCCGCCGATCCATCGCCGGCTCTATGACGGGCTGCGCCGGGCGATCCTCTCCGGGCGGCTGGCGGCCGGCGCCCGGCTGCCGTCGAGCCGGGCGCTCGCCGGCGAGCTCGGCCTGTCACGCAACACGGTGCTGGCCGCGCTGGAGCAGCTGGCGAGCGA
>DAIMFL010000232.1:0-1830 GCA_036724615.1 Alphaproteobacteria bacterium | reverse complement strand
CGAGAACGAGGTCGCGGGTGACGATCACCCTGACCGGGAAGCCCGGCCGGACGGTGAGCGTCGGCGCAACCTGCAACTGGCGCTGGATGATCTGCTGACCCGCCTGGTTGATGGTGTCCTGCGCTCCGTCGCGGATGGCGCGGATCAGGCGATCTTCGTCACTGGTGGCGAGTTCCGTGCCGACCGCGAGCAGCGTGGAGAGGCCCGCAGCCTTCATCAGATCCCACCAATGATAGTCGACGCCATCCTCGAGACCGGCATAACCGCTGGCATCCGCGCCGGACTGGCGTTCGAGCACGATCGAGCGGCCGTTGGGCAGGATCAGACGATTCCAGACGAGCAGGACACGGCGCTGGCCGAAGGTCACGCCGGCATCGTATTGCCCGATAATCCTCGTGCCTTGCGGGATGAGGAGCAGCGATCCGGTCGGGCTGTCATAGACGTTTTCCGTAACCTGTGCGGTGATCTGTCCGGGCAGATCGGACCGAATGCCGGTGATCATCGCTGCCGGGATCACGGACCCGGCCTGAAGGATGTAGGGCGAGCCCGGCGGCACGATGCGGTCGGCCGCAACAGTCTGGCGGTCCACAGGGCCGTTGAGGAAAGTCGTGTGCCGATCCTGTCCGGCCGTCGCGCCGGTTTGCGAGCCAAGGCCGAGACCGGCCAGACCCGGACCTCCGGTGGCAGTTGCTGTGCCCGGAGCGGTTTGGAAGAAAACGCGACTGACGCGCGCCGCCTCTTCCTCGGCAAGCCGGCGCTGCTCCTCCGGATCGACGGCGGGCGTGGCCACGACAGGCGGTGCGACCGGCTGTCCCCGGTTTTGCGCATCAAGGATCGGGCCGCCGAGATCACCTGGCAAAGGTGGTCCAAGGACCGGGCCGGTATAATCCCTCGGCAGGCCGGACAGGCCATCGGCCGTGGGCCGGTTCTCGGTTGAATAGAGCTCTTCGCCGCCCTGCCCCGCGTCCCGGGTCTGGAGCGCATAGATGAGCGCTCCGCCGATTCCGAGCAACGCGACGGCGCCGACACCGGCAAGCATCTTGCGGGAAAGCCGCGTCACGCGCGGCGGATCTGCGCGCAAGCGCATGGGTGCGGCTGTTGCCGTGCTCGTGGTTGTTGTGGTGGTTGCTTCCTCGGTCATGATGGGGCGCCTCCGGTCGCGCGGGCCGGCCGGGCGGCCGCCTGCCGCTGTTCGATCCGGACGATCCGGACAGTCTGCTGGCGCTCGCCGCTTCCGAGACGCAGCTCGGCCGCGCCGAACAGGCGGTCGACGATCAGGATGTTCTGGTGGATGCGGCTGTTGACGATCTGCGGCTCGCCATCCGAGCCGAGCACGAAGATCGGCGGCATCTCGCCCTGGACGATACCGCGCGGGAAAACGACGTAGACGCGCCGGCCATCGTCGAAGACCGAGGTCGGCCGCCATGGCGGGCTGTCGCCGGTCAGACCATAGCGATAGTTGCGCGAGGCCTCGGCCGGGATGACGGGCGCGGCCGGGACCGACGGACGCTGCCCGGCCGGCGGCGCGGGATAGGCCCAGGCGACGGCAGGCATGTAGAGTTCCTCGCGGGCGCGAAGCTCGATCATGTAGATGCGGCGATCGGTGGTGATGACCAGATTCGTCGAGATGTCCGGCCGCGTCGGCTTCACCAGCACATGAACACGCCGGTGCGCACCGCTACCGCTCTCGGTATCGCCGATGATCCATCGTGCGGTATCGCCCGCCGCGATCGGACCGGCCCCAGTCAGGCCCTCACCCGGCTCCAGGGCGATATTGGTGATCTGCCCCGGCGCCGCATAGACCTGATAGAGGGCGCCCTCGGACCACGG
>DAIMFL010000231.1:0-1906 GCA_036724615.1 Alphaproteobacteria bacterium | reverse complement strand
CGCCCGATCGGACCATCCCGGCGCGCCTCGGCCAGCCCTCGTCGAGCCCCGTCGGCCTGGGCGCCGCCGGCCAGATCCGCTCGGCGGCGAACAGGGCGGCGATCCAGACGGCGACGACGACACCCTTGGCGGCCGGCAACTCGGGAATCAGGGGGTCCGCCATCGCTGGCACCTTACGACCGAACGGTGGTCTACGCGAAGGAGGCGGCAGGGCAAGCGTAGCCGCAGAGCGATCATGCCAGCAGCTGCGTCGGCACGCCGAGCGCCGGACCGGCTTCCGCGAGCCGCCGGTCGAGCGTGTATACCGTGGCGCCCTGCTCCGAAGCCGTCGCGAGATGCAGCGCATCGCCGGCGCGAAGCCCGAGCATGTGCTGATCGACGAACTTCGCCGCCGCCCGGAAATGCCCGCCCGTCACCGGCAGCACGGTGAAGCTTTCGGCGACCAGCTTGTTGAAGGTGGCAAGCGCGGCCGCGCGCTGCTCCAGGTTGATCTGCCCCGTCCGCAGCCTGATCGCCATGGCTGACGACATTTCGGGGATCGACCAGTCGCTGATCAGAAGCTGCGCCGGATCCTGCTCCGCCAGCCAGCGCTGGACGCGCGGCGTCATCGCTTCGTTGGAAAGCCCCGCGAGGATCAGCGACGTGTCGAGATAGAGCATCAGTAGCGATCGCCATCCCGCATCGACCGCACCAGGTCGGCGGCGCTCTCCGCCGGTGGCGGCATTGTCGCCGTCAGGGACTGGAGCAGAGCCACGTCGATCCGCTTGCGCGGCTGGGCCACGGCCGTGAGCCGCGCGACCGGCTTGCCGCGCCGGGTGATCTCGATCGAATCTCCCGCCTCGACCCGATCGACAAGCTCGCTCAAATGAGCCTTGGCGTCCGCCAGACTGATCGCGCCCATATCACGCTCCTGACCATTTAGATGGTCATATAACGCATCGGGCTGGGAATTTCCAGCGGCGAAGCTCGACCCGGGGCCGGGCATGCGGCGGCCCGCCGGCTGCCCTTGCCACGGTTTCCTGGCCTTGCCACATTGGCAGCGCCTTTCCCACCACCACGCGAGACCCGTTCGATCATGAGACTCGACCGCACCAGCCCGCTGATCGGGGTTCCCGCCTGCGTGAAGCAGGTGGACGGGCTGCCCTTCCACGCCGTCGGCGACAAATACGTGGCCGCCGTGGCCGAGGCGGCGGAAGGCCTGCCGCTGCTGATCCCGGCCCTCGGCGACGCCTATGCCATCGAGGACCTGGTGGACCGGCTGGACGGGCTGCTGGTGACCGGAAGCCTGTCCAACGTGGCGGCCCATCACTATGGCGGGCCGCCGGACCGGCCGGACAGCCCGCAGGATCCCGCGCGGGACGCCACCACCCTGCCGCTCATAAAGGCGGCGCTCGCGGCCGGGCTGCCGATGTTCTGCATCTGCCGCGGCCTGCAGGAGCTCAACGTCGCGCTCGGCGGCAGCCTCCATCAACAGGTCCATCTGCGCGACGGCGCGCGCGACCACCGGGCGCCGCAGACCGACGATCTCGACGTGAAATACGGGCCGCAGCACCCGGTCGAGCTGGTTCCGGACGGCGAATTCGCCCGGATCCTCGGCACCACCCGGATCGAGGTGAACTCGCTGCACTGGCAGGCGATCGACCGGGTGGCCGACGGGCTGGCGGTCGAGGGACGCGCCGCGGACGGGGTGGTCGAGGCGGTGCGGGTCGCGGGGGCGAAGAGCTTCGCCCTCGGGGTGCAGTGGCACCCGGAGTACAAGGCGCTGGAGAACCCGGTGTCCACGGCGCTGTTCCGCGCCTTCGGCGCCGCGGCCCGGGAACGGGCCGCCGCGCGGGCGGCGAATAGCGCCGCCCGGCCGGGGCGAGCCGCCTAGCCGCATGAAAGACCAGAAATTTTTAGCGGAAGG
>DAIMFL010000230.1:0-1942 GCA_036724615.1 Alphaproteobacteria bacterium | reverse complement strand
TCTTCTCGCCGTCGGGCGGCAGCGTCGGCATCGGCTTCGCCATCCCCTCGCAGCTCGCGCGTCACGTCGTCGAGCAGCTGCGCGAGTTCGGGCATGCCCGGCGGGGCTGGCTCGGCGTGCGCATCCAGACCGTCACCGACGATCTGGTGGAAGGGCTGCGGCTGGAGAGCAGCAAGGGCGCGCTGGTGGCCAACGTCACGCCCGGCGGCCCGGCCGAGCAGGCCGGTATCCAGCAGGGCGACGTCATCGTCGAATTCGACGGCAAGCCGATCGTGGAAATGCGCCGGCTGCCGCGCGTGGTGGCCGAGACGCCGGTCGACAAGGAGGTCGACGTGGTGATCTGGCGCCAGGGCCGCGAGATGACCATCCGGGTCCGCGTGGGCGAGCTCGACGAGACCGAGATGGCGGCGGTGGAGAGCCGCGAAGCCATGCCCGGCACCGGCGCCGAGGGGCCGATCGAGACTCTCGGCCTGTCCGTCGCCGAGCTCACGCCCGAGCTGCGGGAGCGCTTCCAGCTCGGCGACGAGGCCGCCGGCGTGGTGGTGACCGAGGTGCAGCCCGAGGGCACGGCCGGCGAGAAGGGCATGCGGCCGGGCGATGTCATCGTCGAAGTCGACCAGCAGACGGTGACGACCCCCGACGAGGTGGCGGCGCGCGTCGAGGAGGCCAAGGCCAACAACTACCGGGTCGTCACCCTGCTCGTGTACCGCGAGGGCGACTACCAGTGGGTGGCCCTGCGCATCGACCAGGGCTGAGCCGCCCCGCGGAGCTCAGCAGACGAACTCGCTCCGCCGATAGCCCTGGAAATAGAGCAGGGCGGTGAGGTCGGCATGGTCGACCCGGCAGCCGACCGAAGCGGCCACCACCGGCTTCGCGCGATAGGCGACGCCGAGCCCGGCGGCCAGCAGCATGGGAAGGTCGTTCGCCCCGTCGCCGACCGCCAGCGTCTCGGCGGGCGCGATCCGGCGCTCGGCCGCCAGCCGGCGCAGCGCTTCGAGCTTGGCCTCGCGGCCGAGGATCGGCTCCGCCACGCTGCCCACGACCCGGCCGTTCTCCAGCAGCAGATCGTTCGCCTCCTCGTGATCGAAGCCGGCCGCCGCGGCGATCCGGCGGGTGAACCAGCGGAAGCCGCCGGAGACGAGCGCCGTGAACGCGCCGTGGGCGCGCATGGTTCTGACCAGGCTGCGCGCCCCCGGGTTGAGCCGCGTCTCGGCCAAGGTGCGCGACAGGGCCTCCTCCGGCAGGCCGGCGATCATCGCCACCCGCTCGCGCAGCGCGCTCGCGAAGTCGATCTCGCCGTTCATGCTGCGCGCCGTGATGGCGGCGATCCTGTCCTTGATCCCGGCGAAGCCGGCCAGCTCGTCGAGCGTCTCCGACGCGACGATCGTCGAATCCATGTCGGCGACGAGAAGCCGCTTGCGCCGCCCGGCCGCCGGCTGCGCGAAGGCATCGACCGGCGCGTCCCCCAGCGCCGCCCGCGCCGCCTCGAGACCGGCGGCGGCGTCGCCCTGGAAGGGAATGTCGCAGGCGATATGCTCGGCCAGCCAGTCCGGCGCCGCGACCGATTCCGCGGGCTGGCCGAGCGCGTCGCGGACGCGCCGGGCGAGGGCGGGGCTGAGATCGGCGGCGGCGCTGTCGGCGACGAGGGTCAGGACTGAATTCATGGCCGGACTATGGTGACCCGCCCGGAGGGAGGCAAGCACGGCCGCCTGCCCGTGATCGTGATCGCCGGCCCGACCGCGAGCGGCAAGTCGGCGCTGGGCCTCGCCGTCGCCGAGGCGTTCGGCGGCACGATCGTCAACGCGGATTCCATCCAGGTCTATCGCGAGCTGGAGATTCTCTCGGCGCGGCCCGGCCCCGCCGAGCTCGCGCGCGCGCCGCATCGGCTCTACGGCGTGCTGAGCGCCGCGGAGCGCTGCTCGGCCGCGCGCTGGCGCGCGCT
>DAIMFL010000229.1:0-2021 GCA_036724615.1 Alphaproteobacteria bacterium | reverse complement strand
GGCCGCCTGCCGCAGCACCTCCCAGGCGAGGAGCGAGACCTCGCCGGCGGCGAGCCCGGCCATCAGCGTGTCGAGGTCGCCGCGGACGGTGGTCGGCCGGCCGGCGAGCGCGCTGCGATGCAGGCAGTCGGCGTTTTCCGGCTCGACGACGACGACGCGCGGCCGCGCGGGCCCGTAGGCCTGCCACAGCGTGGCGGCGACCGCGGCGGCCAGCCCGCCGACGCCGCCCTGGATGAAGAGATGCGTCGGACGCAGCCCCACGGGAAGCTGCTCGAGCAGCTCGGCGGCCATGACGCCGTAGCCCAGCATCACCGTCCGCGGCACGTCGCTGTAGCCGGCATAGGACGTGTCCGAGATCACCTGCCAGCCTTCCGCCGCGGAATCGGCCGCGCATTGCCGGACCGAATCGTCGTAATTGCCCGCCGTCCGGCGCAGCCCGGCGCCATAGGCCCGGATCGCCGCCTCACGCCCGTGGCTCACCGTCGCGTGCAGGTAGACCATGCAGCGGCAGCCGAACAGCTGCGCGCCCCAGGCGACCGAACGCCCGTGGTTTCCATCGGTCGCCGTCGCCACCGTCACGTTCCCGGTGAGCGCGCGGTGCGTGCCGGCGATCATCTCCGCCGCGCTCGGCGCCCGGCCCGTCGCCGCCTCGACCAGCCCTGCCAGGTGGTGGAACACCGCATAGGCGCCGCCCAGCGCCTTGAAGCTGCCGAGACCGAAGCGGGATGCTTCGTCCTTGTACCAGAGACCGCCGAGACCGAGCCGGCCGGCGAGCCCCGGCAAGGCGACGAGCGGCGTCGGCGCATAGCCGGGCCATTGCCGGATCTCCGCCTGCGCCGCCGCGAAGCCCGCGGCGGGAAGCACCGGGCCCAGCGCGTCCTCGAACGCCGCCTCGGGCGCGGCCGCGGCGCGGTTATGCGCAAGGCCATGGCGGAAGCCGGTCGGCTGCCACGCGATCGGCCCGCACGCCTCGGATGTGCCGGAGGTCATGATCGTGTCTAATAGCACAGAACCCGGAGAGGGGCAGTGCCCTCGGTCCGGCGGCCTTGCGGGAACCCCCGAGCATGACGGCGAGCAGCGTCATCCGTCGGCTGCGCCTGGCGAGCGGGCTGGTGATGTTCGCCTTCCTGCTCACCCATTTCCTGAACCATTCGCTCGGGCTGATCTCGCTGGAGGCCGCCCAGGACGGGCTGGTCTGGTTCCTCGCGCTGTGGGACAACCCGCCTGCCCTGACGCTGCTCTACGGCGCCGCGCTCGTCCATGTCGCGCTGGCCCTGTGGTCGCTCTGGCGCCGGCGCAGCCTGCGCATGCCGCGCTGGGAGGCGACGCAGATGCTCGTCGGGCTGGCAATTCCGCCGCTCATCGCGCTCCACGTGCTCGGCACGCGCTGGGCGGCGCAGCGCTACGGCACCGAGCCCGATTACGCCTATGTGCTGCTCGCCATCTGGAGCAGCCCGTCGGAGGTGCTGCGGCAGACCCTCGTCCTGTCGCTGGCCTGGCTCCACGGCTGCATCGGGCTTCATTTCTGGCTGCGCCTGCGGCCCCGGTACGCGGCGGCGTCGCCGTATCTCTTCGCCGCGGCGCTGCTGGTCCCGGTGCTGGGCTGGCTCGGCTTCTTCGTCGCGGGGCGCGAGGTGCTGCGTCTCGCCCGGGATCCGGCATGGATCGCGGCCGTCGACGCGGCGGTCCGCTTCCCGTCCGCTTCGCAGCTCGATGCGATCTACGACGCGGAAACCGGGGTTCTCCTGGTCTTCCTGTCGGCGCTTGGCGCGGTTCTGGCCGCGCGCGGCATCCGCCAGCTCGCCGGCCGCCGCCGGGCCGTCACCGTCACCTACCCGAAGGGCCGGAGCGTCGTCGTCATGCCCGGCGCGACGATCCTCGAGGCGAGCCGCAGCGGCGGCATCCCCCATGCCTCGATCTGCGGCGGGCGCGGGCGCTGCTCGACCTGCCGCGTGCGGGTGCATGAAGGGGCGGAGAACCTGTCGCCCATGCGCGACGACGAGGCGCGCGTCCTGGCCCGG
>DAIMFL010000228.1:0-2033 GCA_036724615.1 Alphaproteobacteria bacterium | reverse complement strand
CCGGCGAGCAGTCGGATCTCCTGGCGGCGCTGGCGCGGCGCTACAGGGTCCGGCCCGGCGATCCGGTCGCGGACGTGGCCGGGCTCCTCGAGAAGGTGGACGCGGTGCCGCCCTCCCTGGCCGTGGCCCAGGCGGCGCTCGAATCCGGCTGGGGCACGTCGCGCCTCGCCCGCGAGGGGAACGCCCTGTTCGGCGAGCGGACCTGGACCGAGGCGGGGCTCGAGCCGCTGCAGCCGCTGCCCGGGGCGCGGCACCGGGCGCGCAGCTTCGACGGGCTGCTCGACGCGGTCAGGGCCTATGCGCTCAATCTCAACAGCCACCCGGCCTATGACGGGTTCAGGCGGGCCCGGGCGGCGGCGCGCCGCGCCGGCGGTCCGCCGGACGGGGCCGCGCTCGCCCGGCATCTCACCCGCTATTCCGAGCTCGGCGCCGCCTATACCGGGGCGCTGCGGAGGCTGATCCGGGCGAACCGCCTGGACCGGCTCGACCGCGCCGCGCTCCAGCCCGGCGCGGCGGCGCTCTGAAGACCGGCCGGCGGCCGTAGCCCGTTCGCGCCCTTGCGGCCCGGAGGCGGGCGGGCGATGTTGCCCGGCCAAGGACGGCCGGAGGCGGCGATGCGTACCCCTGTCAGCGATGCGGCGCTCGACCAGCTGTTCCGCGCCGCGCGGACCCACAGATCCTGGACGGGGGAGCCGGTCTCGGACGTGCTGCTCGCCGCCGTCTACGATCTCGCCAGGATGGCGCCGACCAGCGGCAACTGCAGCCCGATGCGGGTGGTTTTCGTCAAGTCGCCCGAGGCCAAGGCGCGGCTCGAGCCGGCGCTCGACCCGGGCAATGTGGAGCAGACCATGTCGGCGCCGGTCACGGCGATCGTCGCCCACGACATGGAGTTCTACGAGCTGATGCCGCGGCTCAACACCCCGAAATCGCGCGGCTGGTTCGCCGGGAAGCCGGCGATCATCGAGGAGAACGCGTTCCGCAACGGCTCGCTGCAAGGCGCCTATCTCATCCTGGCCGCCCGCGCGCTCGGCCTCGACTGCGGCCCGATGTCCGGCTTCAGCCGCGCCAAGGTCGACGCGGAATTCTTTCCCGAGGGACGCTGGCGGTCGAACTTCCTGTGCAATTTCGGCTACGGCGACGGAAGGCGCCTGCGGCCGCGCGCGCCGCGGCTCGACTTCGAGGAGGCCTGCCGGATCCTGTAGCGGGGCGGCCGGGTTGCGCCAGCTACATCAGCCCTTCTGGCAGGGCCGAATCGCTGTAGAGCGGGTAACGGCGGGAATTGAACAGCTGATAATGCCACCATTCGTTCCGATAGAAGTCCCACCCCGCGGCGGTCATGATCCCGAGCAGGAGCGCGCGGTTCTGCTGCGCGGCCGGCGAGACCGCCGTGTTGGCGTGATGCGACAGCGGCGTGAAGGCATCGAAGCCGGTGCCCATGTCGAGCTCCGCCCCTTGCGCGTCGATGAGCGTGAGGTCGATGGCGACGCCGCGCGAATGGGGCGATCCGCGCCGCGGATCGGCGAGGAATTCCGGGTCCGGCCGGGCGTTCCACAGCGCCCATTGCGCCTCGGCCGGCCGGAAGGCGTCGAACAACTTGAAGCGCAAGCCCAGAGGCGCGGCGAGCGCGACGGCGCGGGCGAGCGCGTCGGCCGCGTCCTCGTGCAGGTAGCAGCGGGCATGGGCGTAGACCGGCTTTCCCGTGACATTGGCCGGCGTGGCATAGGCGAGGGCGATCTCCACGTCGAACTCCGGCTGGCGGATCGGCACGAGGGCCATGGTCGGGCTGTCCTTCCTGTATCGGCTGCGGCGGATGGTGCGGCCTCTCTCCTAACATGTGGTTGCGCGGATGCAACCGGCCCCGTCGCGGCCCGCGGAGGCGCGCGGTGAGCGCGCGGCGCCCGGCGATCCTGGCGCTCGACTGCTCGGCGGCGGCCTGCTCGGCGGCGCTCTGGCGCGACGGCGCGCTCGCCGCCCGCCGCTTCCAGCCCATGGCACTCGGCCAGGCGGAGGCGCTGATGCCCATCGTCGAGGCG
>DAIMFL010000227.1:0-2116 GCA_036724615.1 Alphaproteobacteria bacterium | reverse complement strand
CGGCTGCTGGTGGCCCGGCCCTGGTCGGCGCGCGGCGCGAGCGCGGGCGAACGCCGGCCCTTCGCCGTGGGGCTGCCGGAGATCGACGCCTTTCCGTTCGAGCTCTGGGCCAGGCTGCTCGGCCGCCGCTGGCGGCATCCGCCCGCGGCGATGGCGGTGGGCGGCGACCCGGCCGGCCATCCGCCGCTCCGCGCCGCGATCGCCGATCACCTGCGGCGGGTGCGCGCGGTCGACTGCACGGCCGAGCAGGTGATCGTCGTCTCCGGCATCCGCCAGGCGGTGGACCTGACGGTGCGGCTGCTGCTCGATCCGGGCGACCAGGTGTGGGTGGAGGAACCGGGGTATCCCGGCATCCGCGCCGTGCTGGGCGCCGCCGATCTGCGCATCCTGCCCTTGCCGGTGGACGCGGACGGGCTCGACGTCGCCGCCGGCGCCAGGGCGGCGCCTGGCGCCAGGCTCGCCTGCGTCGCGCCCTCGCACCAGTATCCGCTCGGCGTGGTCATGAGCCTGAAGCGCCGGCTCGACCTGCTCGGCTGGGCGCGCGACTCCGGGGCCTGGGTGATCGAGGACGACTACGACAGCGAGTTCCGCTATGCCGGACGGCCGCTCGCCGCCATGCAGGGGCTCGACCGCGACGGCCGGGTCATCTATGTCGGCAGCTTCTCGAAGAGCATGTTTCCGAGCCTCCGGCTCGGCTATCTCGTGGCGCCCCCGGCCCTGATCGATGCCTTCCTGGCGGCGCGCGCCACGCTCGACGACCATGCGCCGATGATCGCCCAGCCGGCGCTCGCCGACTTCATCGCGGAGGGGCATTTCGCCGCCCATCTGCGCCGGATGCGCCGGCTCTACGCGGCGCGGCAGCAGGCGCTGCTCGCCGCGGCGGCGCGGCATCTGGGCGGGCTGCTCCGCCTCGCCCCCGACCAGGCGGGCATGCATCTCGTCGCCGAGCTGCTGCCGGGCCTCGCCCGGCGGATGGACGACCGCGGCGCGGCGGCGAAGGCCCATGCCGCCGGCCTCGCCGCCATCGCCCTCTCGACCTTCTACATGGGCCCGCCCCGCCGCCAGGGATTGCTGCTCGGCTACGCCGCCATGCGGGAGGAGGAGATGGACGCCGCCGTCCGGCGCCTCGCCGCCGCCCTGGCCGCTCCGCCTGCTTGACCGGGCGCAAGGCGGCCCGCAGCCGATCCAGCCAGACTTCATGCCGGAATATCCCGGGAGACGGGATCGAATCGCCCGTCCCGCGCGTCTTAGATCCGGGCGGCCCCCGAAAGAACAACAGCCGCCCGGCTCCGGCAGGGAGAACGGCAGATGGAGCATCAGACCGCCACCATCACGGCGGAAGGCCCGCCGACCGACATCATCGAGGCCCGGACGGAACAGGAAGTGGCGGCGGTCGCCCGCCTGCTCCGCGAGTTCGCATGCTGGTGCCAGGACCGCTACGCCAACCGCGCCTGGCAGGTCGCGCGCTATTTCGAGGCGAATGCCTGGGAGGCGGAGCTCGCGGACCTGGGCGCCCGCTACGCCCCGCCCGAAGGCGCGCTGTTCCTCGCCCGCCACGGCGACCGCGGCGCCGGCTGCGTGGCGGTGCATCTGGTCGGCGGCGGCGTCGCCGAGCTCAGATATCTCTTCGTCCGCCCGCATTGCCGCGGGCTCGGCCTCGGCCGGCGCCTGACCCAGGCGGCGGTCGCCTGGGCCGCGGCGCATCGCTGCCGCGCCATCCGCCTCGACACCGGCGACCTGCAGCCGGAGGCGCAGGAGCTCTACCGCTCCGTCGGCTTCCGCGAGATCCCGCCCTATTACCAGCTGCCGCCCGACCTGCGGGCGCATCTGGTGTTCATGGAAAAGGCGCTGTAGGCGGTTCGGCTTCCTCCTCCCCCTTCGACGGGCTCAGGGTGAGGAGGAAGACATCTCTTAAGGACGAAAGACATCCTCATGCCGAGCTTGTCGAAGCATGAGGATGTCCTGCCGGTCAGGCCCGGTTCATCCGGTTGTCGACCAGGTCGCCGACCACCGCCGGATCGGCGAGGGTCGAGGTGTCGCCCAGGTTCGAATAGTCGTTCTCGGCGATCTTGCGCAGGATGCGGCGCATGATCTTGCCGGAGCGGGTCTTCGGCAG
>DAIMFL010000226.1:0-2175 GCA_036724615.1 Alphaproteobacteria bacterium | reverse complement strand
CGATGCAGCGGCCGCTCGCCGGCGGCATCGCGGCGATTGTCGTTGCTCGCCGCGCCGTCGGATCCGGCCTTGCCGCGCCGGCCGTTCGCGAGCGGGCGTCCCTGGCCGGCCGCCACCTGGTTGGGAGCCGGCGGCGGCAGGTCCTTGAGCCAGCTGCGGCCGTCGACCACGTCGAGCGGGCGTTTCGTCAGCCGCTCGATGTCGCGCAGGAAGCTGCGCTCCGACGGGTCGCAGAACGACACGGCGATCCCGTCAGTACCGGCCCGCGCCGTGCGGCCGATGCGGTGGACATAGCTCTCCGGCTCGTTCGGCAGCTCGTAGTTCACCACGTGGGTGACGTTGTCGACGTCGATGCCGCGCGCGGCGATGTCAGTCGCCACCAGCACCCGGGCCTCGCCGTCGCGGAAGCGCTGCAGCGCCCGCTGCCGCGCACCCTGCGACTTGTTGCCGTGGATCGCCTCCGCCTCGATGCCCGCCTTTTCCAGCTGCTCGGCGACGCGGTTGGCGCGGTGCTTCGTGCGGGTGAAGACGATGACGCGCGCCATGTCACGGTCGGCCAGCAGCCGGGCGAGCAGGCCGGTCTTGCGCGCGGCCTCGACGAACACCACGCGCTGATCGATCCTGTCGACCGTGACGACCTTGGGCGTCACCTCGATGCGCTCGGGCTGGCGCAGGATGTCCTGGGCCAGGCGCTCGACGTCGGCGGGCATGGTGGCCGAGAACAGCAGCGACTGCCGCTCGGCCGGGAGCGCCGCGATGATCTTCCGGACGTCGCGGATGAAGCCCATGTCGAGCATCCGGTCGGCTTCGTCGAGCACCAGGTGGCTCACCTTGTCGAGGCGCAGATGGCGCTGGGTGAGCAGGTCGAGAAGCCGGCCCGGCGTGGCGATCACGATGTCGACGCCGCGCGCGACGGCCGCGACCTGCGGGTTCTGTCCGACACCGCCGAAGATCACCGCCTGCCGGAGGCCGAGATGGCGGCCATAGGTCTTGAACGCGTCGCCGATCTGCACCGCAAGCTCGCGGGTGGGCGCCAGGATCAGCGCACGGGTGCCCTTCGGGCCGGCGGCTTGCCGCTTCGCCGCGAGAAGCTGCAGCAGGGGCAGGGCGAATGCCGCCGTCTTCCCCGTGCCGGTCTGGGCGATGCCGAGCAGGTCCTTGCCGGCGAGGAGACGCGGAATCGCGCGCGCCTGGATGGGGGTGGGGGTCGCATAGCCCTCGGCATCGAGCGCGCGGGCGATCGGCTCGGCAACGCCGAGCTCGAGAAAGGTCGGAGTGGTCACGTACAAATCCTTCTGCGCCAAACCGGGCGCGCGCATTGGCCACGCGCCGCCGGTCGGGGGCGTTTCGCCAGATTCCACGCGCAGAGGAAAAAGACGGGGGTTAAGAAATGGTCTCGGGATTTTAACGATCCCGGCTTGTATCTGTTCTTGGCCGAGACCGAATCGCGCGTTCGCGAGAGCACTGAGCGCTAGATGGGCCGCGGCCGGAGAATTGTCAAGCGATCTTCCGCCGGCCCTCCTCCGCGAGCGGCCGGTAGAACGCCGCATCGAACCCGGCCGCCGCACGGGCGTCGTCGTTGAAGGGCGGCTTCAGCGTGCCGCGGAAATGCCGGCGGACGAGGTCCTGCCATATGGCGACGGGCTCGAGCCCGCGCCGGGCGCAGACATGCTCGAACCAGCGCCGCCCGGCCGCCACATGGCCGATCTCGTCCTCGTAGATGCGGCGGAGCACCGCGACGCTCGCGCCGTCGCCGGCGCGCTCCAGCTTGGCGATCGTGCCGGGCGTCACGTCGAGGCCACGCGCCTCGAGCACCAGCGGCACCAGGGCGAGACGGGCGAGCAGGTCATGGGCGGTCTCCTCCGCCGCCTGCCACAGCCCGTCATGGGCCGGCAGGTCGCCATAGGCCGCGCCGAGCGCCGCCATGCGCTCGGCGAGCAGACCGAAGTGCAGCGCTTCCTCCTCGGCCACCTCCACCCAGTCGTCGTAGAACCCGCGGGGCAGGTCCTCGTGCGAGAAACGCGCCACGATGTCCCAGGCGAGGTCGATGGCGTTGAGCTCGATATGGGCGAGAGCGTGCAGCAGCGCGACGCGGTGCTCCAGGCTCTGCCCGGACTTGCGCTTCGGCATGTCGCGCGGCGGCAGCAGCCACGGGCGGTCCGGCCGGGCCGGCCG
>DAIMFL010000225.1:1660-2267 GCA_036724615.1 Alphaproteobacteria bacterium | reverse complement strand
CGGACGAACTCCAGGCCCATCCGACGGGCTGCCCGCTCGCCGCGCGCGGCGAGCCCCTGGTCCGGGTGCTGCCCGAGAGCCTCTCGCTGACGCTGGAGACCTGGCTGACGATGCACGAGGACCTGCGCAACAGCCCGCGCTGCCGCGTGGTGTTCGATGCGCTCGCGGTGGCCCTGGCCGCCCACGTCGAAGCCGGTCCCGCAAAGCCGGCCCCCGTGCGTTCGATCCGGCGCGCGGAGGGCCCGGCGACGGGGTAGACTCCGTTCACACGACCGTGCCGACGCGCCCGGTCACCGCATCGAGGCGTCGCGCCTTTGCCAATCCTTCCGGAGAACGACCATGGGTTTCTTCAGCAAGATCCTCGACAAGCTCGGTATCGGCAGTGCACGGGCGGCGGAAGCCGGCGCCGGGACGGCCGCTCCTGCCGGGGGCACGGCGCCTGCCGGAGGCGCCGCGCCTGCGGGCGGTGCCGCGACCGGACAGTCGCAGGCGGTACCGGTCGTGGACGTCGTCGCGCAGCTAGAGCAGCGCGCCGCCGCCAACCCCCAGAAGCTCAACTGGCGCACCTCCATCGTCGACCTGCTCAAGCTGCTCGACATCGACAGCA
>DAIMFL010000225.1:0-1650 GCA_036724615.1 Alphaproteobacteria bacterium | reverse complement strand
AACGTTCCCGCCGACCTCCTCGACTAGAAGACCGGTGCGCGGCCCGGATGCTCCCGGGCCCGCGCACGGCTTTTCGCGACTTCGCGGGCGCGCCCGCCAGCGGGCGAACCCCGCCAACCAGGGAGCAGGCCCATGCAACTCAGCGATCTCCTCGCCCAGATGGGCGGACTCGACTCCGTGTCGCGCGAGCTCGGCGTCGACCGGCAGCAGGCCGCTTCCGGCATGGAAGCCCTCCTGCCGGCGATCCTCGGCGGCTTCAAGAAGCAGGCGCAGGCACAACCCGGCGGCATGGAAGGCCTCGGCGGGCTGCTCGGCCAGCTCGGTGGCGGCTCGCTGCTCGATGACGTGCTGTCGCCGCAGCCCACCCACGTCGACAGGGGCAACGACGTCCTCGGCCAGATCTTCGGCTCGAAGGACGTCAGCCGCACCGTCGCGCAGAACGCCGCCGCGACCTCCGGCCTCGATCCTTCGCTCCTGAAGAAGATGCTGCCGATGCTCGCGATGCTCGTCGCCGGCATCATGGCGAAGCAGGGCTCGGCAAGCGGTTCGCAGGCGGACGCTGGCGGCGGCCTCGGCGGACTGCTCGGCGGCCTGCTCGGCGGCGCCTCGGGCGGCGGGACCGCGAGCGGGGGCGGCGGACTCGGCGGGCTCGCATCCATGCTCGACTTCGACGGCAACGGCAATCCGCTCGACGACATCATGCGGATGGCCGGCAAGATCGGGCGCTAGGCGGCCCGCCCCGGGCTCGCCGCCGCCAGGCGCGCGAGCGCCGCGTCCTCGTCGCCGCAACGCAACGCCAGCCCGAGGAGCCGCTTGAAGTAAGCGCCCACGGACGTTTCGGCCGCCATGCCGATGCCGCCGTGCATCTGTACGCACTCCTGCGCCACGAGCCAGGCCGCGCGCACGGTCGCATAGTGGGCGATGTCCACCGCATGCGCCCGCGCCCCCGCATCGGCCGCATCGATGGCGACAGCCGCATGTTCGCAGGTCGCCTCGACTTCCCGGATCGCCAGGTGCAGGTCGACGAAACGGTGTCGCAGCGCCTGGTTCTGGCCGATCGCCGCGCCGAACTGCTGGCGGACCTGGAGATACTCGCCGGTCATCTCGACCAGGCGGCGCATCGCGCCGAGCGCGTCGGCGAAGCTCGCCACCCGCCAGGCATCGAGCATCCAGGCGAGCAGGCGCTCGGCCTCGTCGCCGCGCGCGACCAGGGCCGACGGCGCCAGCCCCAGCGAATCGAACCGGATATCCGCGGCGGGTTGGCCGTCGATGGTCTCGCAGGGCGCGATGTCGATGCGGCCGGCGGCCCGCTGCCCCGTCGCGGCCGCGTCCACGCCGATGCCGGTATCCACCGCGACCAGCACCGGGTCCGCGCCCATCGTGGCGGGCACGAGCAGCAGGCCTGCCTCGGCGCCGAAGGGCACCGCGCGCTTGCGCCCGTCGAGGATGTAACCGTCGGCGGACGGCGCCAACCGGGCGTGGGGCGCGACACCCAGCGGCAGGCCGTCCTCCTCGTACCAGGCCACCGTGGCGAGCAGCTCGCCGGCGGCGAGCCGGGGGCCGGCCGCGGCCGCGCCGGCCCCGCCGGCGCGTTAGCTCGCGCGTGCGGCCCCGGCCGCCGAGACGCCGTAGGGCGATACGGCACCCTGC
>DAIMFL010000224.1:0-2295 GCA_036724615.1 Alphaproteobacteria bacterium | reverse complement strand
ATGGAGGGCGGCTACGCCGTCGACGAGATCGGCGTCAACGCGGTCAACGTGCTCCTGGGCTTCGAGCAGGGGTGATTTTCCGGCCCTCACCCTCCCGTCGCTGACGCGACGGGCCCCTCCCTCTCCCGCGAAGGCGGGAGAGGGCAAGATGCCAGCGACCGGCTCGGTGGGCCCCCTCTCCCGCCTTGCGGGAGAGGGTCGGGGTGAGGGCGAGGCGCGCAGCCGGAGAGGTGAAGCCATGGCCCTGCTGTCCCGATACCACATCCTCGGCGGCTTCGTGGCCGGCGCGCTGGCCGTTCTGGTCTTCCACCAGGGGCTCGTCTTCCTGATCAACCAGGCGGGGCTCGGCGGCTACCCGGTCTATAGCTGGGCGCCGACCCGGCCGTTCGGCGTGCCGCAGCTCCTCTCCATCGCCTTCTGGGGCGGGCTCTGGGGCATCGTCTGGGCGATGCTGTCGTCGCGGCTCAAGGGCGGCGGCGGGCTCGTCTTCGCCTTCCTGTTCGGCGCGATCCTGCCCACCCTCGTCTTCGCCGCGGTGGTCGCGCCGCTCAAGGGCATCGACGGCAGGATCTGGCTCGATCCGGCGCGGCTCGCCTTCGCCCTCGCCGTCAACGGCGCCTGGGGCGTCGGTACCGAGCTCTTCCTGCGGCTCGGGCGCGGCCGCATCTGGTGAGCCCCGCCGATCCGCAGGAGCCCTGCGCCGGACGCTGGCAGGTTCCGGCCGTCGTTAATCCTGTCTTAGCCATGACCGGTATAGACGTCGGTCCATGAGTCTCGATGTCCGCACCCTGTTCGTGGTGCATGCCCTGGTCTCGGTCGCCCTGGCCGTGATGATGGTCGTGTTCTGGCACGGCAGCCGGCGCATGCCCGGACTCGGCCATTGGACGGTCGGGAGCGGGCTGCTCGGCCTCGCCCTGTTCGCCGCCGGGCTGCGCGGCACGGTTCCGGACTTCGTGTCGATCCTTATGGGCAACGCCGTCCTGCTGATGGCGCTGGCCATGTTCTGGAACGGCATCCGCCTGTTCGACGGGCGGCCGGCCCGCTGGGCGGGCCCGCTCGCGGCGACCGCCGCGCTCACCGCCGTTCTCGCGCACCGGACCTACGTGGTGGCGGACCTCAACGCCCGCGTCGTCGCGGTTTCCGCCGTGATGGCGGTCGCCTGCGCGTTCTGCGCCCATGCGCTGATGCGCGGACCGGCACGCCGGTTCGGCGCGCCGGCGGTCCTGGCGGCCACGCTGTTCGGGCTCGTCTCCGGCACGCTCGGGCTGCGCGCCCTGTGGACCGCTCTTTCCGCGCCCCAGCCGGACCTGTTCGTGGCGAACACGGTGCAGAGCCTGCATTTCCTCGTCTCGCTGGTGAGCAACAGCCTGGTCGTCTTCTCGCTGCTGATGATGGCGGCCGAGCGGCTGCGCCGGGAGCTCGCCGACCGCAACCGGGAGCTCGACGAGGCGCGCCGCGCGGCGGAGCAGGCGAGTCGCGCCAAGTCCGAGTTCCTGGCCACGATGAGCCACGAGCTGCGCACGCCCCTGAACGCCATCATCGGCTTCTCGGACGTGCAGCGCTCGGAGCTGTTCGGGCCGCTCGGCCATCCGCGCTATCGCGAGTACGCCGCCGACATCCACGCCTCCGGCACCCATCTGCTCGACCTCATCACCTCGATCCTCGACATCTCCAAGGCGGAGGCCGGGAAGCTCGAGGTCGCGGTGATCGATCTCGACCCGCGGCCGATCCTCGACGTCGTGCTGCCGCTCGTCCGCGGCGCCGCGGAGGCGAAGCGGATCCGCCTGTCCGTCGGTATCCCGGCCAATCTGCCCGCCTGCCGGGCCGATCCGCGGGCCTTGAAGCAGATCCTGCTCAACCTGCTGTCCAATGCGGTGAAGTTCACGCCGGAGGATGGCCGGGTCGCGCTGCGCCTCGGCCGGGACGAAGACGGCGCCGTCGCGTTCGAGGTGCAGGACAGCGGCGTCGGCATGGACCGCGCCGACCTGCCGCGGCTCATGCGGCCCTTCGAGCAGCAGAACCGGGGCTATGCGCATCGCAACGGCGGCACCGGGCTCGGCCTGCCGCTCGTCGACGCGCTGGTGCGGCTCCAGCACGGCACGCTGCGGATCGACAGCGCACCCGGCCGCGGCACGACGGTGACCGTGCGCCTGCCCGCCGCGCCGGCGCCGGCGCTCGCCAAGGCGTCGTAGGAGATCCGGCCGCCGCGGGGAGTTCGTCGCCTCGCATGGGAAGGGGAAGACGACCACAGAGGCACAGAGACACAGAGGTCCTGCCCCGGCGCCGCGGCGCTGT
>DAIMFL010000223.1:0-2301 GCA_036724615.1 Alphaproteobacteria bacterium | reverse complement strand
CTCCTGGCTCACTCCAGTCCCCCAGGTCTTCGCGGAACGGCACGAGCGCCGCGGAAGCTCGGCCAGGCGGTGGATCCACGCCCGCCTCCGCGGGCGGGCAGTCGTGGCCGAACGCGCCCCGGACTCCAACGGAACGATCAGACAAGGACGCTCTCCAGATGACCAGCACCACGCGGCGCCTCTACAACATCAACGGCACCGTCACCGGCCTCAAGGTCGGCGAGACCGACAACACCAGGACGCCCTATGTCCAGTTCGTTTTGGTCCATGACACGCCGGGCAGGGACGGCGCGGTCAAGAAGACTCCGGTCGACGCCTATGGCAAGGCTGCGCTGAAGATGATCGACGGCGGCTTCGCCCATGATGGCGCGAAGATCCGCGTCGCCGGAATCTACTCGGACGAGTCTCGCACCAACAAGGACACCGGCAAGAGCTTCCGCCTCACCATCTTCCTTCTCGTCCATTGCGAGACACCGAAGACGCCGGCCGAGCGCGCGACGCTCAGGGCCGCCAAGAAGGCGCAGGCGGCCGAGCTTCCGGCAGCCGCCTGAGCGCCCGGCGGGAGACGTCAGCCCGCTCCAGGATCGAGGCCAGGAGGCGCATGCGCGATCGCCCGGGGCCCAGCGATCTTCGTGAACGAGCACAGATAGGTTCGGATAATGTCCAACAAGCCGATGCCGTTCCAGCTCGCCGTCGCGCCAGGCGACGCTCCACTGGTGGCCGAGGCGCTCGCCGTCCAGGCCTGCACCGAGATCATGTGCGGACGCCGGCGCGCCGCCGCCAGGCTCGATGCGCTCCGCGCCCGCCTCCAAGACTCGCTGCCGCACGCGGCGAAGCCGTTCGATACCGGTGACTGGTCCGTGATCTGCGCGGTGATCGAAGCCGGCGGCCGTCCGGAGATCGCGATCGTGCCGCCGAGCTGGGACCGGTGGTCCGGCAAGGGCGCCATAGAGATCCGGATCGGCGGCGCGACCTGGCGATCGACCGGCTTCGAGCACGACGATCGCTCCCCCGTTCTCGCCGAGATACGCGCCTGCCTCGACGCCCTGTCGCCGATGTCCGGCTGAATCCGTCATCCCCTCTCGACGGCTGAGACCCAGGGAATGGAGAAGGCGAGGCGCCGCCGGCGGCCGGTCGACCCAACATGTCTCCAAGCCTAGACCACGAGCTTCGAGGAATACCGATGAGCGCGACCACGATCCGCACCTCCATCGACGCGGCACAGGCGCCGGCCCGGCTGCGCACCTGGCTCATCAAGGCGAATCTCTTCCTCGCCAGCATCCTGGTCACTGCATTCATCTTCGGCTTCGAGGCCGCGCTGGTCATCACCTACGCAGTCTTCGTCCACGAGGCGGGGCACGTCAAGGCGGCGACCTGGATGAATCTCAGGACCAAGGGCGTGTACTTCCTGCCGCTGATCGGTGCGGTCGCCGTGAGCGAGACGCCCCGCAGCCGCGGCCAGGAGGTCGTCGTCCAGCTGATGGGCCCGCTGTTCGGACTCCTTTCGGTCGTTCCGCTGGCCGCGGCCGCGGTCATGACCGGCGACCCGCGCTGGTGGCACTATGCCTTCCTGACGGCCGCGCTCAACCTCTTCAACCTGCTTCCGGTCGGTTCCCTCGACGGCGGTCAGATTCTGCTCGCCATCGCGCAATCCGTCGGCCGCCGCACCACCGTTGCGCTCTTCGGGGTCGGCCTGGGCGTCGGACTCGTCTGCGCATGGACGGCGCAGAGCTGGATCATGGCCGCGATCTTCGCGCTTTCGGCCGGCGTCTGCGCCTGGTCGATGCGCAAGGCGCCGCGCACGACGCCGCGGCCGCTGTCGCGCGCCGGCATGGCGATGAGCGCGATCGCCTATGCCGGCCTCTTCGCCGCACTCAGCGGAACCGTCGGCCTCACCCTGAGCCAATATTACGCCTGACCCGACGCCATCCGACATCGCCGGCAAGGGAAGCCCACGCGGGCGCCGGCTTCGAGGACGCCCGATTTAGGAGCACGAAGCTGAGCCGGGCGCTGAAGCTGCACGGCGCCGGTACGCGCATGGCGCTCGCAGGCGAGATCCTGGCGCTCTGCCTCATCCGCCATGCCGGCCGCGAGACGGGACGAGACATCCTTGCAGGCGCCTCGAGGCGTATTTCGCCGCCCGATCTCCCGATGCGGTATTCCGCGGACAGATCGGCGAAAGCCGGCTGTTCGGGCCCATCGACAACCTCCTCGACTCCGAAGCCTCCCGTCTCTGCCGGCCGGCCACGCCTCGCCTGCCGCTCCTTGCCGCCTGAACGATCCGTCGCCTCCAGGCGAACC
>DAIMFL010000222.1:0-2375 GCA_036724615.1 Alphaproteobacteria bacterium | reverse complement strand
CGGGGCAGCGCCCGGCGCCGCGCCCGGCGTCATCGCGGACGGCAGCCAACGGCCGGCTGTCCGGCCGCCCGGCCACGCGCCCGTCGCCGATCGAGCCGAAGCACAAGACGACGCTCCATCCCCATCCCGCGCCGGCCAAGTCCGCGCCGCGCAGCCGGCAGCCGGTTCTCGCCGGATCGAAGCCCAAGCGCACGCCGGCCTTCGACCTCGTCTCCGACCTCATCGAGAAGGCCAGGGCCGCCGGCGCCGATGCCGCCGACGCGCTCATCGTCGAGTCCGCGTCGATCTCCCTGGCCCAGCGGCTCGGCAAGCCCGACAAGCTGGAGCGGGCGGAGAGCGCGGATCTCGGGCTGCGCGTCCTCGTCGGCAAGCGCCAGGCGGTGGTCTCCTCGACCGACGTCTCGCCGAAGGCCTTGGACGAGCTGGTCGAGCGCGCGGTCGCCATGGCGAAGAGCGTGCCGGAGGACCCGTATTGCGGCCTGGCGGACCGCAGCGAGATCGCGCGCGGCGTTCCGAAGCTCGACGTCGTCGATCCCGCGGAGCCGTCGCCCGACACCATCAAGGAGCGCGCCCGCGCCGCGGAAGAGGCGGCGCTGGCGATCGGCGGCGTCACCAATTCCGAAGGCGCCGAGGCGGGCTGGAGCCGCTCCTCGGTCACCCTGGTCGCGAGCAACGGCTTCGCCGGCGCGTATGCCGTGTCGCGCCATTCCGTCGCCGTCTCGGTCATCGCCGGCGAAGGCACGGCGATGGAGAGCGACTACGACTTCGCGAGCGCCGTGTACGGGGCGGATCTCGAATCGCCGGAGGAGGTCGGCCGGCGCGCCGGCGAGCGGGCGGTCCGGCGGCTCGCGGCGCGCAAGGCCGCGACGGCCCGGGTGCCGGTCATCTACGACCCGCGCGTCGCCAACAGCCTGGTCTCGCATCTGGCCGGCGCCATCAGCGGCACCGCCATCGCGCGCGGCACCAGCTTCCTCAAGGACAAGCTGGGCGAGCGCATCCTGCCCCAGGGCGTCATGGTGGTGGACGATCCCCATCGCCGCCGCGGGCTGCGCTCCAAGCCGTTCGACGGGGAAGGGCTGCCGAACCGGCCGCGCAACATCGTCGAGGACGGCGTGCTGACGAGCTGGATCCTCGACCTGCGCTCCGCCCGGCAGCTCGGCCTGAAGAGCACCGGCCATGCCTCGCGCGGCACCTCCTCGCCGCCGTCGCCGTCGCCGACCAACCTCTATTTGACGCCGGGCGAGATGTCACCGGAGGAGCTGATCTCCGGGGTGCCGAGCGGATTCTACGTCACCCACCTGATGGGCTTCGGCATCAACGGCACCACCGGCGACTACAGCCGCGGCGCCGCCGGGTTCTGGATCGAGAAGGGCGAGCTCGCCTACCCGGTGAGCGAGGTGACGGTGGCGGGCAACCTGCTCGACATGTACCTGAACCTCACGCCGGCCAACGACCTCGAGTTCCGCTACGGCACCGACGCGCCGACCCTCCGCGTCGACGGCATGACCGTCGCGGGAGTGTAGGTCGGCAGGCAGTCTTCGTTCCCCTCACCCTCCCCATTGCTTCGCAATGGGTCCCCTCCCTCTCCCGCTGCGCGGGAGAGGGCGAAAGAGGCGCGGCCTTCGAACACCCTCTCCCGCGAAGGCGGGAGAGGGTGCCGAGCGCTAGCGAGGCGGGTGAGGGCGACGCTCGATGCTCCGCATGCTCCGCCCATGCGCATCGCCGGGACGCTCCGGTATTCCTGGCGCCGCTCGGCCGAGCAGTTCCTGGAGAACCTGACACCGCTTCCCTGACACGCGGTTCGCACCCGCCCGGCGATCGTGGTCTTCTGCCGCCGCCGGACCGGCTGTGCTAAGGTCCCGGCCGACATGGCCGAGCCCGCCCCCGCCCCGAATCCAGCCGGAACCGCCGCCGGCAAGCCGCGCGTCGCCGACGCGCGGAGCCGCGTGCTGGCCGCGCGGCTGCTGGAGGAGCAGGTCCGTCCGCAGGCGCGGCGCATCGGATTCGCGCTCGCCTGCATGGCGGTGGTGGCGGCGACCACCGCGCTGCTCGCCAAGCAGATGGAGCCGATCCTCGACCAGGTCTTCGCCGAGCGGTCGCCGGGCACGCTCTACACCATCGCGGGGACGGTGCTCGCGATCTTCGTCGCGAAGGGGCTCGCGGGCTACGGCCAGGCGGTGACGATGAACCATGTCGGCCAGCGCATCGTGGCCGACCTGCAGCGCCGGCTGTTCGACCATCTGATGGTGGCCGACCTCGCCTTCTTCCACGACAACGCGCCCGGCCAGCTGATCTCCCGCTTCACCAACGACACCACCCTACTGCGCAACGCGGTGTCGAGCACGCTGACCAGCCTCGGCAAGGACTCCCTGACA
>DAIMFL010000221.1:0-2507 GCA_036724615.1 Alphaproteobacteria bacterium | reverse complement strand
GCGTAGTCCCGGCCGCCCCGGCGAGCCCGTACGGCCTAACTAGCGGCGGCTCCGGCCATTGGCCGGAGACGCCGGCCTTCCTCCCCAGCGACCCTCCGCCCTCGGGCGGCGGACGGATCCGACGCCATGGAAACGCGCCAGCTCTTCTGGAGTCTTGGTCAGGCAGGCCACGTCCTGTTCTATGTCGTCGCGATCGCCGCGATGGCGGCGTTCGCCTGGGGATTCCTGCGCCACATCCTGAAGTACCGGCGCGGCGCCGCCGTGCCGTTCAAGCTGAATTTCGCGGACGGACTCCGCCGGATGGTGGTCGATGTCCTGTCGCACCGAACCTTGAGGCGGCGGGACCGCTATGCCGGTGCCGCGCATGCGGCGATCTTCTTCAGCTTCGTCCTCCTGCTGATCGGCACCGCGACGATCACGCTGGAATACGACATCACGAAGCCGCTCTTCGGCGTCGCGTTCTGGCACGGCAGGTTCTATCTCGTCTACAGCCTGGTGCTCGACCTGGCCGGGCTGACGCTCATCGCCGGGCTTCTTCTGATGGCCGCCCGGCGGGCGTGGTTCCGGCTGGAGAAGCTGGAGTACCGCCGGTCCTATCGCGGGGAAACGGAGGACCGTCCTGCCGCGGCGGGCTGGCGGCGGGAGGATTGGGCGTTCCTCACCGTGCTGTTCCTCATAGCCGTCACCGGCTTCGTCCAGGAGGCCGCCGGCCTGCTTGTCGACAAGCCGCAATGGGCCGCCTGGTCGCCGGTCGGCCTGGCGGTCGCGCATGCGATGACGGCACTGGGGGCCGACGACGCCACCGCGGCGGCAATCCGCAAGGCCAACTGGTGGATCCACGGATCTCTCGCGCTCGCCTTCATCGCGACGATTCCCTGGACCAAGGCCAAGCACATGATCGCCGTGCTGGGCTCGCTGGCGGCGCGCGATCCGCTGTCGCTGCGCCGCCTGCCCGCGATACCGGAGTCGCGGCCGGAGCCGGGCATATCGACGATCGCCGGCTTCTCCTGGAAGGACATGGTGAACTTCGACGCCTGCACGAAATGCGGGCGCTGCCACGAAGCCTGTCCGGCCAGGATCTCCGGCTACCCGCTCAGCCCCCGCGATCTCATTCTCGATCTCAGGCTCCACAACGACCAGGCGCAGGGCCGCCCCGTCGAAGGGATCGACCTGATCGGCGGCGTCATCGACCCGGAGGCGATCTGGTCCTGCCGCAGCTGCGGCGCCTGCCAGGAGATCTGCCCCGTCGGCATCCAGCATCCGCCGATCATCGTCGAGATGCGGCGCCATTTGGTCGATCAGGGGCAGATGGACCCGCTCCTCCAGTCGACGCTGACGGCGATTGCCAATACGGGAAACAGCTTCGGGGAGAGCAGCCGCAAGCGGCCGGCATGGACGCGCGAGCTCGAGTTCAGGATCAAGGACCTGCGCCGGGAGTCCGCCGAGTATCTCTGGTTCGTCGGCGATTTCGCCTCGTTCGATCCGCGCAACCAGAAGGTCTCGCGCCTGGTGGCGAAGCTGCTCAAGGCCGGCCGGATCGATTTCGGCCTGCTCTACGAGGACGAATGGACCGCCGGCAACGACATCCGCCGCGTCGGCGAGGAGGGACTCTACGAATCCGTCGTGCGGCACAATCTGGAAAAGATGCGGGAGGCCAGCTTCTCCAGCATCATCACCACGGACCCGCACAGCTTCAACACGATCAAGAACGAATACCCCACCTTCGGCGAGGTCAAGCCGATCCGTCATTACAGCTCTCTGCTGGCCGACATGCTGGCGGAGGGACGGCTGAAGGTCGTGAAGCCGCTCGGCAAGCGCGTCACCCTGCACGACCCCTGCCATCTCGGCCGGCTGAACGGCGAGTTCGAGGCGCCGCGGCGGGTGCTGGAGCTGATCGGCTGCGAGCTGATCGAGATGCCGCGCAGCCGCGGCAACTCGTTCTGCTGCGGCGCCGGCGGCGGGCGCATCTGGATCCCGGACAAGCCGGGCACCAGGAAGCCGTCGGAAATGAGGATGGACGAAGCGGCTGCGCTCGACATCGAGGTCTTCGTCACCTGCTGCCCAAAGGATATGACGATGTTTGAGGATGCGCGCAAGTCGAGCGGTCACGAGAACGACCTGGTCGTCGCCGACCTGGCGGAGCTGGTCGCCGAGGCGATCGATCTGAAGAGCATCGCCCTGGCCGACGTTCCGGCCATCGTCGACCGCATCTCCGCCGTGGTGGCGGACCGCATGGCGGCGGCGATCGAGGCGCGCCTCACGGAGACGATGGCGAGCCGGGTGGCGGCGGCTGCAGTCGAGCATCTGGAGAAGGCCCTGTCGGCCGGCCTGGCGCTGCGCCCGGCGGATCGGGCCGCCCCCGTGGGCCTGCCGGCGCCGCCGGGCGAGCCCGCGGAAGCCGCTCCGCCGAGCCTGGCGCGTGACGAGCCCGTGCGCGCGGCCCCGCGCGATTGGCAGCCGGCTCCGGTCACGCCGCTGCCCCTTACCGGCTATGCGGCGCCGGCGCG
>DAIMFL010000220.1:333-2564 GCA_036724615.1 Alphaproteobacteria bacterium | reverse complement strand
CCGGCGACCTCGACCTCGTTGCCGACGGCGAAGAAGAGCTCCTGGACCCGCTCGCCGGTCAGGGTGACGGCGCCGATCGCGCCGATCGCGATCAGGCCGACGGCCAATGCGTATTCGACGGCGCCCGCGGCGCGGTGCTGGCGAAGGGACTTCAGGATGCGCTTCATTGCGGTTCTCGTCGGCTAGGGCGTCTTCGCCCGATTAAAAAAATTCTGAGCTGGGGTCGGAAGGCTCGGCACAGAGAGCCGGAATTCCAGTTGGTAGCGGCGCGATGCGGCGTCCATCTCGGCCGGAGCACTTTCGTTGGTGGTTCGAATCACGGGCTCGCCGGGCGCGGGTGCCGCGGCGCAGGCCGCCTCGTGTCCGCGGGCCCTCCGGCGCGCGGACGACTCCAGGAGCTCCGCCTGCTGTTTCAGAGCGCGATCCCGCGTGTGATGGCCCAGTCCTCGATCCCGGCCGTGGCGGCGATCACCTGGTGCGCCGTGGGGGCGGGCTCGATCGTGACGCTGAGCGAGATCGGCGCCGGCGCCAGGCCCGAGGCCTTCGAGGTGGACGAGGTCATACGCCGGCAGACCGGCTGGTTCTCGGCCAGGATCCGCTTCAGGAGCTTGCGGGCGCGCGCGTCGTCGAAGCGGGCCTTGGTGTTGGAGACGAAGGACAGGGATCCTTCGAGCCGCCCGTCGACGGTCGGCATCAGGCAGGGAAGCTGCAGATGGAGCGGCTGCCGGCTCGCGGCGAACAGAGGATCGCTCCAGAAGACGAGCCGGAGCGCGTCCATGAGATCGTCGAGCGAGCCCTTGCGCCAGGCGAGCTTCTCGAGCCCCTCCAGCTTCTCGTCGTGCCGGGCCAGGAACGGGTCGGCGAGCGTCGGATTGGCCACCGTCCAGAACCATCGTGTCGCGGCCAGGACATGCGCGTCCTCGAGCCTTTCGGCCGCGTCCGGCAGCAGGCCGGCGGGAAGATGCGGCAGGGGCGTGGGCTCGGGATCGATGGCGAAGCCGGGCAGCCAGAGCGCGATGCCGCGTCCGGTCTCGTGGCGCTGCAGGCCGCGCCGGAAGGCGCGCGCCGTCGCCGATCCGTCGGGCGTCACCATCAGCATGATGGTCCAGTGGCCGCCGTTGACCGGCAGGAGACGCGTGCCATCCTCGAGCCGGACGGGCGCCGGATCGAGAACGAATTGCTGGACGGCCTCGTCGAGGACCAGGAAGAACTGATGCGCCGCGTCGCGGTGGACGATGACCGCCGGCCCCTTGCCGTCGGCCAGCTCGATCGCCTTCTCCAGAACCGGGACCGGGAGCGGCCCCTGATGCCGGACGGCCGCGAGCGCGGCGCCGGTCACGATCGTGGCGCCGCCGGAGAGAGGCTGAAGGACGGGAAGACGGGCGGGTTTCGCGGCCATGCCGACGGCGCCTGCCCGGCTGACGATCGCGACAGGGGTCGTCGAGAGCTCGATCGGGAAGCTCATGCCAGCCTCCTCGTCAGACTGGCGAGGATTGCCGGCGCGTCGCAGGCCGGAACGTTGGTGCGCCGGCCGAACCAGGGGTCGCTCTCCCAGGGCCTGGAGTGCGCGATCTCGGCCAGAAGGGCTCGGGTCGATTCCGTGGCCGCGATCAGTTCATGGGCGCTCGGCCGCTCGATCGGAATCTCGAAACAGCAGGGACGCACCCGGTAGGCGGATCTGTTCACCGCGGCGCCGTGTCCGTAGGGCAGCCGGCCCGGCAGGTCGCGCCCGCGGTCCCTGTCGCCGCGACGGCCGGCGGGGACGGGATCCCGGTCGATCTCGAGGGCTTCGGGATCCCAGGCGAGGAGCAGGCACTCCAGCACCAGGGAGATCTCCTGGCGCAGCGCCTCGCTCAGATCGTCGTCCTGCGGCATCGTCGCTCTGGCAAGCGGCGACGCCAGGGGAGATGGACGGGCGGAGCGGTCGAGGATGACGTCGGCGACGGCGAGCGCCGCCGGCGAGGTCGCCGGGGTGATGGCGATCCACCCGGTCCGCGTGCCCCCGGTGATCGCGGCCGCCGCCGCGGCGATCCTGGCCTCGGCCCTGCCATCCCCCGTATGGGCGATTCTTTCGAGCTGCAGCCTGTCGCCGGACAGCCGGAAGGGATCGGAAAGAGACGGGTTGATCCTGTCGGCGAAGACCCGGCGGAGCTCGTCGGCAAGTGCCTCCGGACTTCCGGATGCGGCAAGGCTTGCCGGAAGCGGCTCGCCGAGATTGTGGGTTTCGAGCT
>DAIMFL010000220.1:0-323 GCA_036724615.1 Alphaproteobacteria bacterium | reverse complement strand
GAAAGCCGGCCCAGGTGATCGAGCCTGGATCGCCGGGGGTGAGGACGACGGTTACGAGGCCGTTGCCATCGTGTGCCAGCGCGGTCCCGATGCGTCCGCCGGCGAGAGCGATCGAAGTCCCCGGCTTGCCGCGCGCGAGAAGCCGCACATGGGGATCGAGTGCGTCGAGGGACAGATCGTCGGAGATGAGGCAGAGGGTCTCAGGCGAAACCGGCAGCACGGACGGGGTCGCGCGCGCCGGACATTCAGAGGCGGGAGACGGGTTCGTGTCCCGGAGCGGGCCCTGGTCGTCCAGGAGACAGAGCGCGGTTTCTCCGGCGATC
>DAIMFL010000219.1:0-2779 GCA_036724615.1 Alphaproteobacteria bacterium | reverse complement strand
CGATCCATCTCACCGCCAGCGCCAGCCGATGGATGGATGCGCGGGTCGAGCCCGCGCATGACAACCTGCGGTTGCTGCCGCCGTACTCGCGAGCTCTTCAGCGGCTACCCAGGCCCTTCCGGAACCCCGCCTGGGCGGCGAGCGTCGCGAGCAGCAGGCCGAAGGAGACGCCGACGAGCCTGGTGGCGTCGTCGAGGGCCGGATCGTCCGCCAGGTCCAGGAGGTGGAGCCCATAGGCGACGATGGACAGGAAGCCCAGCAGCGCGACCGCCAGGCAGGCGATCCCGGCGCCGACCAGGACGAACTTCCCGCGACGGCCCGCGCCCCGCCCTCCCGTCCCGGGCCGCGCGCAGCGGCCGATGCCGATCGAGGCCACGGAGACCACGCCCACCGCAATCAGGACGGTCGCGGCGAAAGACAGCAGCGCCACCGCCGGCCCGGTCAAGGGCGCTACGCGCTCCCCTCGCGCATCACTTCCTTCACCTTGCCGGCGAGCTGCTTCAGGCTGAACGGCTTGGGCAGGAAGTGGATATCGGCGTTCTCGTCGAGCTTGCGGCGGAAGGAATCCTCGGCGTAGCCCGAGATGAAGATCACCTTCATGTCGGGGCGCTGGCTGCGCACCTCGCGGATCAGGGTCGGGCCGTCCATACGCGGCATGACCACGTCGGTGATGAGGAGGTCGATGGTGCCCTGGTGGGTGCTCATCATCTCGAGCGCGATGTCGCCGCTCGTCGCCTCCAGCACGTTGTAGCCCTTGTTGCGCAGCGCCCGCGCGCTGAACAGCCGGACCGCGTCCTCGTCCTCCACCAGCAGCACGGTGCCGATGCCGGTGAGGTCGCCCGGCCCGCCCTCCGCCGCCTCGCGCTTCTGCGCCTCGCCCGCCGGCGCCGCCGCGTGGCGCGGCAGGTAGATGCTGAAGGCCGCGCCCTCGCCCGGCTTCGACTCGACGAAGACGAAGCCGCCGGTCTGCTTGACGATCCCATAGACCGTGGCGAGGCCGAGCCCGGTGCCGGAGCCCACCTCCTTCGTCGAGAAGAACGGCTCGAAGATACGGTCGGCGATCTCCGGCGGAATGCCGGTGCCGGTGTCGATCATCTCGATCAGCACGTAGTCGCCATGCGGCATGGTCTCGGCGCCGCGCGCGACCGGGCCGGTCACGGTGACGTTGCCGGTGCGGATGGTGAGCCTGCCGCCCTCCGCCATGGCGTCGCGGGCGTTCACCGCCAGGTTGATGATCACCTGCTCCAGCTGGCCGTGGTCGACCTTCACGGGATGGAGGTCGCGGCCATGGACCATCTCGAGCTCGATGTTCTCGCCGATCAGGCGGCGCAGCAGATGCGAGAGCTCGGCCAGGACGTCGGTCACGTTGAGCACGCGCGGCTGCAGCGTCTGCTGGCGCGAGAAGGCCAGCAGCTGCCGCACCAGGTTCGCGGCGCGGTTGGCGTTCTGCTTGATCTGCATGATGTCGGCGAAGGACTGGTCGCCGGCGCGGTGGCGCAGCAGCAGGAGGTCGCAGAAGCCGATCATCGCGGTGAGCAGGTTGTTGAAGTCGTGGGCGATGCCGCCGGCGAGCTGGCCCACCGCCTGCATCTTCTGCGACTGGGTGAACTGCTGCTCCAGCCGCTTCTGCTCGGTCGCGTCGATGAAATGCGCGATGAGGCCGGCGGTCTGGCCGGCATCGTCCTCGCGGCGCGAGGCGAACAGCGTCGCGACGCGGCCCCCGGGCCCGTCCAGGCGGAGCTCCAGCGGCCGCCCGCGCTCGCGCCCGGCCAGCACCTCGTTCAGGCGCTCGCGGACCTTCGTCCGGTCCTCCTCCACCACCAGCTCGGCGAGCGCCAGGCCGGTGAGCTCGCCCTCCTCCCGTCCGGTCAGGGCGCGGAAGGCGGCGTTCCCCTCCTCCAGCCGGCCCTGGCTGTCGATGAGGGCGATGCCGGCCGGCGCCTCCTCGAACAGGCGCCGGAAGCGCTGCTCGGTCACCTCGAGCGCCTTCTCGAGGTTGCGCTCGCGCGACAGGTCGTGCACGACCGAGCGGGTCCTGAGGCCGACCCCGGTCTCCGCCGGCACCACCTCCTGCCGGATATAGGCCTGGAACTCCCGCCCCGCCGGGCCGCGCAGCATGACCTCGCCGGAGAGGGCGGAATCGCCGCCGAACGGGTCGTAGGGCCGGGTGCCGGGAGGCAGCGGCGTCGCCACCACCTGATGCAGCCGGACCGAGCCGCCGGTGACCTGCTCGGCGGAGAGGCCGAGCCAGGCGGCGAGCGTCGCGTTCACGAACAGGAAGCGGCCCTCCTCGTCCACCGAGTAGAAGCCGATCGGCGCGTACTCGACCAGGTCGGTGAAGCGCTCCTGCTCCTGCCGCATGATCTGCTCGACCTGCCGGCGCGGCGTCACGTCCTCGATCCCCCAGAGCACGAAGCCGCGCAGCCCGGCGAGGGGGAAGGCGGTGACGCTGCGCCATTCGATCTCGCCCCCGGCCCCGCGCACGGTGAACTCCGCATGGCCGGGCACGCCGCCCGCCGCCGCGTCGGCGAGGCGCGACAGGCGGTCCAGCTCGTCGCCTCCGCCGACGAGCTGCCGGGCGAGGATGTCGGGAACGGGCTCGGTGCCGCCGAACATCTGGCGGCAGGCGCGGCTGGTCAGCAGCACCGCGCCGTTCGGCGCGATGATCTGCCGGGCGACCGGCAGGGAATCGAATCCTGCCGCGATCAGGTCGCGCTCACGTCCAGCGCGGCGCCGGCCGAGATACGCGCCGGCCAGTCCGGCGCCGAGGGCGATCGCC
>DAIMFL010000218.1:0-2810 GCA_036724615.1 Alphaproteobacteria bacterium | reverse complement strand
CGGGCCAGCCGCCCTCGACATAGTCGACGCCGAGGCGGTCCAGCGCCTTCGCGATGGCCAGCTTGTCGGCGACGGAAAAGTCCACCCCTTGGGTCTGGGCTCCGTCGCGCAGCGTGCTGTCGAAGAGATAGATGCGTTTTTCGTCCATCGGTCCGTCCCAGGATCGGCCGTCTTTCTGCACCCCCGGCCCCGCAGCGTCAACCGCCCTGCCCGCCCCGGCAAGAACCGGCGTGCCGGGCCGCCCGGCGCAGGCTATGCTCCGGGCGTCAACGATCCCGCCCCACCGATCCACCCCCGTCGATCCGAATGACCCAGATCCTCGTGCTGCCCGACTGGTCGCTGCTGGCCCCGTTCCTGGTGGCCGCCCTGGCGCTCAACCTGACGCCGGGCGCCGACATGACCTATGTGCTGGCCCGCAGCGTGAGCCAGGGGCGGGCGGCCGGCCTGCTCTCGGCCCTCGGCATCGCCACCGGGTCGCTGGTCCACACCCTGGCCGCCGCGATCGGGCTCTCCGCCCTTCTCCTGCATTCGCAGGCGGCGTTCCTGGCCGTGAAATACGCGGGCGCCGCCTATCTGCTCTACCTCGCCTGGCGGGCCTTGAGGGACGGCCACGGCGCCGCGACGGCCGCCGCCGGCCGCCCGGCGGCGACCCTCGGCCGGGTCTATGCCGAAGGCGTGCTGATCAACGTGATGAACCCCAAGGTGGCGCTGTTCATCCTCGCCTTCCTGCCGCAGTTCGTCGATCCCGCGAAGGGCCAGGTGGCGGCGCAGATCGTGCTCCTGGGCACGCTGTTCAACATCGGCGGCACGGCGGTCAACTGCGCCGTCGCCTGGGCCGGCAGCGCCGCCGGCAGACGGCTCAAGGCCTCGGCCCGGTTCGACCGGGCCTTGCGCTGGGTCTCGGCCACGGTGTTCGCCGGCCTCGCCGTCCGGCTGGCGGTCAGTGAGCGGGGGTAGGCCGGCGGATTGCCCTCACCCTCCCCACGCTTCGCGTGGGTCCCCTCCCTCTCCCGCTTCGCGGGCGAGGGCGTAAGAGGCGCACCCCTTCCAACCCTCGCCCACGAAGTGGGAGAGGGTGGCGAGCGAAGCGAGCCGGGTGAGGGCCCGTCAGCCGGCACGGCGCCAGGTGGTGCCGCCGGGGCCGTCCTCGAGCAGGATGCCGGCCTTGCCGAGCTCGTCGCGGATGCGGTCGGCCTCGGCGAAGTTCTTCGCCTTGCGCGCGGCGAGACGGGCCGCGACCTGCGCCTCGATCGCCTCGGGCGACAGGCCGTCCTCTCTCGCTCCCGCCTTCAGCCACGCCTCCGGATCCTGCTGCAGCAGGCCGAGCAGCGCGCCGGAGGCGAGCAGCGCGGCCTTGCAGCGCGCCTGCTCGGCGGGATCCTCGGTCTTGTTGAGCGCGGTCGCGATCTCGTGCAGGTGCGACAGCGCCATCGGCGTGTTGAGGTCGTCCTCGAGCGCCGCGAGCATGTCGAGCGGCGCGCCGTCCCGGCCGACGGGCACCTCCGCCACCCGGCGCAGCGCGCGATAGAAGCGGTCAAGCTGGACCTTCGCCTCGCGGATCGTCTCCCGGCTCACCTCCACCGGCTGGCGGTAATGGGCGGCGAGCAGCGCGAGGCGGATCGCCTCGCCCGGCAGGCCCTCCTCCAGCAGCTCGTGCACGGTGAAGAAGTTGCCGGCCGATTTCGCCATCTTCTCGCCGCCGATCTCGACGAAGCCGTTATGCATCCAGACCCTGGCGAAGGGCGCGCCGCCATGGGCGCAGCGGCTCTGTGCGATCTCGTTCTCGTGGTGCGGGAAGATGAGATCGATGCCCCCGCCATGGATGTCGAAGGTCTCGCCGAGCCAGGCCTCGGACATGGCGGAGCACTCGATGTGCCAGCCCGGCCGGCCGCGGCCCCAGGGGCTGTCCCAGCCCGGCTGCTCCGGCGTGGACGGCTTCCACAAGGTGAAGTCGGCCGGGTGCTTCTTGTAGGGCGCCACGTCGACGCGGGCGCCGGCGATCATGTCGTCCAGGCTGCGCCGGGAGAGCTGGCCGTAATCCGCCATGGCCGGCACATGGAACAGCACATGGCCTTCCGCCGCATAGGCGTGCCCGCTTCCGATCAGCGTCTCGATCATGGCGACCATTTCGCCGACATGCTCGGTGGCGCGCGGCTGGCGCGTCGGCGGCAGCGCGTTGAGCGCCGCCATGTCGGATTCGTAGGCCGCAAAGGTGCGCTCGGTGAGCTGGCGGATGTCCTCGCCGGTCTTGCGCGCGCGCTCGATGATCTTGTCGTCCACGTCGGTGACGTTGCGCACATAGGTGACATGCGCCTCGCCATAGACGTGGCGCAGCAGGCGGAACAGCGTGTCGAACACCACGACCGGCCGCGCATTGCCGATATGGGCGTAGTCGTAGACGGTCGGGCCGCAGACATACATCCGCACGTTCCGCGGATCGATCGGCTCGAACGGCTCCTTGGCCCGGGTCAGCGTGTTGTAGAGATGGATCGGCACGGTCGTCCTCGCGTACTCATCGGCGATGTGCCGCGTCTCACCCCCACCCCGGCCCTCCCCCATCAAGGGGGAGGGGGATTCTCGCCGCGGCACGACAGAGTTCCCTCCCCCCTTGGGGGGGTGTGTTTGGGTGGGGGGTGATGCAGCCGCGAATGCAGCCGTCAGCCCCGCTGCCCCGACAGCCGCGCCAGGGCCCGGTCGCGGCCGACGAGGGGTAACAGATTGCGCATTTCGGGTCCACGGTCGCGGGCCGTGAGGGCGAGGCGCAGCGGGTGGAAGAGCGCCCTGCCCTTCCGTCCGGTGGCGGCGCCGAC
>DAIMFL010000217.1:0-2818 GCA_036724615.1 Alphaproteobacteria bacterium | reverse complement strand
CGCGGCGGTCATTAAAGCGGTCTTATAGGCCCGGGCGGATGGCGGCGGCAAGCGGGTGCGGAAAGTCACGGGATTCCGCCGCTATCTGCCTTGGCCGGCCGGCAGCGGGGGCCGAATCGCCGGCGGTGGCGGTCAGCGTGCGCGACGTCCTCATGGTTCGACGGGGCTCGCCATGAGGACGTATTTTTAACCATGAGCGTTCTCAAAGCTCGGGAGCAACCTCATCCTGAGCCTCCTGAGCTTGTCGAAGGGCGAAGGATGAGATTGGCGGCACTGAGCCTGTGCCGGCTCAGATCACCCCCGCCACCTTCAGCCTCTCGATCTCCGCTTCCGGCAGGTCCAGGACCTGCTTCAGCACCTCCTCCGTGTGCTGCCCGAGATAGGGCGGCGGCAGGCGGTACTCCACCGGGGTGGCGGAGTATTTGATGGGATTGCCGATCAGGTCGACCGCGCCCTTGCCGGCGAGCGGATGCGGCACGCTGATCTGCATGCCGCGCGCCTGGATCTGGGGGTCGGCGAAGACGCGGTCGACGGTGTAGACCGGGCCGCAGGGCACGCCGAGCTTCGACAGCCCGTCCACCCAGTCGTCGGTCGCCTTCGTCCGCGTGATCCGCGGCAGGATCTCGTAGATCTCCTTGCGGTTCAGCACGCGCTTCTCGTTGGTCACGAAGCGCGGGTCCTGGGCGAGCTCCGGCACGCCCGCGAACTGGCAGAACTTCTGGTACTGGGAGTCGTTGCCGACGGCCAGGATGAAATAGCCGTCGGACGACGGCAGCACGTTGTAGGGCACGATGTTCGGATGCGCGTTGCCGACGCGCTGCGGCACCTGCCCCGACGTCAGATAGTTGAGTCCCACATTGACCAGCCAGGCGACCTGGGTGTCGAGCAGGCCGAGATCGATGTACTGGCCCTCGCCGGTCTGGTCGCGGTGGCGCAGCGCCGCCAGGATGGCCACCGTCGCGTACATGCCGCACATCACGTCGGCGATGCCGACGCCGACCTTCATGGGCGGCCGGTCGGGCTCGCCGGTCACGCTCATGATCCCGCCCGCGCCCTGGGCCAGCAGGTCGTAGCCGGCGCGCGGCGCATAGGGTCCAGTCTGGCCGAAGCCCGAGATCGAGCAGTAGATCAGGCGGGGGAACTGGTCCTTGAGATCGGCATAGGACAGCCCGTAGCGCGCCATGTCGCCGACCTTGAAGTTCTCGATCATCACGTCGCATTCGGCGATCAGCCGGCGGGCGAGCGCCTGGCCCTCCGGCTTGGCAACGTCGATGGTGAGCGAGCGCTTGTTGCGGTTGGAGGACAGGTAATAGGCGCTCTCCGCCGTGTCCTTGCCGTCCCTGTCCTTGACATAGGGCGGGCCCCATTTGCGGGTGTCGTCGCCCGCGCCCGGCCGCTCGATCTTGATCACGTCGGCGCCGAGGTCGCCGAGAAGCTGGGTGCAGGTCGGGCCGGCGAGGATCCGCGACAGATCGAAGACGCGCAGGCCGGCAAGGGGTCCGCTCATGTCGTTCCTTCAGGACGGAAGGTTGCGTGGCGCGGCCAATCTCGCCGCCGGCACCGGCCGGGTCAACGGCTCAATCCGCCGCGGACTGGCGCGCCAGGGCGTCCAGGGCGCCCTGCAGGATGTAGGCGGCGGCCATCTTGTCGACGACCTCCGCGCGTCGCTTGCGCGACATGTCCGCGTCGAGCAGGGTTCGGGTGACCGCAGCCGTGGACAGCCGCTCGTCCCAGAACGCGAGCGGGATGTCGAAGCGCGCGAGGAGATTGGCCGCGAACTGGCGGACCGACTGGCACCTTGGCCCTTCGCTCCCGTCCATGTTGACCGGCAGGCCGATCACCAGCCCGCCGACCCGGCGCTCCCCGATCATGCGCCGCAGCGTCTCCGCGTCAGTGGCGAACTTGCCCCGCCGGAGGGTCTCGACCGGCGTGGCGACGGCGAGACCCGGATCGGACACCGCGATCCCGATCGTCTTCTCGCCGACATCCAGCCCGAACAGGCGGAAACCGCGGGGGAGGGCGCGCTTGAGCTCGGCGAGGGGGAGGAGAGGCATGGCGGTTGCATAGCGCCGGTGGCAACCCGACGGCAAGCGGCGCTCCGGCCCGTATCCCGCTTTCGGCAAAAAAATGGTCATCCGCCCTGGACTTCGGGCGGCCGCGCGCGGCATAAGCGGCCCAGCACGTTCAGGACAACGCATGATCTTTCTGAAAGGAATACTGATCGGCTTCGCCGTCGCGGCGCCGGTCGGGCCGATCGGCCTGTTGTGCATCCGCCGGACGCTCTGGGGCGGGCATATCGCCGGGTTCACGGCAGGGCTGGGCGCTGCGGCCGCCGACACGCTGTTCGGCTTCATCGCGGTGTTCGGCCTGGCGCTGGTCTGGGACGTGCTGATGGCGAATGCCGACTGGTTCGCTCTGGGGGCCGGTATCGTGCTGCTCTATATCGGCATCACGGAATGGCGTACCCGGCCGAAGGACCCGCTGCTGCCGACCCCGCAATCCACCGCCGGGCTGGTGGGTGGGTTCGTCTCGACCTTCTTCCTGACCCTGTGCAACCCCCTCACCGTCCTGTCCTTCGCCGCGATCTTCGCCGGGTTCGGCATCGAGGGGCACCGCGTGACCGAGAACGGCGACCGGCCCAACTACGTCCTGATGACGGAGCTCATCGCGGGCGTGTTCGTGGGGTCGGCCTGCTGGTGGCTGCTGCTCTCGGCCGGAGTCGACGTCATCCGCCACCGGCTCAACGCGACGACGCTGAAATGGCTCAACCGGGAGTCGGGGACCGGGCTCCTCGCCTACGGCGTCAACATGCTCAACC
>DAIMFL010000216.1:0-2882 GCA_036724615.1 Alphaproteobacteria bacterium | reverse complement strand
GAGGCCACGCCGGGGGCCGCCATGAACCGGCTCGGTACCTCCGAGCCGCGGCCCGCGGTGCAGGCCCCGGCCCGGCCGGCCCAGCCGGTCCAGGCGCGGCTCGCCGGGCTCGACCCGCGCGACCGCATCTCCGGCACGCAGGCGGACGAGGAGCTGCTCGACATCCCGGCCTTCCTCCGCCGGCAGGCGAACTGACGGGGGCGGGCTGAGCGGGGGCGAACCGAGCAGTCCGGCCGCGCGGAACGGTGCGAGCGAGCCGTTACGCGCCCGTCTTTAGAGAGTGCCGTTGAGTGCCCCGGGGCGCTGTGCTGGAATGTCCCGGGGCGCTTTCTTTTTGCCCGTCCGCGGGGCTCCGCGGGCAAGGAGTTTCGAGCCTGCAGAGAACCCTGAAAGCCCCGGCGAGCTGCTCCGGCATCGCGCTCCATAGCGGGATCGACGTGTCGATGCGGCTTTGCCCCGCCCCTGCGGACCGGGGAATCATCTTCCGCCGGACCGATCGCGGGAATGCCGAGATCGCCGCCTCATGGCGGAACGTGGCGGATGTGCCGATGTGCACGGCCCTGCAGAACGCGGACGGCATCCGCGTCGCCACGGTCGAGCATCTTCTGGCGGCGCTGGCCGGCTGCGGCATCGACAATGCCGTGGTCGAGATCGACGGCCCCGAGCTGCCGGTCATGGACGGCAGCGCCGCCCCGTTCGTCTTCCTGATCGACTGCGCCGGGGTGCTGCCCCAGGACAGCCCGCGCACGGCGATCCGGGTGCTGGAGCCGATCGAGATCGCCGACGAGAACCGGTCCGCGCGTCTGCTGCCCGGCGACGGGTTCTCCGTCTCGGTCGAGATCGACTACCCCTTCCCGCCGATTCACTGTCAGCGCTTCTGCGCGCCCATGGACCGGTTCCGCGCCGAGATCGCGCGCGCCCGCACCTACGGCTTTCTGAACGAGGTCGAATCGCTCCATGCCGCGGGACTGGCGCGCGGCGCCTCGCTCGACAACGCCGTCGTGCTCGACGGCGAGCGGGTGATCAACGAGGACGGGCTGCGCTATCCCGACGAGTTCGTGCGCCACAAGGCGCTCGACGCGATCGGCGATCTCTATCTCGCCGGGGCGCCGCTCATCGGCCGGTTCGAGGGGGTCCGGTCCGGTCACCGCATGAACCACCGGCTTCTGGCGGCACTGTTCTCGCGGCCCCAAGCCTGGCGGATGGAACCGGTGGACGGGGAAGCCGAAACCGCGGCGCCCCCGGCGCCCGGCCGGTAGGCCGGACCGCCGCCCTTGAGGCGCCGGCGCCGGCCCAATTATAGTCCCGCCATTCCCGCGTTCACCCGCCGGTGCCGCCGCCCCGCGCCGCCCGCGGCCGGAGGACCCTCACGAATCATGACTCGGAGCGAGCTGTTCAAGATCCGCCTGCGTATCGTGTCGCGGGCGATTCTCCTGGTCGTCCCGCTGGCGCTCTCGGCCTGCTCCGGCGACGACGAGATCGAGTATGTCGAGCGGCCGCCGGAGCAGCTCTACAACGAAGCCTATGCCGCGATGCAGGCGAACGACTACAACGACGCGGCGCAGCTCTTCGACGAGGTGGAGCGCCAGCACCCCTATTCCAGCTGGGCCACCCAGGCGCAGCTGATGGCCGCCTATGCCTATTACCTGCAGAACAAGTACGACGACGCGATCATCGCGCTCGACCGTTTCATCGAGCTCCATCCGAGCCACCGCAGCACGGCCTATGCCTATTACCTGAAGGCGCTCAGCTATTACGAGCAGATCTCGGACGTGCGGCGCGACCAGAAGAACACCCAGCTCGCCCTCGACGCGCTGGTCGAGGTGGTGCGCCGCTTCCCCAATACCGACTACGCCCGCGACGCCTCGCTGAAGATCGACCTCACGCGCGACCACCTGGCCGGCAAGGAGATGGAGATCGGGCGGTACTACCAGAACCAGGGGCACTACCTCGCCGCCATCAACCGGTTCCGCCGCGTGATCGAGAACTACCAGACGACCACCCACGTGCCGGAGTCGCTGCACCGCCTGACCGAATGCTACCTGGCGCTCGGCATCAAGGACGAGGCGCAGGCCGCCGCCGCGGTGCTCGGCTACAACTTCCCGGGTAGCGAGTGGTACCAGGACAGCTATGCTCTGCTGACCGGCCAGAGTCTCGAGCCGGAGATGAGCGAAGGGTCCTGGCTGAGCGACGTGTTCTGATCCAAGGGGGATTTCCGTCCGGCGACGGTCCGCGGCCATGCTGGTCAGCCTCTCCATCCGCGACGTGGTGCTGATCGACCGGCTGGACCTCGAGTTCCGGCCGGGGCTCTCCGCGCTGACGGGAGAGACCGGCGCCGGCAAGTCGATCCTGCTGGACGCCCTGGGCCTGGCGCTCGGGGCGCGCGGCGACAGCGGGCTGGTGCGCCACGGCGCCGATCAGGCGGTGGTGACGGCCGAGTTCGACGTCCCGCCCCGGCACCCGGTCCGCGAGCTTCTGGCGGAACAGGCGATCGACGCCGCCGACGGGCTGGTGCTCCGGCGCCAGGTCGGCAGGGACGGGCGCAGCCGCGCCTTCGTCAACGACCAGCCCGCCAGCATCGGCCTGCTGCGCCGGCTCGGCGAGGCGCTGGTCGAGATCGAGGGCCGGGGGGGTGGGGGGGGGCGCGGGGGGGGGGGGGGCCGCCGCGCGCGCGGTGGCCGCGGCGGAGATCGCCGAGGCGCGCCGCGACGAGGAGTATCTCCGCCACGCCGTCAACGAGCTCGACGCGCTCGACCCCAAGCCGGGCGAGGAGACGGAGCTTGCCGACCAGCGCTCCACCCTCATGCATCGCGGCAAGCTCGTCGAGGCGCTCGAGGCCGCGCTCGCCGAGCTGGCGGGGGATGGCGGACGGGGCGTGGAAG
>DAIMFL010000215.1:0-2968 GCA_036724615.1 Alphaproteobacteria bacterium | reverse complement strand
GGCGCTGCCCGACCTGCCGCGGGCGGGTGCATGATGGGGCGGAGAACCTGTCGCCCATGCGCGACGACGAGGCGCGCGTCCTGGCCCGGGGCGGCGCGCCGCCCGGCGTGCGCCTCGCCTGCCAGGCGCGGCCCCGCGGCCCGGTCACCGTCGAGCCGCTCCTGCCGCCCGGCGCCAGCCCGCGCGACGCGCGGCCGCGGCCCGGCTATCTGCAGGGCCACGAGGAGGAGATCGCCATCCTGTTCGCCGATCTGCGCGCCTTCACCGCGCTGGCGGAGCAGAAGCTGCCCTATGACGTGGTGTTCCTGCTCAACCGCTATTTCCGCGCCCTCGGCACCGCGATCGAGCAGGCGGGCGGCCGGGTCGACAAGTTCATCGGCGACGGGGTGATGGCGCTGTTCGGCGTCGGCGGCGGCGGGGTGGAGGCCTGCCGCCAGGCGGTGGCCGCCGCGCGCGCGATGGCCGAGAATCTCGACGAGCTGAACCGCAGCCTGGCGCACGATCTGCCGGCGCCGCTCCGGATCGGCATCGGTATCAATTTCGGCACCGCGATCGTGGGCGAGATGGGCTACGGGCGCGCCACCACCATCACGGCGATCGGCGACGCCGTGAACGCGGCGAGCCGGCTGGAGACGCTCACCAAGGACTACGACTGCCAGCTCGTCCTGGCCGAGGAGGTGGCGCTCAGGGCCGGGATTGACGTGGGCGGGCTGGAACGGCATGAGATCCAGGTCCGCGGCCGGGCCGACGCCACCGCGTTCCGCATCGTCAGGGATGCGCGCGATCTGCGGCCCGGCGCACTGGACAAGGGAGGCCTCTCATGAGCATCGCCGAAGCCGCCGCCGCGCCACGGCCGAAATACGCGCCCTGGCTCACCCTGCTGCAGGACGATCCCGGCCATCTGAGGAACTCCCCGGCGCCGTCCTATTGGGCGCTGTCGGCGTTTCACATCGGCCAGTTCACCGAGAGCTGCTGCTCGCTGGCGACGGCGGTCATGCTGCTCAACGCGGCGCGCGGCAGCCGCCATCTCGCGGCGGGGGAGAAGCTGGTGACCCAGCGGGACCTGCTGGCCGCCGTGAACGACCCGGATTGGACGTTCCACTGCACCGATGCGCAGGGCAACGGCGCGTCGCTGCGGGAGATGGCACCGATCATGGAGCGCGCCTATGCGCTGTATGGCGTGGCCGGCGCCACGGTGGAGATGGTGCAGGTGACCGACGCCGTCGCCGCGGCCGACCGCTTCCGCCAGGCGCTGGCGGCGATGGAGCGCGCACCCGCCACCCAGATCGCGCTGAACTTCGACGGCGCGTCCGTCTACGGCCCGGTCGATTACGGCCATTTCTCGCCGGCCGCGGCCTATGACGCCGGCCGCGACCGCGTGCTGGTGCTCGACGTCGACCGTGACTGGCACGAGCCCTACTGGGTGCCGGTCGAGATCATGCTGAAGGCCATGGCGACGGCGAGCCGCAAGGACGGCACGCCGCGCGGCTATCTGCGGGTGACGTTGGCCGGGTGAAGGCGCGGTCCTCATGCTTCGACGGGCTCAGCATGAGGACTTCCTTGGTTTACGAAGACGGGCCTCATCCTGAGCTCGTCGAAGGATGAGGCCTTCGCACTCGCCCTAGCTTCCCTTGAAAATGGCGATCTTGCGGGCGAGCTCGTCCTGCTCGTTGCAGCCGCCGCAGGCCCGCTGCAGGACGGACAGGCGCTCCTCGGCCCGGGGGATGTCGCCCATCTCGAGATAGAGCTCGCCCAGATACTCGTTGGCGCCGACATGCTCCGGCTCGCTCTTCAGCGCGGCGAGGTAGTAGTCGAGCGCTTCGTCCGTCTCGCCGAGCTTGCGGTGGCTGTAGCCCAGATAGTTCAACACGTCCGCATTGGCCGGCTCCGTCCGCAGGATCTCTTCGAACAGGCCGATCGCCTCCCTGTAGGCGCCGACCCGCACCATCCGCTCCGCGCGCTCGAAATCACCGTCGCTGCCCGCGGAGGCCGATCCGCCGCCTCCGCCGCCGCTGCTTCCACCGCTGCTGCCGCCGCCTCCGCCGGCCGCCCAGGCCGGTCCGCCGGCGGCCAGCAGCGCGGCGAGACAGGCGGCGGCGATCATCCGGGATGTGTGGATCATGGCTTCCTCCCCGAAATCCGTATCCCGCCGGGATACGGTGGTGCCGATGGCGCAGGAACAGCCGGCCCGCGCGATTATTCCGTCCCGCTCAGCGGTAGCGCTCCTCGCGCCAGGGATCGCCGGTGTCGTGATAGCCGCGCTCCTCCCAGAAGCCGGGGCGGTCCCGCGCGACGAGCTCGATGCGCCGCACCCATTTGGCGCTCTTCCAGAAATAGAGTTGCGGCACGACGACGCGCGCCGGCCCGCCATGCTCGCGCGCCAGCGGCCTGCCCTCCCAGCCATGCGCCACCAGCGCGTCCTCCGCGGCGAAGGCGTCGAGCGGCAGGTTGGTCGTGTAGCCGTCATGGCTGTGGCAGACGACGAAGCGCGCCTCGGGGCCCAAGCGCACGCGCTCCAGCAGGTCGCGCGTGGCGACGCCGGTCCAGCGATTGTCGAAGCGCGACCAGGCGGTCACGCAGTGGATGTCGGTCGCGAGCTCCGTCTGCGGCAGCGCCATGAACGCGGCCCAGTCGAGCTCGATCGGCGTCTCGACGAGCCCGTCCACGGCGAGCCGCCAGTCGGCCGGCGAGACGTCGGGCTGCACGCCGAGATCGAGCACGGGCCAGGTCGTCACCTCGCGCTGGCCGGGCGGCAGGCGCTCGAGTTCGGGCCTGCTCTCGCGCCCGGTCAGCAGGCGCCCCTCGCGGGCCCAGCGCTCCTTACTCTCGCCCAGCTTCCGCCTGATTCCGCCGGATGAATCGTCGCGATCCATGAGTCCTCTCGCTTTCTTCGGCGGGAAGGATAGGACGTGGACCTCAGTGTCGTAAGGGTCCGCCCCGTCACATGGGCGTGATGGCAGCGGTTGCC
>DAIMFL010000214.1:0-3003 GCA_036724615.1 Alphaproteobacteria bacterium | reverse complement strand
CCGCCCTCAACCGCGACGCCCTGGAGAAGAACGCGCGGCTGCTGGAAGGGGTGCTGCAGGACTTCGGCGTGCGCGGCGAGATCGTGAAGGTCCGCCCCGGCCCGGTCGTCACCCGCTACGAGCTGGAGCCGGCGCCGGGCACCAAGACCAGCCGCGTCGTCGGGCTGGCCGACGACATCGCCCGCTCGATGTCCGCGATCTCGGTGCGCGTCGCCGTGGTGCCGGGGCGCAACGTCATCGGCATCGAGCTGCCCAACCGGCGGCGCGAGACGGTCTACCTGCGCGAGCTGCTGTCGGCCGACGCCTACGAGCGGACGGCGGCCCAGCTTGCCCTCACCCTCGGCAAGGACATCGGCGGCGCGCCGCAGATCGTCGACCTCGCGCGCATGCCGCACCTGCTGATCGCCGGCACCACCGGCTCGGGCAAGTCGGTCGGCGTCAACTCGATGATCCTGTCGCTGCTGTTCCGCCTGCCGCCGGAGCGCTGCCGCTTCATCATGGTCGACCCGAAGATGCTGGAGCTGAGCGTCTACGACGGCATCCCGCACCTGCTGGCCCCGGTGGTGACCGAGCCGAAGAAGGCGGTGGTGGCGCTGAAGTGGGCGGTGCGGGAGATGGAATCGCGCTACCGCTCGATGAGCCGCCTGGGGGTGCGCAACATCGACGGCTACAACGCCCGGATCGAGGAGGCGCTGAAGTCCGGCGAGGTGCTGACCCGCCGGGTGCAGACCGGCTTCGATCCCGACACCGGCCAGCCGGTCTACGAGGAACAGCCCTTCGACCTGGAGCCGCTGCCCTACATCGTCGTCATCGTCGACGAGATGGCCGACCTGATGCTGGTCGCCGGCAAGGAGATCGAGGCGGCGATCCAGCGCCTGGCGCAGATGGCGCGCGCCGCCGGCATCCACATCATCATGGCGACCCAGCGGCCCTCGGTCGACGTCATCACCGGCACCATCAAGGCGAACTTCCCGACCCGGGTCAGCTTCCACGTCACCTCGCGCATCGACAGCCGGACCATCCTGGGCGAGACCGGGGCGGAGCAGCTTCTGGGCCAGGGCGACATGCTCTACATGGCCCATGGCGGCCGGATCACCCGCGTCCACGGACCCTTCGTCGGCGACCGCGAGGTGGAATCCATCGTCCAGTTCCTTAAACAACAGGGCGAGCCTACCTATATCGAGGACGTCACCCGCGACGACGAGGAGGAGCTGCCCTCCTTCGGCGACGGGGGCGACAGTGGCGACGCCCTTTACGATCAGGCGGTTGCACTGGTGTGCCGGGAGCGCAAGGCGTCGACGAGCTTCGTCCAGCGCCACCTGCAGATCGGCTACAACCGTGCCGCCCGGCTGATCGAGCGCATGGAGAAGGAAGGCGTCGTCAGCCAGGCCAACCATGTGGGCAAGCGCGAAGTTCTCGGCAGAGACATCGACGCCCGCGACTGACGGAGAGCCCTGATTTGATCCATCGGAAACGTCCCGGGGCGCGGGCCGAGGCCCTCGTCCTGCAGAGCCGTCGCCAGGTCCTGGCCATGGCCACCGGCCTCGCCGCCCTGGCGCTCGCCGGCGCCGCCGGCCTCGCCCTGACCGCCGGGGAAGCGCATGGCCAGGCCGCGGCGGGCATCGTCATGACCGACGAGGCCAAGGCCGACATCGCCCGGGTCGAGGCCTATCTGAACCAGATCACGACGCTGCGCGCGCGGTTCCAGCAATATTCCGAGGACGGCGGGGTGGTGTTCGGCGACATCTATATCCGCCGCCCCGGCAAGATGCGCGTCGAGTACGAGCCGCCGGTGCCGGTGGTCCTGGTCGCCGACGGCATGCTGGTGACCTATTACGACTCCGAGCTCGACCAGCTGAACCAGGTGCCGATCGGCCAGACGCCGGCCTGGTTCCTGCTGCGCAAGAACATCAGCCTGACCGACGGAATCACGATCACGGAGCTGGACAAGCGGCCCGGCGCGCTGCGCATCACCATGCACCAGACCAACGAGCCGCAGGCCGGCTCGGTCGACCTCATCTTCGGCGATCAGCCGCTGGAGCTGCGGCAGTGGAAGATCGTCGACGGCGCCGGCAAGGAGGTGCGCATCGGGCTGTTCGACGTGCGGCTGGGGGGCGAGCTGCCCAACGACCTCTTCGCCACGCCGCGCCAGAGGAGCCGCGGCAACCGGAGCTGAGCGGGCGACGGCGGGCCGGCCCTGCTCAGCCCCGCCGGAACGGCCGCATGAGCAGCGCGGCCATGCCTTCCTCGCCCTGGCCTTCGACCCCAATCTTCATCAGCGGGTCGCGCGGCTTCGGGCTGCGGCTGCCGAACAGCCTGTCCCAGAGGCTCAGCACGGTCGCGTAGTTGGAATCCGTGTCGCGCCGGACCGCGTGGTGATGCACCCAGTGGATCGAGGGCGTCACCACGAGCCGGGAGAGCGCGCGCTCGAGCCCGGCCGGCAAACGCAGGTTCGAGTGGTGGAACACCGTCGCCGCCAGCACCAGCGTCTCGAAGGCCAGCACCGAGGCGAAGGGGAAGCCGAGCAGCACGATGACGGCGGCGCGGGCGAGCGCCGAGAGCAGCACCTCGCCGAAATGGAACCGCAGGGCCGAGGTGCTGTCGAGAAACCCGTCCAGGTGATGGACGGAATGGAAGCGCCAGAGGAACGGCACCGCGTGGTTCGCCCGGTGCCACCAGTAGATCAGCAGGTCGAGCAGCAGCAGGTCGGCCACCAAGCCCCACGGTCCCGACCACCAGGCGGGGCGCCAGGCGAGGCCGGCGCCCTGCGCGGCCGCCCAGGCGGTCAGCGGCAGCACCACCAGGGGCGACAGCGCCGTATTGATCAGCCAGAGGCCGAGATTCCGCCCGAGCCGGCGTCCGCCGCCCGATCGGACCATCCCGGCGCGCCTCGGCCAGCTCTCGTCGAGCCCCGTCGGCCTGGGCGCCGCCGGCCAGATCCGCTCGACGGCGAACAGGGCGGCGATCCAGACGGCGAGGATAAAACCCTTGATAGCGAGTAGG
>DAIMFL010000213.1:0-3020 GCA_036724615.1 Alphaproteobacteria bacterium | reverse complement strand
GCCGCGGCCAGCGCGTCGATCGCCGGCCCCGCGCCATCCACCGCATGCACCCGCGCCCCGGCGGCCGCGGCCGGGAAGCTGAACGTGCCGCAGCCGGCGAAGAAATCGGCGACACGGGCCGCGCCGGCCAGCCCTTCGAGCACGGCGGAGACGAGCGCGGCCTCGCCCTCGGCGCTCGGCTGCAGGAAGGCGCCCGGCGGGAGCCGCACTGGCACAGCGCCGAAATGCAGTAGAGGCGGCCGGCGGAAGGCGATCGGCTCCGGCTCGCCCTCCGGAAGGGACCAGGCGATGCGGGCGAGGTCGGCGGTCTCGGCGAAGGTCGCGAGCGCCTGGCGGCCGGCGAGCGCCGGAGCGGCCGTCGACAGGATGAGGAGGTCGGCGCCGCTCTCCGTCCAGGTCAGGATCAGATCGGCCGTGCGCCCGTCGGCGATGACATGCGCGAGGCTGCTGCGCAGCGGCGGCAGCAGCTTGACGAGCTGCGGCAGCAGAATCCGGCAGTCGAGGAGATCGACGACGCGGTGGCGCGCCCGCGCGTGGAAGCCGAGGAGCACCCGGTCGCCGCGCCGGACGGCCGACAGGGCGGCCCGCCGCCGGCTGCCGGGTGCGACCCGGACCAACGGCCGGATCGGTGCCTGGCCGAAGCCGCGCCGCGCCAGCGCCTCGGGAAGAAGCCCCGCCTTCCAGTCGGCGTAGCCGGGCTCGTCCAGATGCTGGACCGCGCAGCCGCCGCAATCGCCGAAATGCCGGCAGGGCGGCGCGGCGCGGCCGGGCCCGCTCTCCAGCACCGCGACGAGCCGCCCGGCCAGGCCCTGCCCTTTCGGCCCCTCGATCGCCACCTCGACGAGATCGCCGGGCCCGGCGAAGGGGACGAAGACCGGCCGACCCGCGAGCTCTGCGATGCCGTCGCCCTGCGCGCCGAGACCGCAGATGCGGAGCATCGCCCGTCTGCCGGACTCCGCGGCCGGGCGGGACGGGCGGCGCTGCGGCCGGCGGGTCACCCGAGCCACCGGGCGACAGCCCCGTGCGGGCCGGTTATGATGGCGCCACCGTGAACCGAGGCGAGGACGGACGTGCTGACGTTGCTGCGCATCATCGGTCGGATCGTTCTCTGGAGCTGCGCCATCCTCGGCGGGCTCATGATCGCCGCCGTGGCGGCGGGCGCGCTGGCGTGGCTATGGCTGCCCCAGGTGGAGCGGCAGAGCCTGCCGGACGCCATGGTGCTGGAGTTCAATACAGCGGACGGCATCGTAGAGAAACAGTCCGATTCCCCGTTCGCCTGGGCGGCGAAGAGCAAGGTCCTGGCGCTGCCCGATCTGGTGCGCGGGCTCGAAGCCGCCGCCCGCGATTCCCGGGTCAAGGGCGTCGTGGCGCGGCTCGGCACCGGCGACCTCGGCCTCGCGCAGGTGCAGGAGATCCGCGACGCCGTCCTCGCCTTCCGCCGCCAGGGCAAGTTCGCCGTCGCCTTCGCGGAGACGTTCGGCGAGACGGGGGACGCGAACGTCCATTACTACCTCGCCACCGCCTTCGACAGCATCTACGTCCAGCCGTCCGGCAGCATCGACCTGAACGGGATCCGGCTGGAGAATCCGTTCCTGTCCGAAGCTCTTCAGGAGATCGGGGTCGCCGTCGAGATGGACCGGCGCGCCGAATACAAGAGCGCAATGGAGACCTTCACCGAGCCGGCACTGACGGAGCCGTCGCGGCAGAACCTGCAGCGCCTGGTGGACGGCTGGGTGCAGCAGATCGCCGACGGGATCGCCGCCACCCGGCCTGGCTTCACGGCGGAAACGGCGCGCCAGCTCATCGACAACGGGCCCTATCTCGCCGAGGACGCGCTGGCCCGCGGGCTGGTCGACGGTCTGCTCTACTGGAGCTCCGTCGGGGACGAGGTGGACCAGAGGAGCGGCGGCGCGAGCTGGACCGCCTTCAACGACTATGCCGCCGCCCTCGACCGCGCGCCGGGCGACGCGCCGCTGGTCGCGCTGGTGCACGGGATCGGGCCGGTGACGCTTGCGACCAGCGAGAACGATCCGGTGTTCGGGACGGTCACCATGGGCTCCGACACCGTGGCGGACGCGCTGCGCACGGCGGTCGACGATCCCGACGTCGCGGCCATCCTCTTCCGTGTCGACAGTCCCGGCGGCTCCTACGTTGCGGCCGATACCATCTGGGCCGAGGTGAAGCGTGCGCGCGACCTCGGCAAGCCCGTCATCGTGTCCATGGGCAACGTGGCGGGATCCGGCGGCTATTTCGTCGCCGCCGCGGCCGACACCATCGTGGCGCAGCCGGCGACGATCACCGGCTCGATCGGCGTGTTCGGCGGCAAGTTCGTCCTGAACGGCCTGTGGGAGAAGCTGGGCGTCGGCTGGGACGGCGTCCAGGCAGGGGCCAATGCGGGCATGAACTCGCCGAACCAGCCCTACACCGAAACCGGCTGGGCCTATCTGCAGCACAGCCTCGACCGCATCTACGCGGATTTCACCGGCAAGGTGGCGACCGGGCGCAACCTGCCGCCGGAGCGGGTGGAGGCGGCGGCGCGCGGCCAGGTCTGGACCGGCCGCGACGCCCAGGAGCTCGGCCTCGTCGACGAGCTCGGAGGCTACATGGTCGCTCTCGCACGCGCCCGGCAGGCGGCGGGGCTCGGCGCCGAAACACCGGTGCGGCTCGAGCCCTACCCGAAGCCGCAGCCGCCGCTCCAGCAGCTGCTCGAGAGCCTGGTCGGGAGCGGGCTCATCGACCAGCAGGCCCAGGCGCGGCTCGCCCTGCTCGCCAGGATCGCCGCGCTGCTGGAGCCCGTGGCCGCCCTGCTCGAGCCGATCGCCCGGCCGGCCGGCGCGCCGGAGCTGCGCATGCCGGAACTCCGGCCGGCGCAAAGGTGAAGCTGAGAACCGCAGAGACGTAGAGGACAAAGGAATATTGTCATGCGCGGGCTCGACCCGCGCATCCATTCGTCCGCCAGCGCGAACGGCGGAATGGATCGCCGGGTCTCCCTCGACAAGCTCGGGATGAGGGCCCGGCGA
>DAIMFL010000212.1:0-3025 GCA_036724615.1 Alphaproteobacteria bacterium | reverse complement strand
GCCGTCGCCCCGTGACCCGGCGACGGGCGCGACGTGGCCATCGGGCCGACACCGAAATCTCCGGCGGGCGCCCCTATGAGATGCGGCCGATAGGCATCTATTCCGGACTGCGCATCCGGCAGCGACCGCATGCGCCTTGGCGCGACGAGCCGGCGCACCGTGCATCCTCCGGTTGCCTCGCGAATGTTCTTTGATGACGCATGGCGTCCATGCATCATCTTCGGACGGAAACCGCGGGCGCAGCGGAATAGCGCTCCCGCACAGGCAGGGACAGGGAGACACCATGGAGACGACGGAATTTGCCGATCGGCTGGCCGAGGGGCGGATGACCCGCCGGCAGGTGGCGAAGGCTCTGGCGGCGGTGGGCGTCGGCATGGCGGTCCTGCCGGTGCTGCGCCGCCCGGCCGCCGCGCAGTCGGGCGACATCGAGTATTTCACCTGGGCCTCCTACGAGGACCCGATGTTCCACCAGCCCTTCGTCGAGAAATACGGCCATCCGGTCGCGCACAGCATCTTCGCCGACGAGGAGGAGGCGCTGCAGAAGATGCGCGGCGGCTATCAGCCGGACGTCGCCCATCCCTGCACCTACTCCGTGCCGCGCTGGCGCGATGCCGGCATCCTGAAGCCGGTCGACACGTCGCGGCTGCAGCATTACGGCAGCATTTTCTCGCAGCTCACCACGATCGGCGGCACCGTGGTGGATGGAAAGCCGTACTTCGTGCCGTGGGACTGGGGCAACTCGTCGGTGCTCTATCGGACCGACCTGGTCGACACCAACACCGAGTCCTGGATGCTGCTGTTCGACGAGAAATACACCGGTCGGCTCGCGATGTACGATTCCGTGGACGGCGCGGTGCCCGCAGCGGCGCTGGCGCTCGGCTTCCGCAACATCGCGAGCCTCGACGACGAGCAGCTGGCCAAGGTGCGCGACCTGCTCGCCAGGCAGCGGCCGCTGCTGCGCTATTACTGGGTCGACAACACCGCCCTGGAGCAGAGCATGGCGAGCGGCGAGGTGGTGGCCGCCTATGCCTGGAACAGCTCCTATCACGCGCTGAAGTCGCAGGGCGTGCCGGTGGCCTACATGAACCCGAAGGAAGGCATCCTGACCTGGGTCTGCGGCCTCGCCCTTATCGAGGGCGCGTCGGGCGACGAGCAGGCGGCCTACGACTTCATCGACGCGATGCTCGCTCCGGAAAGCGGCAAGCAGCTCATCGAGCAGTTCGGCTACGGTCACTCCAACCGCAAGTCCTTCGAACTGGCCGACAAGAACCGGCTGAGCGAGCTCGGGCTCAGCGATCCGGACGCGCTGTTCGCCCAGGGCGTCTTCCTCGAGGAGGTGCCGCCCGAGATCAAGGAGAAGTACGTGACGATGTACGAGCAGGTGAAGGCCGGGCTCTGAGGAATCCGGCCGTTCACTCCCCCGGCGCCGCGTCCTCGAGATAACGCACGACGAACTGCGCGGCCCGGCGGAACGCCTCGTCGGTGTCGCCGCGGAAGGAGAACGACTGGTCGAGGATCAGCCGCTCGCTCGCGAGATCGACCGCCTGGACCTTCCCCATCTGGATCAGCGTGCTCATCTTGTGGATGCCGCCATAGACGAGCACCCGGGCGCCGGCCGCCCGCGCCGCCGCGATCAGCGCGCCCGCCGGCATCGAGCCGGCGGAGCAGGGCGGCGCGGCGCAGGCCAGCGGCACGACCCGGTAGGCTTCCGCGGAGGCAAGCCCGTCCGCAATGAGTCCGGCGAAGCCCTCCACCCGGGCGGCATGGGCCTCCGTCGACTCCGGCGCTTCGCCGGCCGTGTCGTAATTGTCGAAGGCGGCTACGGCCGCGGGGATCGGCTCCGCCGCCGACGCGGGCGCCGCGACGGACGCAGCGATCGCGAGCAGGAGTGCGGCTCCGCCCGGCTTCATCCGACGGTCTCCGTCCGCAGCGTCACTCCTGCGCCTCCAGCCAGGCCTTCATCTCGGCGATCTCCTGCTCCTGGGCGGCGATGACCTCGGCCGCGAGCGCCCGCATCTGCGGGTCGTCGCCATGTTCGAGCTCCACCTTCGCCATGTCGATCGCCCCCTGATGATGGACGATCATCATGATGGCGAAGTCCTTGTCCGGATCGCCGGTGCTCTGCATGTGCATGCCGTGCATCATCTTCTGCATGGCGTCGTCCAAGGCCTTGGCGGCCGGGTCCTGGGCGGCGGTGCCGGGGGCCAGGGCCAGCAGGGGCGCGGCGGCGAGCAGGGCGAGTGCGTGGATCTTCATGGGCGCTGTCCGTCGTTGTCCGTGGTCCGGTCGGTCCTTCTTCGTCCGCCTTCCACCCGCTGGAAGGTCAAGCGCGCCGCAATCCGACCTTCCAGTTCCTGGAAGGCATCGCCATATTGAGGATACTGGACAACAGGACAGCCCTGCCGCCAAGCCTCGAGGAGAGTCCGGCCATGAACATCGGTGCCGCCGCCCGGCGCTCCAGCGTCCCGGCGAAGACCATCCGCTATTACGAGGAGATCGGCCTCATCCCGAAGGCCTCGCGAACGGAGAGCGGCTATCGCGAGTACGACGAGCAGGACGTGCAGATTCTGCGCTTCATCCACCGGGCGCGCGACCTCGGCTTCCCGGTCAAGGACGTGGCCGCGCTGCTGGAGCTGTGGCGCGACCGCGCGCGCGGCAGCGCCCAGGTGAAGGCGCTGGCGGCGAGCCATATCGCGGCGATCGACCAGAAGATCGAGGAGCTGAAGTCGATCCGCCGGACGCTCAGCGATCTCGTCTCGCGCTGCCACGGCGACCACCGGCCGGATTGCCCGATCCTGGACGACCTCGCATCCGGGTGACGATGCGCGGACTCCGCGTGCTAGCATCGCGCGCGAATCAGCATGGCAGCATGACGTGGCAGCACGACAGCGACGGCGCGGCCCGCGCGGCGGCTCGCGAAAGGGCCGGCGTCGGCAGAGTCCGGGAAGACGCCTGATGCGGCGACTAGGCGTCTGGGCGGCCACGGCGGGACGCGTCCTGGGCAGCGGCTGGACGGTGCTGACCG
>DAIMFL010000211.1:0-3059 GCA_036724615.1 Alphaproteobacteria bacterium | reverse complement strand
ATCCCGACCGCGTCCTCTTCCTGACGACCGGCTTCTGCTCGACCTACTGCCGCTACTGCACCCGCTCGCGCATGGTGGGCGAGGCGGGCGGCGAATACAGCTTCTCCATTCCTCAGTGGGAGAGGGCGATCGCCTATATCGAGGCGCATCCCGAGATCCGCGATGTGTTGCTGTCCGGGGGCGACCCGCTGACCTTGGCCGACGACAAGCTGGAATGGCTGCTCGGCCGCCTCAGGACGATCCGGCACGTGGAATTTCTCAGGATCGGCAGCAAGGTGCCGGTGGTCCTGCCCATGCGGGTGACCCGCCGGCTGACCTCCATGCTGCGCCGCTATCATCCGCTGTGGATGAGCATCCACGTCACCCATCCCGACGAGCTGACGCCGGAGGTGAAGGAGGCCTGCGCCCGCCTCGCCGATGCCGGCATCCCGCTCGGCAGCCAGACCGTGCTCCTGAAGGGCATCAACGACGACCCGGCGGTGATGAAGCGGCTGATGCACGGGCTGCTGATGGCCCGGGTGAAGCCCTATTACCTCTATCAGTGCGACCCCATCACCGGCTCCTCCCATTTCCGGACGCCGGTGGAGAAAGGGCTCGAGATCATCCGGGCGCTCAGGGGCCACACCAGCGGCTACGCGGTGCCGACCTACGTGATCGACGCGCCGGGCGGCGGGGGCAAGATCCCGCTCATCCCCGACTACGTGGTCGGCCGCGACGGCGACGACCTTCTGCTCACCAATTTCGAGAACGGGCTCTACCGCTACCCGGATCCGGACGGGCGCCTCGGCGCCGACCGGCCGCGGACCGCCAACCAGGGAGGCAATCGGTGATGCGTGTCGGCCTGACCTACGACCTGCGGGAGCAGTATCTCGCGGAAGGCTACGGCCTGGAGGAGACGGCGGAGTTCGACCGCCCGGACACGATCGACGCGATCGAGCGGGTCCTCGTCCGCCTCGGCTTCGCCGTCGACCGCATCGGCCATGTGCGCCAGCTCGCCGCGCGGCTGGTGGCCGGCGATCGCTGGGACCTCGTCTTCAACATCGCCGAGGGGCTGGATGGAATCGGCCGCGAGGCCCAGGTTCCGGCGCTGCTCGACGCCTGGCGCATCCCCTATGTCTTCTCCGACCCGCTGGTGATGGCGCTGACGCTCCACAAGGGCATGGCGAAGCGCGTGGTGCGCGACCAGGGCGTGCCGACCGCGCCCTTCGCGGTGGTGGAGCAGCCGGCCGATGTGGCCGCCGTCGACCTGCCCTTTCCGCTCTTCGCCAAGCCGGTCGCGGAAGGGACGGGCAAGGGCGTCACCCCCGCCTCCAAGGTCACGTCCGTCTCCGGGCTCAGGAAGGTGTGCCGCCAGCTCCTCCAGCAGTTCCGCCAGCCGGTGCTGGTCGAGACCTTCCTGCCGGGGCGCGAGTTCACGGTCGGCATCACCGGCACGGGCGCCCGCGCGCGCCACGTCGCCGTGATGGAGGTGGTGCTGACCGACAAGGCGGAGGCCGACGTCTATTCCTACGTGAACAAGGAGGAGTGCGAGAGCCGCGTCGTCTACCGCCTGGTGGACGATCCGGAGGCCCGGGCCGCCGCCGAGGTGGCGCTCGCCGCCTGGCGCGCCCTCGGCTGCCGCGACGGCGGGCGGATCGACATCCGCTCCGACGCGGCCGGCCGGCCGCATTTCCTCGAGGTCAATCCGCTGGCGGGTCTCCATCCGGAGCATTCCGACCTGCCGATCATGTGCGGCCTGGCCGGCATCTCCTATGACGACCTGATCGGCCGCATCGTCGACTCCGCCCTGGCGCGGATCGGCGGCCGCCGGGCCGCAGCCGCGGAATAGGGGAGCGGACCTCATGGTCAACGTCGTTCCCATGAAACGCCGCCGACCCCGCCGCGTCGCCGTGCTCTACGGCGCCGTCGCCGCCGATGCCGCCCCCGACGAGCAGGACGTGCTGGTCGAGGTGGAGACGGCGCGCGCCGCGCTGGCCGCGCTCGGCTACGCCCCCGTCGCGGTGCCGATCACCCTCGACCTCGAGGCCGCGCGGGCGCGGCTGCTGCATCTGAAGCCGGCCTTCGCCTTCAACCTGGTCGAGTCGGTGGACGGCCAGGGCCGGCTCATTCACCTGGCGGCCGCCCTGCTGGATTCCCTCGGCATTCCCTATACCGGGGCGGGCCACGACGCGGTGTTCCTGACGTCCAAGAAGACGCTCTCGAAGCGCATGCTGGCCGGGGCCGGGCTGCCGACCGCGCCCTGGTGGGAGCCGCCGGCCGATTTCGCGGGACAGCCCGGCTTCGCCGGCCCCTATATCGTGAAGTCGGTGTGGGAGCATGCCTCGATCGGCATCGGCGAGGACTCGATCACCGCCGATCCGAGAAAGCTCGCCGGCATCCTGAGACGGCGCCAGCGCCGCTTCGGCGGCGACTGGTTCGTCGAGCGCTTCGTCGACGGGCGCGAGTTCAACATCGCCGTGCTCGGCGGGCCGGATGGGCCCGAGGTGCTGCCTGCGGCGGAGATGACCTTCGTCGGCTTCCCGGAGGGCAAGGCCCGCATCGTCGACTACGCCGCCAAGTGGCACGAGGACTCGTTCGAGTACAACAACACGGTCCGCCGCTTCGATTTCGGGCCGGAGGACGCGGCGCTGATCGGCTCGCTGCGCGAGATCGCGCTCGCCTGCTGGCGCCTCTTCGGCCTCACCGGCTATGCCCGCGTCGACTTCCGGGTCGATGCCGCGGGCGTGCCCTATGTGCTGGAGATCAACGTCAATCCCTGCCTGTCGCCCGATGCGGGCTTCGCCGCCGCCGCCGCGCGGGCCGGGCTCGACCGGGAGCAGGTGGTCGAGCGCATCGTCGCGGACCTCGCCGGCGCCGCGCCGCCGCGGCGGGCATCGCCGGTTCCGGCGGCGAGCCTGGTCGGACAGTATGGCTCGGCCCAGTAAAATGCTCACCCCTCCCCTTGCGGGAGGGGAAGGGGCCCATCGCGAAGCGATGGGAAGGGGAGGGGGCCGAGCCGAGCTCTCGAGAATCATCTTCGCGCGCCAGCGCGCGAAGCCCCTCCCCCTACCCCCACCCGC
>DAIMFL010000210.1:0-3092 GCA_036724615.1 Alphaproteobacteria bacterium | reverse complement strand
CCCTCATGCTTCGACGAGCTCAGCATGAGGGCCTCACCCTGAGCCTGTCGAAGGGCGAGGCCCGCCTGCGTTGTCGCGGGGCGCCGAAGGGGGACACATGACCGCATATCGCATCGGGGTCGTCGGCGCCGCCGGCCGCATGGGGCAGGCGCTTCTGCGCATGATCGCGGCGACGGAGGGCTGCCTGCCGGCGGGCGGGACGGAGCGCAGGGGAAGCCCCGCGATCGGGCGCGATCTCGGCACGCTGGCCGGGCTCGACCCGCTCGGCGTCGCCGTCACCGACGATGCCGACCGCCTGTTCGGGAGCTGCGACGCGGTGCTCGACTTCACTGCACCCGCAGCGAGCGCCGCGCATGCGGCGATGGCGGCCCGGCACGGCAAGGTCCATGTCGTCGGCACGACCGGGCTCGGGCGCGAGCAGCTCGCGGCGCTCGAGACGGCGGCGCAGGACGCCGCGATCGTCTTCGCCGCCAATATGAGCCTCGGCGTCAACCTGCTCCTCGCCGCGGTGGAGCAGGTGGCGCGCGCCCTCGACCCCGACTGGGACATCGAGATCGTCGAGATGCATCACCGGCACAAGGTCGACGCCCCCTCTGGCACGGCGCTCGCCCTGGGGCGCGCCGCCGCTGCCGGCCGCGGCGTGGCCCTCGACGCGGTGGCGCGAAGGTCCCGCGACGGCGATGTGGGCGCCCGGCCGAAGGGCGAGATCGGCTTCGCCACGTTGCGCGGCGGCGACGTGGTCGGCGATCACACGGTGATCTTCGCGACCGAAGGCGAGCGGGTGGAGCTCACCCACAAGGCGGCGTCGCGCGACATCTTCGCCCGCGGCGCGGTCAAGGCGGCGCTCTGGGCGCGCGGCAAGCCGCCCGGGCTCTACGGCATGAAGGACGTGCTGGGACTGTAGTTACCGGCGCGTATTCTTCGCCCTCTCCTGCACGGCGAGAGACGGAGGGGACCCGCGCCCCGGAGCTTGTCGACGGGGCGTGGGGAGGGTGAGGGCCTGTGGCGCCGGCGCAGCCGAGGTGAGCGTTGCGGCGATCACGATCGCAAGCGCTATGCCGATGCCGACATGCACCGACGACTCCGGCCGGAAGACGCCGCAATAGACGATCACCGCGAAGAGCGGCAGGTCGAGGAAATGGGTGAAGCGGCCGAGCAGGCTCTGCGAGGCGAATTCTGACGCGGGCGCGGCGGTGGCGGCGAGAGCGCTTTGCGCCTGCCGCAACGTCCGACGATAGACCAGCCGGGTGATCGTGTTGCCCTCGACGAACTCGAAGACGAACAGGCCCCACATGCCGACGAGCCACGGCTGGTCGAAGAAGCCGAGCGCCAGCTGGTGCATGAGCCAGAGGCCGGAGGCGGCGATGAGCAGCGCGCCGGGCACCACCAGCCCGTCATAGAACAGGGCGGTGAAGCGCGCGGCTTCGGCGAAGGCCGGCGCGTCGCGCGCCCGACGGCCTCGCCAGTCGGCCAGGAATACGGCGGCCAGGCCGCCGCCCAGCAGGACGAAGCCGGCGACATGGCCGAAGCGCGCCAGCAGATACCAATCCATGCTCCCCCTCGACCCGCGAGCCCCGTCCACCGCCGAGCGCAGCGCCTGGACGGGGCCGGAGTCAATAGGGCAGCGGCCCGCCGGTCAGCCGATCGGCGTCTCGCGGGCGGTGGTGAGGGCGTGCCGGAGCGCCTTGGCCAGGTCGAGCCGTTCCTCGGGCGTCAGGAAGCCGCCGATGTCCAGGCTTTCCCCATGGCTGGTCAGGGTGAGCCGGCTATGGTGCTGCGGCGGGTCGTCCATGACGACGCGCAGCCAATAGGGCTGGAAGCTCCATTCGCGCCGCGACCCGTCCGTCAGATGGCGCTCGACGGTGAGCGCGGCGGGGGTGAGCCGGACCCGCTCCCACATCCGTCCGCTGCGGTAGGACAGCCGGAAGCAGAGCCAGATCAGGAAGACCTCGAGCCCGCAGAAGCCGAAGACCGGCCAGGCCCCCATCGTCATGAAGACGATGCCGATGCCGAAGCCGACGCCCGCCACCAGGCTCATCAGGATGACGAAGCCATGGGCACTCAGGCTGCGATGGGGGGTCAGTATGGCGTCGAAGAGGCAGCCGTCCGCCCCGGCCGCCGGCGCTTCGGATCCTGCCGGCGCAAGGTCCGACGCGGCGGGAACCGGAACGACCTCGTCATTCATGGAATGAGTATAAGTCGCGCTCCGGGCGGCGGCAAACCGGCGCCGCGCCGCCGGCTTGTGTCAATGCCGTGCCCCGTTAAACTCGGAACCCCGCATTTTCCATCCCCCTGCGACGCGCCCCATGAAGCCCAAGGATATCGAGGAGATGTTCCGCCGCTTCGCCGCGGCCGATCCCGACCCGCGCGGCGAGCTCGAGTTCATCAACCCCTACACGCTGCTGGTCGCGGTCGCCCTGTCGGCGCAGGCGACCGACGTCAGCGTCAACCGGGCGACGCGCGAGCTGTTCAAGGTGGCGAAGACGCCCGCGGAGATGGTGCGGCTCGGGGTCGACGGGCTCACGCCCTATATCCGGAACATCGGCCTCTACAACATGAAGGCGAAGAACGTCATCCGCATGGCGGAGATCCTGCTGGCGGAGCATGGCGGCGAGGTGCCGGCCGATGCGGCGGCGCTGGAGAAGCTGCCGGGCGTGGGCGCCAAGACCGCCAAGGTCGTGCTCAACGTAGCCTTCGGCGTGCCGGTGATCGCGGTCGACACGCATATCTACCGCGTCGGCAACCGGACCGGGCTCGCCCCCTCCAAGACGCGCGAGCAGATGATGAAGACGCTCGAGCGCATCGTGCCGGAGACCTACCGGCTGCACGCCCATCACTGGCTGATCCTGCACGGGCGCTACATCTGCACGGCGCGCAAGCCGCGCTGCCCCGACTGCCTCATCCGCGATCTCTGCGCCTATCCGGACAAGACGCCGCCGGCTGGCGATGCGGCGGTGAGGCCGTCGAAGGTGAAAATGAAGCTGGCGGCGAAGCCGAGGGCGAAAGCCAAGCCGCGCGGCCCCGCAACGGCGTGAACGAGGGAATGATGCGCGACAGGACGGCGTTCAGCCCCGCGGACATCTATCTCGACC
>DAIMFL010000209.1:0-3102 GCA_036724615.1 Alphaproteobacteria bacterium | reverse complement strand
TGCTGCACCTCGGCGTCGATCCCGGTCGCCACCACCGAGATGCGGATCTTGCCCTCGAGCGTGGGGTTGAAGGTCGAGCCGAAGATGATGTTGGCGTCCGGGTCGACCTCGTCGCGGATGCGGTTCGCCGCCTCGTCGACCTCGAACAGGGTCATGTCGAGCCCGCCGGTGATGTTGATGAGGACGCCGCGCGCGCCCTTCATCGACACGTCGTCGAGCAGCGGGTTGGAGATCGCCGCCTCCGCCGCGGCGACGGCGCGGTTCTCGCCCTCCGCCTCGCCGGTGCCCATCATCGCCTTGCCCATCTCGGTCATCACCGCACGGATGTCGGCGAAGTCGAGATTGATGAGGCCGGGCATGACCATCAGGTCGGTGATGCCGCGCACGCCGCTGTGCAGCACCTCGTCCGCCAGGTTGAAGGCGTCGGCGAAGGTCGTCTTCTCGTTCGCCACGCGGAACAGGTTCTGGTTCGGGATGATGAGCAGCGTGTCGACGTACTGCTGCAGCTCCTGGATGCCCGCCTCGGCGACGCGCATGCGGTGCAGCCCCTCGAAGTGGAAGGGCTTGGTCACCACGCCGACGGTCAGGATGCCGTGCTCGCGCGCCGCCCGGGCGATGACCGGGGCCGCGCCGGTGCCGGTGCCGCCGCCCATCCCGGCGGTGATGAACACCATGTTGCTGCCCTGGATCTCCTCGATCAGCTGATCGATGACCTCCTCGGCGGCGGCGCGGCCGACATCGGGCCGCGAGCCGGCGCCCAACCCTTGCGTGATGTGCGTGCCGAGCTGGAGCCGGCGCTCGCAGAGCGACTGGGCCAGCGCCTGGGAATCGGTGTTGGTGACGATGAACTCGACCCCTTCCAGGTTGGAACGGATCATGTTGCCGACGGCGTTGCCGCCTGCGCCGCCGACCCCGACGACGGTGATGCGGGGCTTCACCTCGAACGGGTTGTGGGGCACGGACAGATTGAGCGTCATGACGATCTCCTTGACTTGCAGTCCGGTTGTGTGACGCCGGGGGCGACCGGCGAAGCTTGCGCCCGGGCCGTGCTGGGGCCCGCGGGCGCGAGGCGCGGAGCGAAAGGTGCTTTGGGATCAGAAGTTTTCACGGAACCAGTGGCCGAGCCGGCCGATCAGGCCGTTCGGCTCCTCCGTCTGGCTGCGTCCGGGCTTCGGCTGGTCGGCCTCGACCTGGAGCGCATAGTTCAGAAGTCCGGCACAGGTGGCGAAGGCGGGGCCCGCCGTCGCCTCGGCCAGGCCGGCGACGCGGATCGGCCGGCCCATGCGGACCTGCTTGTCGAGCACGAGGGCGGCGAGGTCGCGCACGCCGCCGAGCTGGCTGGCGCCGCCGGTGAGCACGACGCGCCGGCCGGCGATCTTGTCGAAACCCGAGGCCTCGAGCCTCGCGCGGACCAGCTCGAACGTCTCCTCGATGCGCGGCTGCACGATCCCGCAGAGGATCGACTTCGGCACGTTGTTGACGTGGCCGCTGTCGTCCTCGCCGACCTGCGGCACGGCGATGACGTCGCGCTCGTCCGCCGGCGAGGCGATGCAGCTCGCATAGAGAGTCTTCATGCGCTCGGCATGGACGACCGGGGTGGAGAGCCCGCGGGCGATGTCGCTGGTCACGTGCGCGCCGCCGATCGGCACGCTGTCGGTGAAGACCACGTTGCCGTCGAAGAAGACCGCGATGGTGGTGGTGCCGCCGCCCATGTCGATGACGGTGACGCCCAGATCCATCTCGTCCTCGACCAGCGTGGCGAGGCCGGAGGCGAAGGGCGAGACGACGAGGCCCCTTATGTCGAGATGGCAGCGCGCGACGCAGGTGGCGAGGTTCCGGACCGCCCCCGCGCTCGCCGTGACCAGATGGATGTCGACGCCGAGCCGCTCGCCGTACATGCCGCGCGGGTCGCGGATGCCGCGGCTGCCGTCGATCGTGTAGCCGACGGGAATCGAATGGATGAGCTGGCGCTCGCCGTTGCCGTCGATCGTCTGCCCGTGCGCCAGCACGCGCTTCAGATCGCCGTCGCCGACCTCGTGCCCGGCGATGGTGACCTCGACGCCGACGGTCTGCGAGGCGGGATAGCCGCCGGAGACGTTGACGATGACGTCCTGGATGGTTTCGCCGGCCATCTGCTCGGCGGCATGCACCGCGGTCAGGATCGCGCCCTCGGCGGCTTCCATGTCGACGATGGCGCCGCCGCGCACGCCGCGGGACAGCTGGTGCCCGATCCCGGTCACCCGCGGCCGGCCGTCGTCGTCGGCGCGGGCGATGAAGCAGCAGATCTTGCTGCTGCCCACGTCCAGCGTGGCGATCAGCCCGTGGCGGGGGGCGAGGCGAGTCTTTCTCATGTGCTGTCACCCGGATCGCGCCGCCGGGCTGCCGCCTCGGGGGTGAGGCGGACGATCAGCCGATCGGGCTGGCGGAGGTCGATGGCGATGAGATCGCGGTCGATGAGCCCGTGCTGCCGCTGCGCCTTGGCCAGCTCGATCCAGGCGGCGGCGCCGTTCTCCTCCGGCAGGCGCACGTCCACGCCGTTGTCGAGACGGATGTTCCAGCGCCGCGCGCCGACCCAGACGGCGGCCGTGACCCGGGCCGCGAGATCGGGCGCCAGCGCGATCAGCCCGATGAGCTCGGCGGCGCGGCCGTTCGCGCCCTCGCCGACGACCAGCGGCAGATGCGCGAAGCGCCCGATCGCCGGGTCGGCGATCACGGCGCCGTCCCAGTCGATGAGCACGCTCTCGCCGCTCTCCTGCCAGAGGGCGAGCGGCTCGCGCTCCTCCACCGCGATGAACAGCGTGTCGGGCAGGCGCCGCTCGACCGTGGCGCGCGCCACCCAGGGCAGCGCCTCCAGCCGGGCGCGCAGGACGGCGGGGTCGAGCGCCAGGATCGGCGCGCCGAGCGTCAGGTCGAGCGCCGTCATGAGCTCTTCCTGCGAGGTGCGGCTGCGCCCCTGCACCAGCACCTCCCGGAGCGCGAGGCCGGCATCGGCGGAGGCCTCGAGCGTGGCGGCGGCGAGCGCAGTCCACTGCCGGGCGGCCCAGCCGCTGGCGACCGCCCAGCTGCCCGCGCCGGCGAGCGCGGCGACGGCGACGGCCGGCC
>DAIMFL010000208.1:0-3108 GCA_036724615.1 Alphaproteobacteria bacterium | reverse complement strand
CAGGGGGAGGGGTCTCGCGCGCGGCAGCGCGCGCGAGAATCGTTACCCCAGACACCCCCTCCCCTTCCCATCGCTTCGCGATGGGCCCCTTCCCCTCCCGCGAGGGGAGGGGAATCCTTTCCTCTGCTTGCTCCCTATCACCCGCGCCCGATCAGCGTCAGGAACTCCTGCTCGGTCATCGTCGTCACGCCGAGCTCGGCGGCCTTCTTCGCCTTCGAGCCGGCGTCGGCGCCGACCACCACGATGTCGGTCTTCTTCGACACCGATCCGGCGACCTTGGCGCCGAGGGACTCGGCCGTGGCCTTGGCCTCGTTGCGGCCCATGGTCTCCAGCGTCCCGGTGAAGACGACGGTCTTGCCGGCGATGGCCGAGCCGCCGGCCGCGGGGGCCGGCATGTCCTCGATGGCGAGCTCCGTCTCGAGGTCGCCGAGCACCTTCAGATTGTGCTCCTCGGCGAAGAAGCCGAGGATGTCGGCGGCGACGGACGGGCCGATCCCTTCGATGCTGACGAGCTCGTGATAGGCGGGGCTGTCCGGGTCCCGGGCCTCGAGCATCGCCCCGCGCCAGCCCTCGAACGAGCCGAAGTTGCGCGCCAGCAGCTTGGCCGTGGCCTCGCCGACCTGGCGGATGCCGAGCGCGTAGATGAAGCGGTCGAGCCGGATGCTGCGCCGCGCCTCGATGGCGTCGAACAGCTTGGCGACGGACTGCGCGCCCCAGCCCTCGCGCTCGATCAGCGCGTCGCGATGCCGGTGCAGGCGGAAGATGTCGGCCGGCTGCTCGATCAGCTTGTCCTGCCAGAACGCAGCGATGTGCTTCTCGCCGAGCCCTTCGATGTCGAAGGCGTTCCGGCTGACGAAATGCTTCAGCCGCTCGACCGCCTGGGCCGGGCAGATGAGGCCCCCGGTGCAGCGGCGCGCCGCCTCGCCGGCCTCGCGGATCGCCAGGCTGCCGCAGGCCGGGCAGTGGTCGGGAAACGTGAACTTGGGCGCGCCCTTCTTCCGCTTCTCCAGCACCACCTCGACGACCTGCGGGATGACGTCGCCGGCGCGCTGGATGACCACGTGGTCGCCCTCGCGGATGTCCTTGCGCTCGATCTCGTCCTCGTTGTGCAGGGTCGCGCGCGCCACCACGACGCCGCCCACCGTGATCGGCTCCAGCTCGGCGACCGGCGTCAGCGTGCCGGTGCGCCCGACGCTGATCGCGATCTTGCGGAGCAGGGTCTGCGCGCGCTCGGCGGCGAATTTGTGGGCGATCGCCCAGCGCGGCGCACGGCTGACGAAGCCCAGCCGCTCCTGCCAGTCGAGGCGGTTCACCTTGTAGACGACGCCGTCGATGTCGTAGGGCAGCTCCGCCCGCTGGCCGCCGATCCGCTCGTAGAGGGCGAGCGCCTCGTCGATGTCCCTGGTGAGCCGCGCCTCGGGGTTCACCTGGAAGCCCCAGCGCGTCAGCTTCTCCAGGAAATGCCAATGGGAGTCGGCGACGCGGCCGCTCGTCTCGCCCCAGGAATAGGCGAAGAAATGCAGCGGGCGCGAGGCGGTGACCGCGGGGTCGAGCTGGCGCACGCTGCCGGCCGCCGCGTTGCGCGGATTGGCGAACAGCGTGTCGCCCTCCGCCTCGCGGCGGGCATTGAGCTCCATGAATTCCTGGCGGCGCATGTAGACCTCGCCGCGGATCTCGATCACGTCCGGGACGTCGCGGCCGGCGAGCTGCTGCGGCACGTCGTCCATCGTGCCGAGATTGGCGGTGATGTCCTCGCCGACCACGCCGTCGCCGCGCGTCGCGCCCCGGACGAAGCGGCCCTTCTCGTAGCGCAGCGAGGCGGAGAGCCCGTCGATCTTCGGTTCGGCGACGAACTCGACCGGCGTGTCGGGGGGCAGGTTGAGGAATCGCCGGATGCGCCCGACGAAGTCGCGCACGTCCGCCTCGTCGAAGGCGTTGTCGAGCGAGAGCATCGGCCTGGCATGCCTGACCTTGGCAAAGCCCAGGGCCGGCGCGGCGCCGACGCGCCGGCTCGGGCTGTCCTCGCGCTTCAGCCTGGGGAAGCGCTGCTCGATCAGGTCGTTGCGCCGCCGCAGCGCGTCATAGGCGGCGTCGGAGATCTCCGGCGCGTCCTTCTGGTAATAGAGAGCGTCGTGCCGGGCGATCTCCCTGGCGAGCCGCTCGAGCTCGGCCGCCGCCTGCTCCTTCGTGAGCTTCTCCACCGGCAGGGTTTCGACGGACCTCGTCACGCGGCGCCTCCGGTCGGACGCTCCCCGATCAGCTGGTCGGCCGCGGCGCGCGCCTCGGCCGTCACCTCGGCGCCCGCCAGCATGCGCGCGATCTCCTCGCGGCTGGCGCCCGGAGCCAGCGGCTCGACGCGGGTGAGCGTCGTCCTGCCCTTGCTCTCCTTGCGGACGCGCCAGTGGTGGGTCGCCTTGGCCGCGACCTGCGGCGAATGGGTGACGACCAGCACCTGCACCTTCTGCGCCAGCCGCGCCAGCCGCTCGCCGACCGCGGTGGCGGTCGCGCCGCCGACGCCGGCATCCACCTCGTCGAAGACCAGCGTGGCGACGGGATCGGCCGCGGCGAGCGCCACCTTCAGCGCCAGCATGAAGCGGGCGAGCTCGCCGCCGGAGGCGATGCGGGCGAGGGCGCCGGGCGGCGTGCCCGGATTGGTCGCGACCTCGAAGGCGATGCGGTCGAGGCCCTGCTCGCCCCATTGCGTCTCGGCGAGGCGCTCGAGCCGGCTCGCGAAGCGCGCCTTCTCGAGCTTCAGCGGCGGCAGCTCGGCATTGACCGCCTTGTCGAGCTTCTTCGCCGCCGCCTGCCGCGCGGCGCTCAGCGACTCCGCGGCGACGACATAGGCCTGCCGCGCCGCTTCCGCCGCCTCGGCGAGCCGTGCGAGCCGCGCGCTGCCGCCTTCGATCGCCGCCAGCCGCTCGGCCAGCCGCCCGCGCAGATCGGCGAGGTCGTCGACGGCGAGCCCGTGCTTGCGCGCCAGGCCGCGCAGGGCGAACAGCCGCTCCTCGATCTTCTCCAGCCGGCCGGGGTTCGCATCGAGGTCGCCCAGCAGCCGCTCCAGGACGGCGACGGCATCCGCCGCCTCGGCGGCGGCGCGGTCGAGCGCCG
>DAIMFL010000207.1:0-3205 GCA_036724615.1 Alphaproteobacteria bacterium | reverse complement strand
TCCGGCGGGGCTTTCATCGACACCGCGGGAACCGCTCCGCTATACTCCGCCCCACGTGTGGAGGGCTGTTCGTGGCTGACTTTGCGAAGAAGACCGTGGCGGATTGGACGGCGCTCGCCGAGCAGGAGCTGTCCGGAAAGCCGCTTGCCGATCTCGACTGGCGGACCCCGGAAGGCATCCGGGTGAAGCCGCTCTATACCGCGGCCGATCTCGAAGGGCTGGAGAGCGTCGATACGCTGCCGGGCTTCCCGCCCTATCTGCGCGGACCGCGCGCCACCATGTACGCCAACCGGCCGTGGACGGTCCGGCAATATGCCGGCTTCTCCACCGCCGAGGAATCGAACGCCTTCTATCGCCAGAATCTCGCGGCCGGCCAGATGGGGCTGTCGGTCGCCTTCGACCTCGCCACCCATCGCGGCTACGACTCCGATCATCCGCGCGTGGTGGGCGATGTCGGCAAGGCGGGCGTCGCGATCGATTCCGTCGAGGACATGAAGATCCTGTTCGACGGCATCCCGCTCGACCGCATGTCGGTGTCGATGACCATGAACGGCGCGGTACTGCCGGTGATGGCGGGCTACATCGTCGCCGCCGAGGAGCAGGGCGTTCCGCAGGAGAAGCTCTCCGGGACCATCCAGAACGACATCCTCAAGGAGTTCATGGTCCGCAACACCTATATCTACCCGCCCGCCCCGTCCATGCGCATCGTGGCGGACATCATCGACTACACCGCGCATCACATGCCGAAGTTCAACTCGATCTCGATCTCCGGCTACCACATGCAGGAAGCCGGGGCGACGGCGGTGCAGGAGCTCGCCTTCACCATCGCCGACGGGCTCGAATACGCGCGGGCCGCGCTCTCCCGCGGGCTCGACATCGACAAATTCGCGCCGCGCCTGTCCTTCTTCTTCGCCATCGGCATGAACTTCTTCATGGAGGTGGCGAAGCTGCGCGCCGCGCGCCTCCTCTGGGCGCGTCTCATGGCGCAGTTCGATCCGAAGAAGCCGGCGAGCCTGGCCCTCCGGACCCATTGCCAGACCTCCGGCGTCAGCCTGGCCGGGCAGGACATCTACAACAACGTCGTGCGCACCACGATCGAGGCGCTCGCCGCCGCGCTCGGCGGGACGCAGTCCCTGCACACCAACGCGCTCGACGAGGCGCTGGCGCTGCCGACGCCGTTCTCGGCCCGCATCGCCCGGAACACACAGCTGATCCTGCAGGAGGAGACCGGCATCACCAGGGTCGTCGATCCTCTGGGCGGCAGCTACTACGTGGAGGCGCTGACCGCGAGCCTCGCCGCCGAGGCGATGAAGCTCATCGACGAGGTCGAGGCGATGGGCGGCATGACCAAGGCGGTCGAGTCCGGCATGCCGAAGCTCCGGATCGAGGAGGCGGCGGCGCGCCGCCAGGCGCGGGTCGATCGCGGCGAGGACGTCATCGTCGGCGTCAACAAGTACCGCCTCGACCAGGGCGAGACGGAAAACGTCGAGATCCTCGACATCGACAACAGCAAGGTGCGCGAGCAGCAGGTCGCGCGGCTGGCGAAGCTGCGCGCGGCGCGCGACGACGGGCGCTGCCGCGCCGCGCTCGAGGCGCTCACCCGCGCGGCGGAAAGCGGCCAGGGCAATCTGCTCGCGCTCTCCGTCGAGGCCACGCGGGCGCGCGCGACGGTGGGCGAGATCTCCGACGCGCTGGAGAAGGTGTTCTCTCGCCACCGCGCGACCACCCACAGCATCTCCGGCGTCTACGGCGCGGCCTATGAGGGCGATCTCGGCTTCAGGCGCATCCAGCAGGAGGTCCAGGCCTTCGCCGAGGAGGAAGGCCGCCGGCCGCGCATGCTGGTGGTGAAGCTCGGCCAGGACGGCCATGATCGCGGGGCCAAGGTGATCGCCACGGCCTTCGCCGATATCGGCTTCGACGTGGACATCGGCCCGCTGTTCCAGACGCCGGAGGAAGCGGCGCGCCAGGCGATCGAGAACGACGTTCACGTGGTCGGCGTGTCGTCCCAGGCGGCCGGCCACAAGACGCTGGTGCCGCAGCTCGTCACGGCGCTGAGAGGCATGGGGGCAGGCAATGTCCTGGTGGTGTGCGGCGGCGTGATCCCGCCGCAGGATTACGATCTGCTGCGTGGCGAGGGGGTCGCCGCGATCTACGGCCCGGGGACGAACATTCCGCTCGCCGCGTCCGAGATTCTAGGCCTGATCCGCCGTCGCCGCATGGCCGCATGACGCGACGGGGATCCGGCGATGGACGCCTCGACCGATAGAAGCAGCCGGCTGGCGCTGTCGATCGGGGCGGCGCTGACCCTCGCCTGGCTCGCCGCCGCCGCCTACTATCTTCAGGTCCTGATCGGGATCGCCAATCTCGAGGCCCTGCTGCCGCACGAGCTGGGCGCGGTGTTCACCGGCGTGTTCGCGCCGCTCGCCTTCCTGTGGCTGGTGGTGAGCGCGCTGCGCCCCGGCCGCCAGATCGCCCGCCACACGGCGCTGCTGCGGGACGAGCTGCGCCGGCTCACCTATCCCGCCGAGGACGCGGAAAGCCGCATCGCCGTCGTCACCCAGTCGCTGCGCCGGCAGCGCGACGAGCTCGACGCCGCGACCGCCGAGGCGGAGGCGACGCTCGGCCGGCTGGGCGCGGCGTTCCACGCACAGGCGGCGCGGCTCGCCGAGACCGCCGGCCAGTCGCGCGCCAAGGCCGAGGACATCGAGGCGACGGTGGCGGCCCAGGCCGAGGCGATCGGGGAGCTCTCCGCCGCGCTGGAGGAGCGCCGCTCCGCGATCGCCGCGCTGCTGGAGGAGCAGATCGCCGCTTTGGCGGGGGCAGGGGACGGCGCGGCCGGGCGCATCGCTGCCGCCATCCAGGACCAGGCCGACCGGCTCGCCGCCATGGTCGAGCGGGTGGTGAGCCAGGGCAAATCCCTGCAGTCCTCGGTGCGCGCCCAGACCGACGAGGCGAACGCCGCGGCGGAGCGCGCGGCCGGCCGCGTCGCCGAGACGCTGAAGCGGCTCACCGGCGAGCTCGCCGCGGCGGCGGAGGCCGCGGTCAACCGCGCCGCCGTGCTCAAAGGCGCGACGGCCGAGCAGGCGGCCGCGCTGGGCGAAGCGGCCGAGGCGGCGGCGCGCCGGCTGACCCAGGCGGTCGAAGGTCAGGCTCCGCTGCTCGAGGCGGCCGGGGCCGAGGCCGCCGCCAGGCTCGCGAAGTCGGT
>DAIMFL010000206.1:0-3236 GCA_036724615.1 Alphaproteobacteria bacterium | reverse complement strand
GCCCTGGATCGGACCGGGCCGCACGATCGCCACCTCGATCACCAGGTCGTAGAAGTTTTGCGGCTTGAGCCGCGGCAGCATGGTCATCTGCGCCCGGCTCTCCACCTGGAAGACGCCGATCGAATCGGCCTGGCTCAGCATGTCGTAGACCGCCGGGTCCTCCGGCGGGACGGTGGCGAGCTCGTAGGCCTTGCCCCAGTGCCGGCCGATGAGATGGAAGCCCTTGGACAGGCAGGTCAGCATGCCGAGCCCGAGCACGTCGACCTTCAGGATGCCGAGCGCGGCGAGATCGTCCTTGTCCCACTCGACCACGGTCCGCTCGGCCATGGCGGCGTTCTCGATCGGCACCACCTCGTCCAGCCGGCCGCGGGTCATGACGAAGCCGCCGACATGCTGCGACAGGTGGCGCGGGAATCCCATGAGCTGGCGCGCGAGCTTCAGGGCGAGGGCGAGCCGGCCGCGCGTCGGATCGAGGCCGAGCTCGCGCACCTGGGCCTCGGCGGCGCCTTCGCGGCTCCAGCCCCAGATCGTGCCGGAGAGGGCCGAGACCGTGTCGAGCGACAGGCCGAGCGCCTTGCCGACCTCGCGGATGGCGCCGCGCCCGCGATAGCAGATGACGGTGGCGGCGATCCCGGCGCGCTCGCGCCCGTATTTGCGATAGATGTACTGGATCACCTCCTCGCGCCGTTCGTGCTCGAAATCCACGTCGATGTCCGGCGGCTCGTTGCGGGCGGCGCTGACGAAGCGCTCGAACAGCAAATCGTGACGCGCCGGATCGACGCCGGTGATCTGCAGGCAATAGCACACGGCCGAATTGGCGGCCGAGCCGCGGCCCTGGCAGAGGATGTCCTTGCTGCGCGCGAAGCGGACGATGTCGTGGACGGTCAGGAAATAGGGCGCGTAGTCGAGCTTCTCGATGAGCCGCAGCTCGTGCGCGATCGTCGCCTTGACCTTCTCCGGCACGCCGGCGGGATAGCGGATGGCGGCGCCCTGCCAGGTGAGGAGCTCCAGCTCCTGCTGCGGCGTGCGGCCCGCGCCGGTCAGCTCGTCGGGATATTCGTAGCGCAGCTCGTCGAGGCTGAAGCGGCAGCGCTCGGCGATCTCCACCGTGCGGGCGACCGCCTCGGGCCAGTCGGCGAAGAGCCGCGCCATCTCCGCCGGCGGCTTCAGATGCCGCTCGGCATTGGCGAGCAGGCGGAAGCCCGCTTCGTCGATCGTGCAGCCTTCGCGGATGCAGGTCACCACGTCCTGCAGCGCGCGCCGTTCCGGCACGTGGTAATGCACGTCGTTGGTGGCGACGAGCGGCGTGCCGCACTCATCGGCCAGCAGCGCCAGCGCCGCGATGCGCCGCACGTCGTCGCCGCGATGGAGCCAGCTCGCCGCGAGATAGGCGCGTCCGGGAAAGCCTCCTGCCAGCGTCTTCAAAAAGGAAGAGAACCACAGAGGCACAGAGGCACGGAGAGACCCGGCTCTTGCCCCACCCCCCACCCTATCCCTCCCCCACAAGGGGGGAGGGGATTCGACCGGGCCCCTGAAAGAATCCCCCTCCCCCTCGATGGGGGAGGGCCGGGGTGGGGGTGAAGCCGCAGTACAGACGCGTGCAGGTGAAATTTCTTCAGGCGGCAGGGCGACGACGACGAGCCCCTCGCCACACTCGATCACGTCGTCGAGGGTCAGGTGGCATTCGCCCTTGGGCGCGCGGCGCTTGCCGGTAGTGAGCAGGCGGCAGAGCCTGCCATAGGCGGCGCGGTCGACCGGATAGGCGAGCAGGCTCGCGCCGTCCTGCAGGTCGAGCCGGGCGCCGACCAGCAGACGCAGGCCCGATCCCGCGGCGAGCTCGCGGACCGCCTCGTGGGCGCGCACCACCCCGGCCAGGCTGTTGCGGTCGGTGAGGGCGATGGCGCGATAGCCGAGCGCCGCGGCGGTCAGGACCAGCTCCTCCGGATGCGAGGCGCCGCGCAGGAAGCTGAAATTGCTGGTGACCTGGAGCTCGGCATAGGCGGGGGTGCTGCTCATCGTCGCCTCACCCGAACTGGCCGTGCAGGAACCAGCGGGCCATGCCCTCCACCGGCGTCTCGCGATAGACCCAGTAGCGGCGCCCGTCCGTGTCCTCGACGCGGAAATAGTCCCGCCAGGGCGTCGCGATCGCATCGGCCGCGTCCGGGGCCGCATGCCACCATTCGAGAAGGATCCGCTCCGGCCCCTCGGCGCGGGCGACGCGATGGAGCGTCGCCCCGCAGCGGAACAGGACCGGCGGATGATCGGGCAGCAGCGCCGTCGCCTCGATCGGCTCCGGCCGCTCGAGCAGGCGCAGCGGGCGGGGCCGGAGCGCCGGCCAGGGCTTCGGCGCGATCTCCTGCGCCACCGACACACGGGCGGCGGCGCGCTCCGGCACATGGCTCTCGCGCGGCGCCGGGCGGGTCAGCCGGTCGAAGCCGAGGCGGTTGCCGAGCCGGTCGAGCAGCTGGGCGATCTCGGCGGTCCCGCTCTTAAGATCACCACAGAGGCACGGAGGCACAGAGATGTTTGCAGGAAGACTGTCATCGCCGGGCTCGACCCGGCGATCCATTCCGCCGTTTGCGCAGGCGGATGGATGGATGCGCGGGTCGAGCCCGCGCATGACAGCATTTTCCTCTGTGTCTCCGTGCCTCTGTGGTTCTCTTCTCTTTCCGGCATTGCGTCCCAGGACGAGCTGCAAGGCACCGAGTACCTCCGCCGCGGCGGCCTCGAGCGTCATCACCTCGACGCCGAAGCCGGGATCCAGGCGGTCCATATGCCCGGCGAACAGCCGGGAGAGCGCGGCCGGATCGCGGTTCGGCCGGCTGGTGCCGATCGCGGCGCGGCGCAGGCTGCCGTCCACCCGGTAGAGGGTGAGCACGAGGCGGCGCGCGCCGAGCCGGGCCGCATCGAGATCGCGGCAGAGCCGCGTCAGCAGCCATTCGAGACCGGCGGCGAGGCCCTCGGCATGCAGCACCGGCTCGGCGAACACCACGCGGGCGAGATGCGGCTCGGCGGGGCGCCGCGGCGAGATCGGCTCGGGCAGGCGGCCGAGCGCCTGGTCGAGGCGGCGTCCCACATGATCGCCGAAGCGGCGGGCGAGCGTCGCCCGCGGCAGCTTGTAGAGCTCGCCGACCCGGCGCAGGCCGAGCCGGTCGAGTCCCGCCGCCGCCGCGGGCACGAGGCGCAGGGCGGCCACCGGTAGGGGAGCCAGCGCCGCCCGCGCCGCGCCGGGGGCG
>DAIMFL010000205.1:397-3278 GCA_036724615.1 Alphaproteobacteria bacterium | reverse complement strand
AGTCCGGAATAGATGCCTATCGGCCGCATCTCATAGGGGCGCCCGCCGGAGATTCGGTGTCGGCTCGATGGCCACGTCGCGCTCCTCGCCGGGTCACGGGGCGACGGCTGCCCGTCGCGGCTCCGTCCATGACATGCGAAGCGCGACTCCCTTCCCCTGGCCCATGCTCGGCTGCTATAAGGGCTGATGCTGGTTCAGCCTGCGTTTTTAAGATCTTAGCCGCCCATCCCCATGTTCCTCCTGATCGACAACTACGACAGCTTCACCTACAACCTGTTCCACTTCCTGGGGGAGCTGGGGGCGGAGCTCGTCGTCCGGCGCAACGACGCGCTGACGGCGGACGAGGCGCTCGGGATGAGGCCGCAGGGGATCATCCTGTCGCCCGGCCCCTGCGATCCGGACCAGGCGGGGATCTGCCTCGACCTCATCGGGAAGGCGGCCGGCCGCGTGCCGCTGCTCGGCGTCTGCCTGGGACACCAGGCGATAGGCCAGTCCTTCGGCGGCAAGGTGGTGCGCGCGCCGCTTCCCATGCACGGCAAGATCAGCCAGGTGCATCACCGCGGCGCCGGGCTGTTCGCCGGGCTGCCGAACCCGTTCCGGGCGACGCGCTACCACTCGCTGATCGTCGACCGCGCCTCCCTGCCCGACTGCCTGGAGATCACGGCGGAGACCGAGGACGGCATCATCATGGGCCTCGCCCATCGCGAGCGTCCCGTGCACGGCGTGCAGTTCCATCCGGAGAGCATCGCCTCGGAGCATGGCCATGCCCTGCTCGCCAATTTCCTGCGCCTGTCCGGGCTCAACGCGGTGCTGCCGGAGCCTGCACGCGCGATGGCAGCCGGTGCGTGAAACGTCCTTCGACAGGCTCAGGACGAGGTAGAATCTCCATGGCACAAAGAAAGTCCTCATGCTGAGCTTGTCGAAGCACGCACGATGCTCGTCCAAGGTGCCATGACCGACGGCCAGCAGACCGATTTCAAGAGCCTGATCGCCATCGCGGCGTCGGGCCGGCCGCTGTCCGACGCGGAGGCCGAGATGGCCTTCGACGTGATGATGACCGGCAACGCCACGCCGGCGCAGATGGGCGGCTTCCTGATGGCGCTCCGGGTGCGCGGCGAGACGGTGGAGGAGATCACCGGCGCGGTCCGGGCCATGCGCGCCAAGATGGTGCCGGTGAAGGCGCCGAAAGGCGCGATAGACACCTGCGGCACCGGCGGCGACCAGTCCGGCACCTGGAACATCTCGACCGCGGTCTCCTTCGTCGTCGCCGGCTGCGGCGTCCCGGTCGCCAAGCACGGCAACCGCGCGGCCTCCTCGCGGTCCGGCGCCGGGGACGTGCTGCAGGCGCTCGGCGTCAATGTCGACGCCGACATGCGCCTGGTCGAGAAGGCGATGCGCGAGGCGGGGGTCGGCTTCATGCTGGCGCCGCGCCATCACGGCGCCATGCGCCACGTGGGGCCGGTCCGGGTGGAGCTCGGCACGCGCACGATCTTCAACCTGATGGGACCGCTGTCGAACCCGGCGGGCGCGACGCGCCAGCTGATCGGCGTGTTCGCGCGGCCCTGGATCGAGCCGCTCGCCCGCGTGCTCGGCAATCTGGGCACGGAGCGCGCCTGGGTGGTGCACGGCTCCGACGGTCTGGACGAGCTGACGACGACCGGCGCGTCGCACGTCGCCGAGCTCGCGGACGGCAATGTGCGCGTGTTCGACGTGACGCCGGAGGATGCCGGCCTGCCGCGCTCCGACGCCGCCGCGCTGAAAGGCGCGGACGCGGCGACGAATGCCAAGGCGCTGCGCGAGCTGCTCGCCGGCAAGCTCGGCCCCTATCGCGACATCGTGCTGCTGAACAGCGCCGCCGCGCTCCTCATCGCCGGCAAGGCGGAGGACCTGAAGACCGGCGCCTCCATGGCCGCCCAGGCGATCGACAGCGGCCGCGCCAAGGCGGCGCTGGAGCGGCTGGTGACGATCAGCAACGAGGCGGCGCCGGAATGAGCGACGTTCTCGCGAAGATCTGCGCCGACAAGCGCGCCCATGTGACGCGATGCCGCGCCGCCCGTGGTCTCGCCGAGGTCGAGGCGGCGGCGAAGGCGCAAGGGCCGACGCGCGGCTTCGCCGACCGGCTCGCCGCCGCATCGGGCGCCGGACGCTTTGCCCTGATCGCCGAGATCAAGAAGGCGTCGCCGTCCAAGGGGCTGATCCGCGCCGATTTCGAGCCGGCCGCCCTGGCCCGCGCCTATGCGGCCGGCGGCGCCACCTGCCTGTCGGTGCTGACCGACGCGCCCTATTTCCAGGGCCGCGACGAATACCTGACCGCAGCGCGCGCGGTCGTCGACCTGCCGGTGCTGCGCAAGGATTTCATGCTCGATCCCTATCAGGTGGCGGAGGCGCGCGCGCTCGGCGCCGACTGCATCCTGCTGATCATGGCGGCGGTCGAGGACAGCCAGGCGGCGGAGCTCGAAGACGCGGCGCGCGGCTGGGGGATGGACGTGCTCGTCGAGGTGCATGACGCGGGCGAGCTCGACCGGGCGCTCAGGCTCCGGTCGCGCCTCGTCGGCATCAACAACCGCAACCTCAAGACGCTCGAGGTCGACCTCAAGACGAGCGAGACGCTGGCGCCGCGCGTGCCCTCCGGCCGGCTGGTGGTGGCGGAGAGCGGGCTCTTCACCACATCGGATCTCGACCGCATGGCCGCGGTCGGCGTGCGCTGCTTCCTGGTCGGCGAATCCCTGATGCGTCAGCCGGACGTCGCCGCCGCCACCCGCGCCCTCCTCGGCGACCGGGCGCCACAGCCGGTCGGCGTGTAGATGTCGACGGGTCTGCGCCTCACCCCCACCCCGACCCTCCCCCATCGAGGGGGAGGGAGCCTGTCGAGCGCGGGGCA
>DAIMFL010000205.1:0-387 GCA_036724615.1 Alphaproteobacteria bacterium | reverse complement strand
CCCCCCCCCCCCCCCCCCTCCGGGGGGGTGGGGTGCCGGCTGCGCGGTCTCCTCCCCCCCCCCCCCCCTGTGGGGGTGTGGGGCCGGGGGCGCCCCCCGCCGCGCGCACCCTTGCGGCGGGAATCCGCGCATGACCGGCAAGCTCACCCATTTCGACGAGGAAGGCCGCGCCGTCATGGTGGACGTGACGGAGAAGGCGGAGACCGAGCGCGTCGCGACCGCCGCCGGCAGCGTCGTCATGCAGCCGGAGACGCTGCGGCTCATCACCTCGGGCGGGGTGAAGATGGGCGACGTGCTCTCGGTCGCGCTGCTCGCCGGGATCATGGGCGCTAAGCGCACGCCCGACCTGATCCCGCTCTGCCATCCCCTCGCCCTCTCCTCGGTGAA
>DAIMFL010000204.1:0-3464 GCA_036724615.1 Alphaproteobacteria bacterium | reverse complement strand
GTACCGTGTGGGCATGATTGAGCGGCCCGTGGCCGTGGCCGAGCCCCGGCGCGGTGCGGATCGCCTCGACGACATAGGCCCGCGCGCGCGCCACCGCGTCGCGCAGCGGCAGCTTCTGGGCGAGCCCGGTGGCGATGGCCGAGGCGAGGGTGCAGCCGGTGCCATGCGTGCTGGTGCCGGGCAGACGCGGTCCTTCGAACAGCTCGATCCCCTGCGGCGTGACGAGCACGTCGGTGACGCCGGCGCCTTCGACGTGGCCGCCCTTGACCAGCGCGGTCGCGGCGCCGGCGCGGCAGAGTTTCTCCCCCGCCCGCTTCATGTCGTCGATCGTGCGCACTTCGAAGCCGGCGAGGGCCGCGGCCTCCGGCGCGTTCGGCGTCACCACGGCGGCGAGCGGCAGCAGCCGGCGGGCGAGCGTCGACGCCGCGTCCGCCGCGAGGAGCGGCGCGCCGCCCTTGGCCACCATCACCGGATCGATCACCACCGGCACGCCGGGCGCGTACTCGGCGAGCGCGTCGGCGACCGTGTCGATCACCTCCGCCGTCGCCAGCATCCCGGTCTTCACCACGTCCGCGCCGATATCGGTCGCGACGAGCTCGATCTGCTGACGGATGAAATCGAGATCGACGGGGAACACCCCGAAGACGCCGCGCGTGTTCTGCGCGGTCAAGGCCGTGATCGCGGTCATCGCATAGCCGCCGAGCGCGGTCACGGTCTTGATGTCGGCCTGGATGCCGGCGCCGCCGCCCGAATCCGAGCCGGCGACGATGAGCACGCGCCCGATCACGACGAGCGGCCTCTTGAGCAGAACGGGTTCGGTCGGTCGAGATCGAGTCCGACCCTCACCCTACTCCGGCTAGGCTCGGCTTTCGCCTCGCCAAGCCTACGTATCCCTCTCCCGCGTACGCCGGAGAGGGAGGGGCCCGCCGCGTCAGCGGCGGGAGGGCGAGGGCGAGGCAACCGTGACAAGGAAGCGGTAATCGCGACTAGCCGGCGAGGCGGGCGTCGGCGGCGGCGATCACCTCGGCCAGGTCGTCGACGATGCGGCCGACCAGCGTCTCGTCCTCGCCCTCGGCCATCACCCGGATTACCGGTTCGGTGCCCGACTTGCGCACCAGCAGCCGGCCGCTTTTCCCGAGGGAAGTCTCCGCGGCGAGGATCGCCTGCTTCACCGCGTCGTCCTCCAGCGGCTGTCCGCCATTGACGCGCAGGCTCTTCAGCAGCTGCGGGAAGGGCGTGAAGGCGCGGCAGACCTCGCTCGCCGGCCGGCCGGATTCGACGATCACGGCGAGAAGCTGCAGCGCCGCCAGCAGCCCGTCCCCGGTGGTGGTGAAGTCCGACAGGATGATATGGCCGGACTGCTCGCCGCCGACATTGAACCCGCCGCTGCGCATGCGCTCCACCACGTAGCGGTCGCCGACGGGCGTGCGGTGGAGCGCCAGCCCCGCCCCGGCCAGGTGGCGCTCCAGCCCCAGATTGGACATGACCGTCGCGACCACGCCGCCGCCGGACAGGCGTCCGGTCTCGGCGAAGCGCAGCGCGACCACGGCCATGAGCTGGTCGCCGTCGACGATCTGCCCGTGCTCGTCGCAGACGATCAGGCGGTCGGCATCGCCGTCGAGCGCCAGCCCGATATCGGCGCCGTGCGCGATCACCGCCTCGCGCATGGTGGCGGTCGCCACCGCGCCGCAGCTCCGGTTGATGTTCGTGCCGTCCGGGTTGACGCCGATCGGCACGACCTCGGCGCCGAGCTCCCACAGCACGGTGGGGGCGACTCGATAGGCGGCGCCGTTGGCGCAGTCGATGACGATCTTGAGCCCGTCGAGGGTGAGCTTCTTCGGGAAGCTCGACTTCACGAACTCGATGTAGCGGCCGCGCGCGTCCTCCATCTTCTGGGCGCGGCCGAGCCGCTCCGGCGCCGCCACGCTCCAGCCGTTGCCGGAGGCGAGCCGCGCCTCGATGCGCGCCTCGACCTCGTCCGACAGCTTGTAGCCGTCCGGTCCGAACAGCTTGATGCCGTTGTCCTGGAACGGGTTGTGCGAGGCCGAGATGACGACGCCGAGATCGGCCTTGAGCGAGCGGGTGAGCATGGCCACGGCCGGCGTCGGCAGCGGCCCGAGCAGGATCACGTCCATTCCCATGGAGATGAACCCGGCGGTCAGCGCCGGCTCCAGCATGTAGCCGGACAGCCGCGTGTCCTTGCCGATCACCACCCGGTGCAGATGGCCGCCGCGGGTGAACTCGGCGCCCGTCGCCAGGGCGACCTTCAGCGCCGTCTCCGCGGTGACCGGTTCGAGGTTCGCCGTGCCGCGGATGCCGTCCGTGCCGAAAAGCCTGCGTGTCATGGATATCCCGTCGCTTGCGCTTCCGCGGATAGTACAACCCGGCGCGCGGAGGATACAGTGCGGATGCTACCGCCCGGCCGCGGCCACCGACTGCCAGATCGCCCGGGCCTGCACCGTCTCCGCCACGTCGTGCACCCTGAGGATCTGCACGCCCTGGTCGAGCCCGCCCAGCGCCGCGGCCAGCGAGCCGGGCAGGCGCTGCTTCGGCGGCTCCCCGGCGGAAAGCCGGCCGACGAAGCTCTTGCGGGAGACGCCGAGGAGGACCGGGCAGCCGATGCCGTGATAGAGGCCGAGGCTCCCCAGGATGGCCACGTTGTGGTCGTCGTTCTTGCCGAAGCCGATGCCGGGGTCGACGGCGATCCGCTCGCGCGCGATGCCGCGCCCGGTGCAGGCGGCGACCCGCGCCTCCAGGTAATCATAGACGTCGAGCGCCGCATCGACGTAGCGGGGATCGGCCTGCATCGTCTGCGGCTCGCCCAGCATGTGCATGAGGACGAGCGCGGCCCGGCTGTCCGCCACCGCGTCGAGGCTGTGCGCGTCGCCGGTGAGCGCGGTCACGTCGTTGACGATGCGCGCGCCGGCGGCGAGCCCCGCCGTCATCACCGCGGCGTGGCGCGTGTCGACGGAAACGGCGGCGCCCCGCTCGGCGAGCGCGCGCACCACCGGCACGACGCGGCGCAGCTCCTCGTCGATCGGTACCGGGGGCGCGCCGGGCCGGGTCGACTCGCCGCCCACGTCGAGAATGTCGGCGCCGGCCTCGAGCAGCGCGATCCCGTGCGAGATCGCCAGGCCCGGATCGGCGAAATCGCCGCCGTCGGAGAAGCTGTCCGGGGTGACGTTCACCACGCCCATGATGGCCGGCCGCGCGAGCGAGAGCCCGGCGAAGGCGCCGCGCGGCGCGGCAAGCGCGGCGAGCCGCGCCTCGACCAGCGCGGCCGCCGCTTCGCCCTGGCGCCGCGCCCAGCCCTCGAGACCGCGCAGATCGTAGATGGCGCGCTCGATCCCGCCGCCGCGCCGCAGCGCCGCTTCGCAGGCGGTGAAGGCGATCGGCCCGCCGGCGCGCGGCCGCGCCGCGCCGCGCAGGCCGGCGGCGTCCGCCACCGCCCCGTTCAGGAATCC
>DAIMFL010000203.1:0-3467 GCA_036724615.1 Alphaproteobacteria bacterium | reverse complement strand
CGGAGCGGCGTTCCGGCGGCAAGCCCCATGTAGTCCAGCGCGCGCTCCATGGCGCGGCGCTTGCTCTCGTCCGGCGCCGAGGCCGGGTCGGGCACGCGCCCGGTGATCGGCAGCACGTCTTCGGGGCTCGTCCCCCAGGTGACCTGGGGGACGATGTCGGAGGCTTTCAGCACCACCTCGGTGTCGTAGGTCGCGCCGGGATCGGAGGGCAGCGTCTTCCAGTACGCCACCGCCTGTTCCCAGGCGCCGCCCTTCGGCGCCAGCGGGCGGCCCTTGATATAGGCGAAGGTCGTCTCGTCCGGCGCGATGAGGCCGGCGCGCGCCCCCGCCTCGATCGACATGTTGCAGACCGTCATCCGGCCTTCCATCGACAGGTCGCGGACCGCCTTGCCGGCATATTCGATGACATGGCCGGTGCCGCCCGCCGTGCCGATCTTGCCGATGATGGCGAGGATCAGGTCCTTGGCGGTGACGCCCGCCGGCAGGTCGCCTTCGACGGTGATGCGCATGTTCTTGGCCGGGCGCTGGATCAGCGTCTGGGTGGCCAGAACGTGCTCGACCTCCGACGTGCCGATGCCGAAGGCGAGCGCACCGAAGGCGCCGTGCGTCGCCGTGTGGCTGTCGCCGCAGACGATGGTCATGCCGGGCTGGGTGAAGCCCTGCTCCGGCCCGATGATGTGGACGATGCCCTGGCGGATGTCGTTCATGGAGAAATACGGCACGCCGAACTCGGCGGTGTTCTTCTCCAGCGTCTCCACCTGGATGCGCGACTCCTCCTCGGTGATGCCCTTGCTGCGGTCGGTCGTCGGCACGTTGTGGTCGGCGACGGCGAGCGTCGCCTGCGGCCGATGCACCTTGCGGCCGGCGGTGCGCAAGCCCTCGAAGGCCTGCGGGCTCGTCACCTCGTGGACGAGATGCCGGTCGATATAGATGAGGCAGGTGCCGTCGTCCTGCCGGTCCACCAGGTGGTTTTCCCAGATCTTGTCGAACAGGGTGCGTGGCTTCGCCATTTGGAGTCTCGAACGTCCTCGAATGCGAACGGCCGCCGGTTGGTCACACGGCGGCCGCGCGTTGCATCTCGCCTCGGATGAGCGGTCGCCCCGCCGGTCCGGCAGGGCCGGCCGCTCAGCTTTCCGCGGTCGCCGTCGCCTCGGCCGCCTCGCCGCCGCCGCCGCCGCCGGCCGTCATCGCCTTTTCGGCGATGCGCGCCGACTTGCCGCGCCGGCCGCGCAGGTAATAGAGCTTCGCGCGCCGCACGTCGCCGCGGCGGACCACCTCGACCGAGGCGATGCGCGGGCTGTAGAGCGGGAAGACGCGCTCGACGCCTTCGCCGTAGGAGATCTTGCGCACGGTGAAGGAGGAGTTCAGCCCGGCATTCTTGCGGGCGATGCACACGCCCTCGAACGCCTGCACGCGCTCGCGCGAGCCTTCGACGACCTTCACGTTGACGCGCAGCGTGTCGCCGGGCGCGAAGACGGGCATGCTGCCGTTGGCGCTCAGCTTGGCGATCTGCTCCTTCTCGAGCTCGAGGATCGTGCTCATCGTTCCGTTCCTTCCTTCTCTTCCCTGCGGGCCGCTTCGTAGCGCGACCACAGGTCGGGCCGCCGGGCCCTCGTCGTTTCCTCGGACTGGCGGAGCCGCCAGGCCGCGATCCGTTCGTGATGTCCGGAGAGCAGCACCTCCGGAACGTCGCGGCCCTGCCACGAGGCGGGCCGCGTGTAGTGGGGATACTCCAGCAATCCCCGCTCGAAACTCTCGTCCTCCAGCCCGGCCGGCGCGCCGACCACGCCGGGCAGCAGCCGCACCACCGCGTCGATCAGCGCCAGCGCCGCGGGCTCGCCGCCCGACAGGATGAAGTCGCCGAGGCTGATCTCGTCGGCCCCGTGGGCCTCGAGGACCCGCTCGTCCACCCCTTCGTAGCGCCCGCACAGCAGGGTGACCGCCGGCCGCGCCGCCAGTTCCCGCACCACCCTCTGGGTGAGCAGCCGGCCGCGCGGGCTCAGATAGATCACCGGTCCGGCCTCGGGCCGTCCCGCCGTGGCGGCGGCGATCGCGGCGTCCACCACGTCGGGCCGCATCACCATGCCGGGGCCGCCCCCGAAGGGGGTGTCGTCGACGGAGCGGTGTTTATCGCTCGCGAAGTCCCGGATGTCCACTGTTTCCAGCGCCCAGATCCCGCTTTCCAGGGCCTTTCCGGCGAGCGAGACGCCGAGCGGGCCGGGGAACATCTCGGGAAACAGCGTGAGCACCGTGGCCCGCCAGACCGGCGCCCTCGACACCGGGTCATCCGCCTGCCGTCCGGCCATGGTTCAGGTCCTTTCGCCACCGCGGGCCGTCGACCGCGCCCGGCGCGGACGCGCCGCCCCGGGCTCCGAGCTTTCCCGCTCCGGCTCTTCCCGTTCCGGCGCCTCCGGCTCAAGGAGCCCGGCCGGCGGGTCGACCACCACCCGGCCGGCGGCCAGGTCGATGACCGGCACGGCGGCCCGGGTGAAGGGCAGGTCGACGGTTCGGCCTCGCCCGCCCGGCCCGGCCCCCGGCCGCTCGATCTCCAGTATGTCGCCGGCGCCGTAGTTCTGGACCGCGACCACCCGTCCGAAGGCGCTGCCGTCCGGCAGCTCGACCGGGAGGCCGATCAGGTCGGCCTGGTAGAACTCGTCCTCCGCCGCTTCGGGGAAGGCGCTGCGCTCGGCGTAGAGCCTGAGGCCCTTGAGCGCCTCGGCCGCATTCCGGTCGGCGACGCCGGGGATCCGGCAGATGAGCGCCCCGCCCCCGCCGGAGGCGGCGCTCAGCACCTCGATCTCGAGCCGGCGGCCGCCGTCGGCGTCGGTGAGCGGCCCGTAGGCGGCGATATCGGCCGGCTCTGCGGTGTAGCTGCGGACCTTGACCAGGCCGCGCACGCCATGCGCCCCGGCGATGGCGCCCACCAGCACGCGGTGCGGGCCCGTTCCGGCCCCCGTTCCGGCCATGGCGATTCGCCCGGGCTGGCGGCGGCCGCGATCAGGCGGCCGCGCCTTCCCCGCCGCCCTCGGCGGCCTGCTTCGCCGCCGCCTCGGCCTTCATGCGCTCCTGCGCCTTCGCCTTCGGCAGATGCTGCTTGGTCTGCTCGCGCCGCTCCGGCTTCGCGATCAGCCCGGCATCGGCCAGGAACAGCGCGACCCGGTCGGTCGGGGTGGCGCCGTTGCCGAGCCAATGCCTGGCGCGCTCGACATCGAGAACGACGCGCTGGTCGTTGCCCCTGTCCAGCATCGGGTTGAAGGTGCCGATCTTCTCGATGAAGCGGCCGTCGCGCGGGGACCGCGAGTCGGCGATGACGATGCGGTAGAACGGACGCTTCTTCGCGCCGCCGCGCGCCAGTCGGATCTTCAGGGCCATCAGTCAGTCACTCCTTCCAAGTATCTCGATTGTGGCTTGGCCCTCACCCGCCTCGCAGTCGCTCGGCACCCACACCCGCGAAGGCGGGAGAGGGA
>DAIMFL010000202.1:0-3561 GCA_036724615.1 Alphaproteobacteria bacterium | reverse complement strand
CCCATTCGGCGATCGCCTGCACGGCGGACGCGTTCATCGTCGAGGCCGATCTCGAAGCCTTCGAGGGCGAACGGCGGATCTTCTCGCGCAGCTGGACGAAGCGGATCCGGCGGGACCTGGTGTAGAGCCCTCACCCTCCCATCGCTGACGCGATGGGCCCCCCCCTTGTATCTGAAGGGGTGGGTGACTGTAAGCAGCGAATCAGCGTTGATTTGCCGGAGCGGCGGCGCCGCCGCTCCGGCAGTCGCGGGCCGGTGACCGTTAACCCTCTGGTGGCGAGCACCGCGGGAGAGCTTGGGTCCCGGCCCGTGTCCATTGTCGGCCCGAACAGTCGCTTGGCGTGCAATAGCGCCGTATTTGCAAGGACGGGGGCCATGGACGAACGCGCAAGAAGCATCGTGGGGATCGATGTCTCGAAGGATCGGCTGGACGTGCACGTGCTGCCGCAGGGGGAGCACTTCACGCTGGCGCGCGACGAAGCCGGATTGAAGGCGCTGACGAAACGGCTGGCCAAGCAGGCCTTGCAGGTGGTGGCGCTGGAAGCCACCGGCGGCTTGGAAGGGCCGGTGGTGGCCGAGCTGCACGCGGCCGGCCTGCCGGTGCGGGTGGTCAATCCCCGCCAGGTGCGTGATCTGGCGCGCGGCCTGGGCATGCTGGCCAAGACCGATGCCATCGATGCGGCGATGATCGCCCGCTTTGCCGAGACGGCGAAGCTCGTCGGGGCGTCCGTGCCCGATGCTCAGGCGCTGCACCTGGCAGCCCTGGTCGCTCGCCGGCGGCAGTTGGTGGGCATGGCGACCGCGGAGCGCAACCGCCTGCAGCAGACCATCGACAAGCGCATCCAGCGCTCGATCCAGCGCCTGTTGCGCAGCATCGAAGCGGAACTCGACGGCGTCGATCGCGACATCGACGGCGCCATCAAGAACAGCCCGCTCTGGTGCGGACTGGCCGACCTGCTCGACCAGCAGCCCGGCATCGGCGACATCACGGCCTGCACCCTCGTTGCCCAGCTGCCCGAGCTTGGGCGCGTCACCGGCAAGAAGATCTCCAGCCTGGTCGGCATCGCGCCGTTTAACCGGGATAGCGGCAGGATGCGCGGCAAACGCACCATCTGGGGCGGGCGCGCCAGTATCCGCAGTGCGCTTTACATGGCCACCCTGTCCGCGGTGCGCTGCGACCCAGTGCTCAAGGAGTTCTATCAACGCCTGATCGCGCGCGGCAAGCCGCCCAAGGTCGCCCTTGTCGCCTGCATGCGAAAGCTCCTCGTCCATCTCAACGCCCTCGCCGCGAGGTACTATGCCCAAATCGAACAAACCGCTTGACCGCCCAACACAGTCGCTCTCCCGCGAAGGCGGGAGAGGGAGGGGCCCATCGCCCCTGAGCTTGTCGAGGGGCGATGGGAGGGTGAGGGTGGTCCCGTCACGACCGCCTCCAGCATGGAGAAACGACCGCTCTACCCCACCCGTTCCGCTGCCCAGTCGAGCACCGCCTGTACCACGCGGCGCAGCGCCGGGCGCACCTGCTTCGCCAGCTCCTCGCGGAAGCGGAAGGGCGGGTCCTCGTCCATGTAGGTCGCCTGGGCGAGCTCCAGCTGGATCGCGTGCATGCCCTGCTGCGGCCGGCCGTAGCTCCGCGTGATGTAGCCGCCCTTGAAGCGGCCGTTGAGCACGCTGGTATAGCTGTCCGCCTCGGCCGCCGCTTCCAGAGCCGCCGCGGCCAGCGCCGGATCGGCGCTCGATCCGCCGCCGGTGCCGAGGTTGATGTCCGGCAGCCGCCCCTCGAAGAAGCGCGGCACGCGCGAGCGGATCGAATGGGCGTCGAACAGCACGGCGACGCCGTGCTCGGCCCTGAGCGCCCGCGTCTCGATCGACAGCCGCTCGTGATAGGGCCGCCAGTATTCCTCGATCCGCCCGGCGATCTCGGTCTCGCTCGGCTCCTGCCCCGCCTCGTAGACCGGCCGCTCGTCGAACAGCGTGGTCGGGCAGAGCTCGGTGTTGCTGGCGCCCGGATAGAGCGGCGTGCCGTCCGGCGACCGGTTGAGGTCGACGACGAGGCGCGAATGCGTCGCCGTGATGACCGACGCGCCGAGCTCCTCCAGGAAGTCGTAGAGCCGGTCGACATGCCAGTCGGTGTCCGGCACCGCCCGGGCGGCGTCGGTCATGCGGCCGGCGATCGCCTCGGGGATATGCGTCCCCACATGCGGCATGCTGACCAGGAGCGGCGTGCGGCCGGGCGTGAACGCGTATGGGACCATCGGCTTTCTTCTCGGCTCATCCGGTGCTGCCGGCCGCCCCATGCTTCGACGGGCTCAGCATGAGGCTTCTTCATTCACGCTGCCCGATCGACCTCATCCTGAGCCTGTCGAAGCATGAGGTCGAGGCCGTTGCGGCGGTGGTCCATCACCCCTACCCTACCCGCCGGCCGTTCGCAAACGGCCGATCGGCCGACAGGGAGACACGCCCCGTGACCACCGACAATCTGCGCCTCGACAACGAGCGGAAGATCCGCGCGCCGCGCGGGCCGAAGCTCACCGCCAAATCCTGGCTGACCGAGGCGCCGCTCAGGATGATCATGAACAACCTGGATGCGGAGGTGGCGGAGAAGCCGCAGGAGCTGGTGGTCTATGGCGGCATCGGACGGGCGGCGCGCGACTGGCGCTGCTTCGACCGGATCGTCGAGGTGCTGAGGGAGCTCGAGGGCGACGAGACGCTGCTCATCCAGTCCGGCAAGCCGGTCGGCGTGTTCCGGACCCATGCCGACGCGCCGCGCGTCCTCATCGCCAACTCCAACCTGGTGCCGCGCTGGGCGAGCTGGGAAAAATTTCACGAGCTCGACCGCAAGGGCCTCATGATGTACGGCCAGATGACGGCCGGGTCCTGGATCTATATCGGCAGCCAGGGCATCGTCCAGGGCACGTACGAAACCTTCGTGGAGGCGGGCAAGGCGCATTACGGCGGCGACCTTTCCGGGCGCTGGATCCTGACCGGAGGCCTGGGCGGCATGGGCGGCGCGCAGCCCCTCGCCGCCACCATGGCCGGCGCCTCCATGCTCGCGGTCGAATGCCGGCCGAGCCGGATCGAGCGGCGGCTGGAGACCGGCTACCTCGACCGCAAGGCGGATAGCCTCGACGAGGCGCTCGCCCTGATCGACGAGGCGAAGCGCAGCGGCCGGCCGGTCTCGGTCGGCCTCCTCGGCAACGCGGCGGACATCTTCCCGGAGCTGGTGAAGCGCGCCGCCGAGGATCCGAGGCTCCGGCCCGACATGGTGACCGACCAGACCAGCGCCCACGACCCGCTCTACGGCTATCTCCCCTCCGGCTGGACGCTCGAGCAGTGGGAGGCGGCGCAGGAGCGCGACCCCGGCGAGGTGGTGGCCGCGGCGCGGCGCAGCATGGCCGTGCAGGTCCGCGCCATGCTCGCCTTCCACGAGATGGGCATTCCGACCTTCGATTACGGCAACAACATCCGCCAGATGGCCAAGGAGGAAGGGGTCGACGACGCCTTCGACTTCCCCGGCTTCGTGCCGGCCTATATCCGCCCGCTGTTCTGCCGCGGCGTCGGC
>DAIMFL010000201.1:0-3578 GCA_036724615.1 Alphaproteobacteria bacterium | reverse complement strand
AAAAAGGGCCGGTCCCGACGGACCGGCCCTCTGCATTTTCGCAACCCGGACCGGATCAGACGCGCGAGTAGTACTCGATGACCAGGTTCGGCTCCATCTGGACCGGGTACGGCACGTCGGCCAGCGCCGGGGTGCGCAGGAAGGTGGCCTTCATCGCCTTCTGATCGACTTCCAGATAGTCGGGGATGTCGCGCTCCGGCGAGCCGGCGGCTTCGAGCACCAGCGCCAGGTTCTTCGACTTGTCCTTCACCTCGATCACGTCGCCTTCCTTGACCTGGTAGGAGGCGATGTTGACGCGCCGGCCGTTCACCTTGACATGGCCATGGTTCACGAACTGGCGGGCGGCGAACACGGTCGGCACGAACTTGGCGCGGTAGACCACCGCGTCCAGGCGGCGCTCCAGCAGGCCGATCAGGTTCTCGCCGGTGTCGCCGCGACGGCGCGACGCTTCTTCGTAGATGCGGCGGAACTGGCGTTCGCCGATATTGCCGTAATACCCCTTGAGGCGCTGCTTGGCCATCAGCTGCAGGCCGTAATCCGACGGCTTCTTGCGCCGCTGGCCGTGCTGGCCGGGGCCGTATTCGCGCTTGTTGATCGGGCTCTTCGGGCGGCCCCACAGATTGAGGCCGAGGCGGCGGTTGATCTTGTATTTCGACTGTTCGCGCTTGCTCACGAGCAATTCCTCTTTGTTTTCAGCATGTTGTCCCGATAGTTCCGATGCACCTGCGCGGCACGGACGGGGCATGGCCGCGTGCGGCCCGCCCGCTTTCTCGGGAAGGGAGGCCGGGTTTTAGCCTCCCCGGCCGGGCGCGTCAACCGGCGGCGCGCCGATCAGGGTGCGGCCGGCCGGCTCGACGGAGACGAGGCGGAAATGCTGGGCGACCAGCACGGTCTCGTCGGTCAGCGGATGGCCCTCGCGCTTCAGGTCCTTGCCCCAGGCCTTGCGGTGCGCCTCCTTGAAATGGGCGAGATCGCGGCACGCCTCGCCCTTCACCAGCTTCTCGTCGGCCTGGCCGAAGGGGACCTCGTATTTCTCGGTGATCTCGATGGTGCAGAGATGGCGGCCGCGCTTCGACATCACCGCCACCTGCTCGCCGGGCTCGGCCGGCTCCTCGTCGTTGTCCGGGTCCTCGGCCCAGATCTTCGGCTCGCAGGTCGCGGTCTTCAGCCCGGCGATGATCGCGGCGACGAGGCGCTCGTCGTCGGCGGTCTCGCCCCAGAAGGTGCAGTGCTTCACGTCTTCCTCTCCCCCTTCCCGCGCTTGCGCCTGCGCTCCTCCCGCAGATTGCTGAGCTCCTTCACGATGCCGTGCAGCGTCTGGATCTCCTGCTCGGTGAGCTCCGCCCGGTCGAACAGGCAGCGGATGTTGCGCACCATGCTCGGCCGCTTCTCGATGTTGCGCAGGAAGCCGCAGGCGTCGAGCTCGCGCTCGAGATGGGCGAAGAAGTTGAGGAGCTCCGCCTTTTCGGCCGGGCGCGTCGCGTTGGTGACGAGCTGGCGCTCCGGCGTGTCGTCCGCCGACTGGAACCATTCGTAGCCGACGAGCAGCACCGCCTGGCCGAGATTGAGCGACATGAAGGCGGGATTGAGCGGGACCGAGATCACCGCGTCGGCGAGCGCGATGTCGTCGTTGACGAGCCCGGTGCGCTCCGGCCCGAACAGGATTCCGACGCGCTCGCCCGCCGCGATGCGCTCGCGCATCTCGCGCGCGGCGAAGCGCGGGGTCTCGACCACCTTCACCATGTCGCGCGGCCGGGCGGTGGTGGCGTAGACGCGCGTCAGGTCGGCGATCGCCGCCGCCGTCGTGTCGAACAGCGTCGCGCCGTCGATCACCCGGTCCGCGCCGGAGGCGTTGGCCCGCGCCTTCTCGTTCGGCCAGCCGTCGCGCGGGCTGACCAGGCGCAGCTCGGTAAGGCCGCAGTTCAGCATGGCGCGCGCGGCGGCGCCGATGTTCTCGCCGAGCTGGGGCTCGACCAGAATGACGGCCGGCGCCGCGGCGAGCGCGGGCGGCGAGGCCCGGCTGCGATCCGTCCCGGCCATGGGCGGCGTCAGGACGCCGCGTCGGCCGGAACGGCCTGCGGCAGCCCGGCGCCGGCGCGGAACAGCTTCCAGGTGATAGCGTCGTGGAGCGCGGTGTAGGACGCGTCGATGATGTTGGCGGAGACGCCGACGGTGGTCCAGCGCTCGGCGTCGCCGTTGGCGCTCTCGATCATGACGCGGGTGACGGCGCCGGTGCCGTCGCCCGGGGTCAGGATGCGGACCTTGTAGTCGACGAGGCGCATGTCCGCGAGCTGCGGGAAGGTCGGCAGCAGCGCCTTCCGGAGCGCCTGGTCGAGGGCGTTGACCGGGCCGTTGCCGGTCGCCACCTCCATGAACCGGCTCTGCCCCACCTCGAGCGTGATGGTGGCCTCGGACTCGGTCACCAGCTCGCCGCGCGCGTTCCACCGGCGGTCGTCCATCACGCGGAAGCGGTTGAGCCGGAAATATTCCGGCACGCCGCCCAAGGCGCGCCGCGCGAGGAGCTCGAAACTCGCCTCGGCGCCGTCATAGGCGTAGCCGTCGTACTCGCGCACCTTCACCGTCTCGACCAGCGCCGCGACCTTCGGGTCGTCGGGATCGATCTCGAGCCCGATGTCGCGGAAGCGGGCCATGATGTTGGCGCGGCCGGACTGGTCGGAGACGACGATGTGACGGCGATTTCCGACGATCGACGGCTCGATGTGCTCGTAGGTGCGCGGGTCCTTCTCCACAGCCGAGACGTGGAGCCCGCCCTTGTGGGCGAAGGCGGATTCGCCGACATAGGCGGCGCCGCGGTTCGGCGCCCGGTTCAGCCGCTCGTCCAGGATGCGCGACACATGGGTGAGCTGGGCGAGGTCGCTCATGCCGAGGCCGGTCGTGAAGTCCGTCTTCAGCATCAGGCTCGGGATGAGCGAGACCAGGTTGGCGTTGCCGCAGCGCTCGCCCAGGCCGTTCAGCGTGCCCTGCACCTGGCGCACGCCGGCGCGGATCGCCGCCAGGGAGTTGGCGACCGCGTTCTCCGTGTCGTTGTGGCAATGGATGCCGAGCGAGGTGCCGGGGATGTGGGCCGTCACCTCGCCGACGATGCGCTCGATCTCGTGCGGCAGCGTGCCGCCGTTGGTGTCGCAGAGCACGATCCAGCGGGCGCCCGCCTGGTGCGCGGCCTTGGCGCAGTCGAGCGCGTACGCCGGGTTGGCCTTGTAGCCGTCGAAGAAATGCTCGGCGTCGAACATGACCTCGGGCAGCCGGGCGGCCGCGGCGGCGACGCTCTCGCCGATCATGTCGACGTTCTCCGCGCGCGGGATGCCGAGAGCCACGTCCACGTGGAAGTCCCAGGACTTGCCGACCATGCAGACGGCCTTGGCGCCGCTGCCGATCAGGGCGTTGAGGCCGGGATCGTTGGCCGCGCTGCGCCCCGGCCGCCGGGTCATGCCGAAGGCGACGAGCCGGGCGCGGGTGAGCGCCGGCGGCTCCGCGAAGAAGCCGTCGTCAGTCGGGTTCGCCCCGGGCCAGCCGCCCTCGACATAGTCGACGCCGAGGCGGTCCAGCGCCTTCGCGAT
>DAIMFL010000200.1:0-3589 GCA_036724615.1 Alphaproteobacteria bacterium | reverse complement strand
ACCCGGTATGCTCAGCCTTGAGGGCGGCGGCCCGGCCTAACCTGCCGGCGTTGACGCCGCCGCGCCCGCTCCCCGTCCGACGCCGCGCCGGATCGACAGCAGCGGCCTTCTCGCCGGCGCGCGCGAGATCGAGATCGACCATCGCGGCGAGCTCTACCGGCTGCGCTGCACGAACAAGGGAAAGCTGATCCTGACGAAATAGCCCGGCGGGCTCGACCGCCATCACCGCCCGTGCCGACGCCCGGGCGGCTCATCCAGTCCACAACATCCGCGCCAGCCACCCGCATTCCGCGAGGCAGCCAGCCAGGATTCCGTAGCAGGGCCGACAGGGCCCGGAGCGACGCATCCTATGCAAGCCGACCTCGCCTTCCGTTCCGTTCTGCTGGCCACAGCCGCCGGCACTCTCCTCCTCTCCGGCCCGGCCTTCGGCCAGGACGCCACTTCGGCCGAGGCCGCGCCGGCGCCGGCCGCCGCGAGCGGCGGCGCCGCGCAGACCGCCGCGCTGCTTCCGACCGTCTCGGTGACGGCCACGCGCTCGCCGATGGAGGCTTTCGATTACCCCGGCATGGTGACCGTGATCGGCCGCGGCGAGATGGACCTGCTCCAGCCCGCCTCGCCCGACGACGTGCTGCGCTTCGTGCCCAACGTGGAATTCCTGGGCGGCCCGCGCCGGACCGGCGAGGTGCCCACGATCCGCGGCTTCTCCGGCGCGGACGTGATCGTGCTGCTCGACGGCACGCGGCAGAATTTCGGCTCGGCCCATGACGGGCGGATGTTCATCGACCCGAGCCTGCTGACCTCGGCAGAGGTGCTGCGCGGCCCGGCCTCGTCCCTCTACGGCAGCGGCGGCACGGGCGGCGTCATCGAGCTGCGCACGCTGAGCGCCTCCGACCTGCTCGCGCCCGGCGAGATCTTCGGCGCCACGGTGGGCGGCGGCTATCAGTTCGTGAACAACGAGCGCATGGCCCGCACCATGCTGTTCGGGCGCCCGGACGACAGCTTCGACATCCTGGGCAGCCTCGTGCGCCGCAACTCCGGCAGCATCGACCTGGGCGACGGCACCAGCCTGGAGAACACGAGCGACGACATCGTCTCCGGCCTGCTGAAGGCGAAGTACAGCCCCGCCCCGTTCCACAGCATCGAGGCGTCCTTCCAGCGTTTCGCGAACGATGCGGAGGAGCCGAACAACGGCCAGGATCCGGCCGCCGACGACCTCGTCGAGAAGGAGATCCGCTCCGACACCTACCGCCTCGCCTATGGCTATAGCGATCCGGGCAACGACCTGGTCGATCTCGATCTCGTGCTCTATCGCACCGAGTTCCAGGCCGACGAGACGCGCCTCGACGTCAACGGCGGCGGCCCGGTGGGCGCGCTCCTGAAGCGCGACGTGGCCACCACGGGGCTGCGGCTCGACAACCGTTCGCGCTTCGAGCTCGGCGAATCCGCGTCCGTCACCTTCACCTATGGCGGCGAGACCTATTTCGACGAGCAGAACGGCGCCGCCGGCGGCGGCGAGCGCGACGGCGTTCCCGACGCGGACGCGGAGTTCTACGGCACCTTCGTCCAGGCGGAGCTCTCGGTCACGGAGCTCGGCCCCCTGCCCGGCGAGCTGCTGGTCATCCCCGGCCTGCGCTACGACTATTTCCATACCGACAGCGCGGTCGACGACGCGAACTCCGACGACGCGCTGTCGCCGCGCATCGGCGTGAGCTACCTGCCGACGGACTGGCTGCTGTTCTTTGCGAACTACGCGCACGCCTTCCGGGCGCCGACCTTCGACGAGCTCTATCTGACCGGCACCCATTTCTTCATTCCCGTGGGCGCCGGCGTCACCAACAGCTTCGTGCCGAATCCGGACCTGAAGCCGCAGCGCACCGAGACGGTCGAGTTCGGCGCCGGTGTCGATTTCGACGACGTGCTCGGCGCGGGCGACCGGCTGATGGTCAAGGGGACCTATTTCAACATCTGGGGCGAGGACTTCATCGACCTCACCGTCCAGCAGCCGACTCTGTTCGTGGACTGCAATCCGTTCATCCCCGGGAACTGCAACGGCACCACCTTCCTCGACAACGTCCCGAACGCCGAGCTGTGGGGCGGCGAGATCGAGGCGAGCTACGAGAACGACCGGGTCCGGCTGTCCCTCGGCTACGCCCACATCAATGGCGAGAACTCGGATACCGGCGCGTATCTGGGGTCGCTCGCGCCGGACCAGGTCACGCTCGACGCCGGGCTGAAGCTTCCGGAAGCCGATTCGATCGTCGGCTGGCGCGTGCTCGCCGCGGCCAAGTTCGACAGGGTCAACGATCCGGCCGACGAGCGCGACGGCTACGTCACCCACGACGTCTATTTCGCCTGGCAGCCGAGCGAGGGACCGCTCGACGGGCTGCGCCTCGACCTCGGCGTCGACAACATCTTCGACAAGAGCTACGCGCGGGTCTTCACCGGCGCGAACGAGGCGGGCACCAACTTCAAGGGCCAGGTGAGCTACACGCTCGCCTGGTGAGACAGCAGCGGACAGGAGAGCCAGCGGACATGCATGACCGAACGGAAGCCGGAACGCTCGCGGAGCGGAAGGAAGGGCTGAGGCGCGAGAGGCCCGATCTGCGCGCGCGCGACGCCGCCGCGGAGCTCGGCGTCAGCGAAGCCGAGTATGTCGCGGCGTCCTGCGGCGGCGACGTCCGCCGCCTGACGGGTCCTTGGCCGGAGCTGGTCGCGGCCCTCCCCGCCCTCGGTCCGGTGATGGCGCTCACCCGCAACCCCTCCGCCGTGCACGAGAAGGTCGGAAGCTACGGCGAGGTCTCGGTCACCGGCAATCAGGGGCTGGTGCTCACCCCCGAGATCGACCTCAGGATCTTCTATGCCAACTGGAGCGCCGGCTTCGCGGTGACGGAAACCGGGCCGCACGGTCCGCGGCAGAGCCTGCAGTTCTTCTCCGCCGACGGGACGGCGATCCACAAGATCTACATGCGGCCGGAGAGCGACGCGGCGGCCTACGAGGCGCTGGTCGCGCGGCATCTGAGCGACGACCAGGGGGCGGCGCAGGCCGTGACCCCGCGCAAGCCCGGTAAGCCGGAACGGCCGGACGGCGAGATCGACGTTACCGAGCTGCGCCGCCGCTGGGACGGCCGCAAGGACGTGCACGACTTCGTCATGCTGCTGCGCGACAGCGGCACGAGCCGGCTGCAGGCCTTCCGCCTGGTCGGGCGCGACTACGCCCTCCCCGTCCCGGCCGGGAGCTTCCGCCGCGCCGTGGAGTCGGCGGCCGAAACCGAGCTGCCGATCATGATCTTCGTCGGCAATCCCGGCGTCATCCAGATCCATACCGGCCCGATCCGCACGCTGAAGGACGTCGGCCCCTGGTTCAACGTGCTCGACCCGGGCTTCAACCTGCATCTGCGCACCGACCGCATTGCGGAGGCCTGGCTCGTGCGCAAGCCGACGAGCGACGGCATCGTCACGTCGCTCGAGCTGTTCGCCGACGACGGCAAGCCCATCGCCTACATGTTCGGCGCGCGCAAGCCCGGCCAGCCGGAGCTCGAGGCCTGGCGCGGGCTGGCGGCGAGCCTCGAGCCGGTGGCCGCCTGATGCC
>DAIMFL010000199.1:0-3635 GCA_036724615.1 Alphaproteobacteria bacterium | reverse complement strand
AGGCCGGCTTAAGGCGCCGCGCCGCGCCTGGCCGAGGGCCCCGGAGCCAGCTTTCGCAACCGCTTCCGCCTCGCGCCTCAGAGCGGGGATGCGCGGGCAGGGTTGCGGCCCCGCCGCGGGCGTTCACGTCTTGTTAAACACGACAGGAAAAAACTCGGTTCACCGGAAGCCGGGCGCTGCCTGCCCGGCCGTCGAGGGCGGCAATTTCCAGTCCAGGAGAGGACGATGTCTCTGTCGAAGCGCTCCATCACCACCCTGCTCGATCTCGTCGAAATCAAGCTGAGCTGCATCGAGGTCATGGACCGAGAGGACGCCAAGGAGATGGCGGCGCTCGAAGCGGCGAAGCGCGAGCTCACCGCCATCATGCAGCACGCCGCCGAGGCCCGCCGGAACGGCGAGATCGTCCCCTTCGCCAAGGCGCGGGCGAACGCCCGCCCCGCCGTCCACGCCTGAGCCTTCCCCGGGGGGCGTCGCTCCGGCCGCACGCCCGGTGATCAGGCGCCGACCAAAGCCTGCTCGAGATCGGCGATGAGGTCGGCGGGATGCTCGATCCCGACCGACAGGCGCAGCAGGTCCGGCGGCACCGGGCTGTCCGCGCCCTCGACGCTGGCGCGATGCTCGACGAGGCTCTCGACTCCGCCGAGCGAGGTCGCGCGGCGCCACAGATCGAGCCGTCCGGCGACGCCGAGCGCGCCCGCCGCCCCGCCCTTCACCCGGATCGACAGCATGCCGCCGAAGCCGCCCTCCATCTGACGCCGCGCCGCCGCGTGGCCGGGGTGGTCCGGCAGGCCGGGATAGAGCACCGCTTCCAGCTTCGGATGACGGGCGAAGTGCTCGGCGATGGCCTGGGCCGAGTCCGACGCGCGCCTCACCCGGAGATGGAGCGTGCGCATGCCGCGCAGCAGCAGCCAGGACTCGACGGCGCCGAGCATGCCGCCCTGGAGCGAGCGGACGCGGACGATGCGCTGCCAGAACTCGTCGTCCCGCGCCGTCACCAGCGCGCCGGCCAGCACGTCGCTGTGGCCGTTGAGATACTTGGTGGCGGAATGCATGACGATATCGGCGCCGAGCGCCAGCGGCCTCGTGAAGACCGGCGTCGGCACCGTATTGTCGACGGCGAGCCGCGCACCGGCCCTGTGCGCCGCCTCCGCCGCGGCGGCGACGTCCGTCACGTCCCAGGTGGGGTTGGCGGGACTCTCGACCCAGACGAGCTTCGTCCTGCCCGGCCGGATCGCCGCGGCGAGCGCGGCCGCATCGGCCATGTCGACCACATCGACCTCGAGCCCCCAGCGGCGCGCATCGCCGGTCAGCCAGGCGCGCAGGGCCCAGTACATCACCCGGGGCACGACCACGTGGTCGCCGGGGGCGAGCGCCTGGAAGACGGCGGTCGCCGCCGCCATGCCGGAGCCGAAGGTGAGCGCCTCGACCCCGCCCTCCAAGGCGTTCAGCACGATCTCGGGCTGACGCCCGGCCGCGTTGTCCGGCCGTATGTAGTTGCGCCCGCCCGGCAGCGCGTAGGCCCGGTCCCGCTCGAAGGTGGTCGCGAGATGGATCGCCGGGACCACGCCGCCCGTGGCCCCGTCGCCCAGGCCCAGCGCCGTGGCGGCGACGGTCTCCGGGGAGTGCCGGTCGGTATCGGCCATTCCGCGCTCAGCGCCGCTGGTACTGCGTGGCGCCGAACAGGATCTCGCGCTGCTTCTCGTCCATCGGACCGCTGCGCTGCTTCTCCTTCAGCACCTGCAGGCCGCGCTGCACGGCGGGGCGCGCATCGATCGCGTCGAACCAGCGTTTGACGTTCGGATACTCGTCCAGCACGACGCCCTGCCGCTCCCAGGAGCGCAGCCAGGGAAAGATCGCGATATCCGCGATGGAATAGTCTCCGGCGAACCAGTCGCGCCCGTCCAGGCGACGATCCATCACGCCGTAGAGCCGCTTCGCCTCGTTCGTGTAGCGATCGATCGCGTAGGGAATCTTCACCGGGGCGTAGGCGCGGAAATGATGCGCCTGTCCCAGCATCGGGCCGATGCTGCCCATCTGGAACATCAGCCACTGCACGACCTCGTAGCGGCCGGCCATGTCCTTCGGCATGAGCCTGCCGGTCTTCTCCGCGAGATACATGAGCATCGCGCCGGATTCGAACACCGCATAGGGCTTCCCGCCCGGCCCGTCGTGATCGACCATCGCCGGAATCTTGTTGTTCGGGCTGATCTTCAGGAAGTCCGGATCGAACTGCTCGCCGGTGCCGATGTCGACCCCGTGCGCCGTATAGGCGAGTCCGAGCTCCTCCAGCGCGATGTGGATCTTGTGCCCGTTCGGCGTGGTCCAGGTGTAGAGGTCGATCATCGGCAATCCGTCTCCGGTCTGGTGAGAGATCCGCGGGCCTCGACGCGAAAGATCGCGCGGGCGAGGAAGGGCGACGCCATCTTTCCCGAGACGCCGCGGATAGGCAAGGAGACCGCAGCCCAAGCCATGCATCCGCCTTGCCGCTGGTCTGCGTGGCCCGCATACTGCTCCGACCGCTCGGCAATTTGGGGGAATGGCCGTGGGTGCATCGAAGGTCTTCGGGGGACTCGTCTGCGCTTTCCTGCTCACGATCGCGTCGACCGCCTCCGCCAATCCGGCGGGGCATGGCCAGGACCGGGACAAGGACCGGCATGGCCGAGAGGAGCAGTCGGTTCAGCATGGATCGATCCGGATCACGACCGAGAACGGCTTCGTTCAGATCGAGTCGCTGATCGTCTTCACCGACGACGAGGTCGTTGCCGCCCTGACCGAGGCCGGGGTGCGCCGGGTCGACGAAGACCGTGTGAGGCTGAGCGATCTACCCGTGCTGGGCGGCCTGTTCGGCGGGAGCCGCGAGACCGAGACGCGCGACGACCCGCTTCGCATCGGCTCGGTCCACCTGATCGGCCGGACCCTGGCGGTCAATCTCGCCACGCCGCCGCCGGTCGGCCTGGCCGCAAACGTCGTCCAGCCGATCGACGATCCCTATCGGCTGCGCTACGGCAGGCCTCTCGGCCAGGAGATCCGCGAGATCCTGGCCGCGCGGCCGGCACCGGGCGCGGAGATCGCCCATGCGCTCCGCGGCTCGGAGTTCGCCATCGACAAGATCCGAGTGCTCAACGGCAAGTACGGCTACTCCATGCCGGCCTCCGCCTTCGGGTCGGTTGCCGGCCCGCGGGGCATTTCCGCGGAGGGTGGCGTGAAGCAGCTCTCCCCGGAGCAGATCAAGGAGATCAAGGAGCTGTTCGGGACGCCCGCGGGCGACGCCTATCTCGACCGGACGGAGCTCACGCTGGTGATCCGGCCGACGGTGCTGGAGGACTATTACGACCGCTGAGTCGCGCTCCGCGGCGACAGGAGGCCGATCCCACGGAGCTCGGCCGCGAGCACCGCGGGCGTGGTGAAGTGGATGCCGTGGAGGCCGAGCTCGGTCGCCGCCTCGGCATTGCGCTTGTTGTCGTCGATATAGACGGCCGCGGCGGGATCGATTTCGAAGCGCTCGACGAGCAGGCGGTAGATGCGCGGATCGGGTTTCACGACTTTCTCCTGTCCGGAGACGATCGTGCCGCGGAACCACTGCAGGAAATCGTAGCGCTCCAGCGCGTGCGGGAAGGTCTCGGCCGACCAGTTGG
>DAIMFL010000198.1:0-3679 GCA_036724615.1 Alphaproteobacteria bacterium | reverse complement strand
CGGGCCAGCCGAACAGGCCGGAATCGGTGCCCTCTGCCAGCGGGTAGTCCGCAGGGTCGAGCATGGCCGGCGCGATCATGCCGAAATCGACCGCCCGCACCCGGTCGTCCGCTTCCGTGTAGACCATCATGTAGCCGCCGCCGCCGAGCCCGCTCATCCAGGGCTCGACGGCCGCGAGCGCCAGCCCGGTCGCGACCGCCGCGTCCACCGCATTGCCGCCCGCCTGCAGGATCTCGACGCCGGCCCGGGCGGCGTCGAGGCTCTGCGACGCCACGATGCCGCCGGCCGACGCCACCACCGGCTTCCGGAGCTCGAAGGTCTGAAGGCGATGCTTGGTCATGTGTCCCGTCCGATAAGGCTTGCCCACGCGGCCGTCCTCTCCCGCTGCGTCGGAGCGTGCGAACAGTAGCAACCCCCTGGCGCAAACACGAGCCGTGCTACACTCGCGCCCGTCACGGCGCAACCGGGCACGCATGACACGCTGGCTCGACCTGCTCATTCCGGGGCTGCTGCTGCTCGCCGCGATTCTCGTCCGCATGAACGAGCCGCATCAGGCCGAGCTGATGCGCAGCCTGGTGTTCGACGAGTATCAGCGGATCGAGCCGCGGGACTACGTGCCGCAGCCGGTGAAGGTGATCGACATCGACGAGGAGAGCCTGCGCCGGCTCGGCCAGTGGCCCTGGCCGCGCATGCTGCTGGCGGAGCTGGTCGATCGCCTCGCGGCGAGCGGCGCGGCGGCGGTCGGGCTCGACGTGCTGTTCGCGGAGCCGGACCGCACGGCGCCGCGCAACTTTCTCGCCCTGTGGCCGCAGGCCGCCACCGACCCCGAGCTGCGCTCGGAGCTGATGCGCCTGCCCGACCCGGACCAGGAATTTGCGGCGGCCCTGTCGCGCGCCAACGCGGTGACCGCCTTCGTCATGGTCGACGCCGCGGCCGGGCGCGAGGTGGCGACGGTGCCGGCGGTGAAGGACAAGGCGGGCTTCGCCGAGGCCGGCGACCCCGCCATCGCCTTCGTCGCCTCGGCGACCGCCGCCGTGCCGTCCCTGCCGGTGCTCGAGGACGCCGCTTCCGGCAACGGCAGCGTCAATGCGGTCCCCGACAGCGACGGCACGATCCGGCGCGTGCCGCTGGTGCTCGGCCTCAACGGCAGGCTCTACCCCTCCCTGTCCGCCGAGCTGCTGCGGGTGGCGCAAGGCGCCGGGAGCTATGTCGTCAAGGCTTCGGGCGCCAGCGGCGAGACGAGCTTCGGCACGCGGACCGGGATCACCCAGATCCGGATCGGCCGCGTGGTCGTGCCGACCGACCCCAAGGGCCACCTCCTGCTCTACGACTCGGGCCACGTGGCCGAGCGCTTCGTGCCGGCCTGGCAGGTGCTGGAGCCGGATTTCGATGCGGCGCGCGTGGCCGGGCAGATCGTCCTGCTCGGCACCACGGTGGAGGGCCTCAAGGACGTGCGGGCGACCCCCATCGATCCGGCCATGGCCGGGGTGGAGGTCCATGTCCAGGCGCTCGAGCAGATGCTCTCCGGCACGTACCTGACCCGCCCCGACTGGGCGACGGGGGTCGAGGTGCTCTATCTCGCCGTCTTCGGGCTCGTCCTGATCCTGGCGCTGCGCAAGGTCGGCGCGCTCCTCAGCCTGTTCGTGGCGCTGTTCGCGAGCGGCACGGCGGTCGCCGCCTCCTGGACCGCCTTCTCGCGCGCCGGCTGGCTGATCGACCCGCTGTTCCCCTGCCTGGTCGTGCTGCTGGTCTACATGTCCGGCACGCTGATCGGCTATCTCCGCACCGAGGCCGAGAAGCGGCAGGTGCGCGGCATCTTCAGCCGTTATCTCTCGCCGGCGGTGGTGGAGAAGCTGACGGAGGATCCGGGCCGGGTGAACCTGGGCGGCGAGATCCGCGAGCTCACCCTGATGTTCTGCGACATCCAGGGCTTCACCCGCATCTCCGAGCAGCTCGACCCGCAGTCCCTGACCCAGCTCGTCAACCGCTTCCTCACGCCGATGACGACCGCCATCCAGGCCCATCGCGGCACGATCGACAAATATATCGGCGACTGCGTCATGGCCTTCTGGAACGCGCCGATCGACGATCCGGACCACGCGGCGCATGCGCTGCAGGCGGCGCTCGACATGCGCGACGGGCTTCGGCGCCTCAACGACGCCCTGGCGGAGGAGGCCGGCGACGGACGGCCGGCGATCCGGATCGCCGCCGGCATCGGCATCAACACCGGCCCCGGCTGCGTCGGCAATTTCGGCTCCGAGCAGCGGCTCGAATATTCGGTGATCGGCGACTCCGTCAACCTGGCCTCGCGGCTCGAGGGGCTCACCCGGACCTACGGTCTCGATATCGTGGTCGGCGAGGACACGGCGGCGCGCGCCCCGGGCTTCGCCCTGCTGGAGCTCGACGAGGTGCGGGTGAAGGGCCGCGACGCGCCGCTGCGCATCTATGGCCTGCTCGGCGGTCCGGACCGTTCGGCCGAGCCCGGTTTCCGCCGGCTCGCCGAGCGGCATGGCGCCCTGCTCGCCGCTTATCGCGCCCGGGACTGGGACGAAGCCGCGGCGTCTCTCGCCGCGGCGCGGCAACTCGATGTGACGCTCGTCAGGCTCTACGAGCTTTACGCGGCCCGGATCGACGAATACCGTTCCGAGCCGCCCGCCGCAGGCTGGGACGGGGTCTATGTCGCCCGCACCAAGGCGGGCTAGGGGGCCGGGCAAAGGCCAGTACCGAAGTCGGAAGGGGCTCATGCGTACATCGTTGCGGTCGATCGGGACGGCGGTCATTGCCGGCGCGCTGGTCCTGACGGGGTCCGTCGGGCTCCACGCCGAGCCGATGATCGGCAAGGTGTTCCAGCGGCCGTTCATGGGCGCGAGCGGCGAGCGCGTCGGCGGGGAGAGCGAGAACCTCTATTTCAACACGGCGGTCTATGCCGACGAGACGGTGACGACCGGGCGCGGCGGCAGCACCGCCCTGCGGTTCGACGACGGCACGAAGCTGCAGATCGGGGCCAGCTCGATCGTGGTGCTCGACAGCTTCGTCTACGATCCGGACGGCGGCGCGGCGGAGGCGGTGATCGGCCTGTCCAAGGGCATCTTCCGCGTCATCTCCGGCGAGATGCCGCAGGACAGCCTGCGGCTCGAGACGCCGAGCGCGACGCTTGCGATCCGCGGCACGAAATTCATCGTCGCGGTCGACGAGGCCGGCGACACGGATGTGTGGGTGATCGAGGGTGCGGTCGAGGCCACGCCGCAGGAAGGCGACCCGGCGACCGCCCGGGCCGGGCAATCCCTGGTGATCGCCATGGGTGGTCCGGGAGTGACCCTGGTCGACGGCCGGACGGCGCCGCGCGACCCGGCCGTCGAGAGCGACCTCTCCTTCTTCGGTCCCGCCGGCATCGGCGACCGCGAGCAGAATTCGCGCAGCCGGAACGAGCACCGGGGCGGCGGCAGCAACAACTAGCCCAGCCGCGGCGGGCTCGCTTGCCGGGCCCCCCGGCGGGCGGCTACCGTCGTCCTCAGCCGCCGGCCAGCCGCTTCACGAACACGATCTTGCCGTCGCCCGGCGCGTAGAAGTCGGGGAAATCCGCGGCCACGGCGTAGCCGGCCGCGCGGTAGAAGCCGCGCGTCGGCGCGTACTGGTCGCGCGAGGAGGTTTCGGCATAGAGCGCCGTGCCGCCGGCGTC
>DAIMFL010000197.1:0-3745 GCA_036724615.1 Alphaproteobacteria bacterium | reverse complement strand
GCTGCAGAACTTCATCCTGCGGCGGATGATCGAGGACCAGGACTCGGTCGTCTGAAGGCCGCTGGCCGCGCGCGGGCCGCTAGAATCTTGCGCGGGCGCCCGCGGGCGCCGGAACCTGGAGGGGGACGCAACGTGAAAGTGATCATCGCCGGCGCCGGCATCGGCGGGCTCACCGCCGCCCTGTCGTTGCACGAGGCCGGCATCGACGTCGAGGTCTACGAAGGCGTGGCCCGGATGTCGCCCCTCGGGGTGGGGATCAACTGCCTGCCCCATGCGGTGCGCGAACTCACCGAACTGGGCCTGGCCGATGCGCTGATGAAGGCCGGGGTGGCCACGCGCGAGCTGGTCTATACAAACAAGTTCGGCAAGCGCATCTGGCAGGAGGATCGCGGCCGCCACGCCGGCTACGACTGGCCCCAGGTCTCGCTGCACCGCGGCCGGCTCCAGATGATCCTCTACGAGGCGGCCCTGGCGCGGCTGGGGCCGGAGCGCATCCATCTCGACCACGCCCTCGAGCGCTACGAGCAGGATGACGACGGTGTGATCGCCCACTTCGCTTCCCGGGCGCTGCTGCCGGGCGGCGGCTCGGGCCGGCAGTTCCGCGGGGGGCAGCGCCCGCCCGCCACCTTGCGGCGGCGGTGTTCGTCGACGAGAGCAACGGCCGCGGCGAAGGCGGCATCGGCGTCGAGCGCCGTGCTGTCGATGACGTGGGCGTCGGCGGCCGGAACCAGGGGCGACGCCGCCCGTCCGCTATCGCGGTTGTCCCGGTCCATCATGTCCTGCAGAACGCGCGCATATATAACGTCCTCGCCCCGATCGAGCAACTCCTTGTACCGGCGGCGGGCCCGCTCCTCGGGGCTGGCGGTCACGAAGATCTTCACGTCCGCCGCCGGGCAGACCACCGTCCCGATGTCCCGCCCGTCGAGCACGATGCCGGCCGTGGCGCGGCCGTCGGGGAGGGCCGGCGGCCGGACGGCGAACTCCCGCTGCAGGATCAGCAGCACCCGGCGCACCTCGGGAATGGCCGCGACCTTGGAGGCGGCCTGGGCGACCGCCTCGCCCCTGAGGCTCCCGTTCTCGAGATCGGCCGAGGTCACCAGCGCGGCAGCCGCGGCAGCCGCCGCGGCATCGGCCGGGTCCTGGCCCGCGTCGAGCAGCCGCCGCCCGACCGCCCGGTAGAGCAGGCCGGTATCGAGGAAGGCGAAGCCGTAATGGACGGCGAGGCGGCGGGCGAGCGTCCCCTTGCCGGCCGCCGAGGGGCCGTCCACCGCGATGACGAAGGGGCGCACCGTCATGCCGCCGGCACGATCCGCGCGCCGAGCCGGTTCATCAGCGGGGCGAAGCCCGGAAAGCTGGTCTCGATCGGCCCGGCGTCGTCGACCCCCACCGGCGCCTCGGCCGCCATGCCGAGCACCAGGAAGGACATGGCGATCCGGTGGTCGAGCCCGCTCGGAACCGTCGCGCCGCCGCGCGGCCGCTTCCCCGTCCCGTGCACGATGAGGCTGTCCTCGCCGGCCTCGACCTCGACACCGCAGGCGGCGAGCCCGTCCGCCACGGCGGCGAGACGGTCGCTCTCCTTCACCCGGAGCTCGGCCAGGCCGCGCATCGTGGTGCGGCCCTTGGCGCAGGCGGCGGCGATGGCGAGGACCGGATACTCGTCGATCATCGACGGCGCGCGCTCCGGCGGCACGTCGACGCCGGCGAGCTCTCCGGCCTCCACGGTGAGATCGGCGACCGGCTCGCCCGCCTCGGTGCGGGCGTTCGCGACGGCGATGTCCGCGCCCATCTCGCGCAGCGTGTCGATGAGGCCGATGCGATGCGGGTTGAGGCCGACGCCGGGCAGCACCACCCGCGAGCCGGGGCGGATCAGCGCCGCCACGATCGGGAATGCCGCCGAGGACGGGTCGGCGGGGACGCGCACCGCGCGCCCGGTGATTTCCGGCTGGCCCTCGACGGTGACGGCGCGGCCTTCCGGCAGCTGCTCGACCCGGACCGTCGCGCCGTAATGCCGCAGCATGAGCTCGGTATGGTCGCGGGTCGGCTCGGGCTCGATCACGGTGGTCTCGCCCGGCGTGTTGAGCCCGGCCAGCAGCACCGCGGACTTCACCTGTGCGGAGGGCACCGGCAGGCGATAGGTGATCGGCATCGGCTCCGCCGTGCCGAGGACGGCGAGCGGCAGGCGGTCGCCGCCGCGCGCGACGAACTCCGCGCCCATGAGACGGAGCGGCGCGACGACGCGGCCCATCGGCCGGCGCCGGAGCGAGGCGTCGCCGGTCAGGATCGCCGTCACCCGGTGGCTCGCCAGGAGGCCCATGAGGAGCCGCGCCCCGGTGCCGGCATTCCCCATGTCGAGCACGTCGTCCGGCTCCGCCAGGCCGCCCACGCCGCGGCCGCGCACGCACCAGACGCCGTCCGCGCCGCGCTCCGCCCGGGCGCCCAGCGCCCGCATGGCGGCGGCGGTGCGCAGCACGTCCTCGCCTTCGAGCAGGCCTTCGATGACCGTCTCGCCGACGGCCAGCGCGCCGAACATGAGCGCGCGATGCGAGATCGACTTGTCGCCCGGCACGCGCGCCTCTCCCGCGAGCGGACCGGATGGATGAGAGACGAGCGGCTGCACGCGATCGGGCCCCCAGGAGGAATGGCGGCGGCGGGGTCCGGCGCTCGTGACGCGCCGGCCGCCCGCCGCGGCGCGCCCGTCTCAAGCACATCGGCCGGCCCAGCCCAGCCCGGCCGTGGCGGGCGGCGGTCCGCGTCCCCGGCGCCGGCATGATTACCTTTGACAGCCACCAGGGATCGTGGCAATTGGCACGCCGCTTCGCCGCCCGGGGCCTCCCCCGCCGCGGCGGAGCCCCGCGACGAACAGGAGGGACGAGGGTGGTTAAACCTGCCTGGGGTACCAAGCGCACCTGTCAGAGCTGCGACGCGAAGTTCTACGACCTCGGCCGCACTCCGATCGTCTGCCCGAAATGCGGCGCGATCTTCGATCCGGAATCGGTGCTGAAGTCGCGGCGCGGCAGGCCGGCCGAGAAGGTCGTGCCGCTGAAGCCCGAGCTGGCGAAGAAGGGCGCCGCGGACCCCGAGCTCGAGGTGGAGGACGCCGACGAGATGGAATCCGAGGACGCCGAGGAGGAAGAGGAGCTGATCGAGGACGCGTCCGAGCTCGGCGAGGACGACGAGGACATGGCGGAAGTCATCGAGAAGGTGGAGGGGGACGAGGAACCCTGAGCGGAGAGGCGCGTTGGCTGGTTGTCTTGACCGTTCCGCCCCGGCGGGCGCAGTCTGGCGCAGGTAGGGGCCGCCTGCCGTCCGGGCAGGCGGAACGGTCGGCGTCGAATCTCCTTGAGAAAGGATTCATACGATGCGCACGTTGACCCGCCTCGTCGTCGTCCTCGGCCTCACCGCGCTGCTCCAGGCCTGCACCGCCGCGAGCGGCATCTTCGACAACAACTGCAGCGGCAATGGCTGGGTGGATCCGGGCTCGGATTACTGCGCCGATTACACCAGCGGGGTGTCGCCCTGAGTCTCGAGCCCGGCCCCTGCCCTCCGCGGGCGGGGCCAGCCGGCCCTCCCGCGGCCATTTTTCGCTTGAATCGCCCGGCCGGCATCCATAGGTTCTGGTGCCGCCGCGGCAGGCCGTTCCGGCGCCCGGCGTCCCAGGCAGTTTCCAACGGGTGTTCCCGTGGGGGGCCATAGCTCAGCTGGGAGAGCGCTACAATGGCATTGTAGAGGTCAGCGGTTCGATCCC
>DAIMFL010000196.1:0-3847 GCA_036724615.1 Alphaproteobacteria bacterium | reverse complement strand
TCGCGCGGAACGCGCGGGCCACGCGGCCGGTCCGGACCGGGCACTCTAGAGGTCCGCGGCAGAGTGTCAAGGAAGGGTTGCGGGACGGGTCCGGGCCTCGCGCCGGCTCACATCCCCACCAGCTCGCGATAGACCATGAGCGTGCGGGCGCACATGGTGTCTTTCGAGAACCGGGCGTGCACATTGGCGATGGCCGAGGGGGCGAGGAGCTCGCGCTCGGCCACCGGCAGGTCCAGCGCCTCGTCGATCGCCTGGGCCAGCGCGACCGGATCGTCGGGCGGGGTGAGCCAGGCCATCCGCCCGCCGGACAGCTGCTCGCGCGCGCCGCCGTGGTCGGTGGCCACGACCGGCCGGCCCATCGCCTGGGCCTCGGCGATGATCCGTCCGAACGCCTCCGGCGTGGAGGAGGCGGCGACCACCACGTCGGCCAGCTTGTAGGCGGCGGGCATGTCCCGGCATTCGCCGGCGAACTGGATCCGCCCGTCCACCCCCAGCCGGGCGGCCATCTCCTCGAGCTCGCGGCGGAAGGTGCCGCGGCCCTCGTCGGGCCCGACCATCAGGCAGCGCAGCTCGCGGTCCTTGAGCAGCGCCACCGCCTCGATCAGCAGGTCGTGGCCCTTCCGGCGGGTGACCCGCCCCGGCAGCATGACGACCGGCATGTCGTCGGGGATGCGCCACTGCCGGGCGAGCTGGATCACCCGCTCGGCCGAGACCCGGTCCGGGTCGAACCGCGCCAGGTCGACGCCGCGATGGATGACCCGCAGCCGGGCCTCGTCGATCGGATAGTTCTGGCGGATATGCCCGGCGATGAAGTCGGAGATCGCGATGACCCGCTCGCCGCGCGTCATGATCGCGTTGTAGCGCCGCTTCAGCCGGTGCTCGAGCCCGTAGGTGCTGTGGAAGGTGGTGACGAAATGCGCGCCGCTGCGCCGGGCGGCGACGAAGGCGCTCCAGGCCGGCGCGCGGCTGCGCGCATGCACGATATGGACGCCGTAGCGGCGGATCAGCTTCTCGATGCGCCGGATGTTGGCGTGGATGACGAACGGGTTCTTGCTGTCGAGCGGCAGGGTCTCGTGGATCGCGCCGAGCCGGGCGAGATCGTGCACGAGCGATCCGCCGGCCGAGGCGACGATGGCGGTGCCGCCCGCCGCGACGATGGCGCCGGCCACGTCGATCGTGCCGCGCTCCGCGCCGCCGGCGCCGAGCCGCGGCAGAACCTGCAGGACGACCAGCCGGCCGGCTTTCGCCGGAGCGTCGGCAATGGTAGGTGTGGCCGCAATCACCTGCTCAGCGGCCATCATCGCGGACCCCGCCCATGCCGAATTCCGACCATGCCCCACCCGTTTCCGCCGAGATACTAGCACGCAGCGACGGGGCCACAATCGCATACCGGCGCCGGGCCGCCGCGGGCGCCGGCACGAGCCTGCCGGGACTCCTCTTCCTCGGCGGCTTCGCCTCCGACATGAACGGCACCAAGGCGACCGCTCTCGACAGCTTCTGCGCCGATCGCGGCCAGGCCTTCGTCCGCTTCGACTATATGGGGCACGGCCAGTCCTCCGGCCGCTTCGAGGACGGCACGATCGGGCGCTGGACCGAGGACGCGCTGGCGGTGCTCGATGCGCTGACGGACGGTCCGCAGATCCTGGTCGGATCCAGCATGGGCGGCTGGGTCATGCTGAACGTCGCGCTGGTCCGGCCGTTCCGGGTCGCCGCGCTGGTCGGCATCGCCGCCGCGCCCGACTTCACCGACGACATCTGGACCGGGATGGACGAGCTGCAGCGCGGCCGGCTGCTCGCCGAAGGACGGATCTTCCTGCCCTCCGAATACGGCGCCGCGCCCTATCCGATCACCCGCGGGCTGATCGAGGACGGCCGCCATCACCTGCGGCTGTCGCGTCCGATGCCGATCTCCTGCCCGGTGCGCCTGCTGCACGGCATGCGCGACACCGACGTGCCGTGGCGCAAGTCGCTCGCCATCGCCGAGCGGCTGGAGGCGCAGGACGTGCAGGTCACCTTGATCAAGGACGGCGACCACCGGCTGTCGCGCGACCAGGATCTCGATCTCCTGCTCAGAACGGTCGGCCGCCTGTCAGGCACGCTGCGAGCCCCCGGCGATAGTCCGGATGGCGCAGCGTGACGCCGAGCTCGCGCTTGATGCGCTCGTTGCGCACCCGGCGGCTCTCGGCATAGAAGCCGAGCGCGGCCGGCGACAGCCCGGCCTTTTCCAAAGGCACAAGGGGCGGCGGCGCGACGCCGAGCAGCCGGGAGGCATGCTCGACGACCTCCGCCGCCGGCGCCGGCTCGTCGTCGCAGACGTTGTAGATCGCGCCCGCGTTCGGCCGCGCCATGGAGGCGCGCAGCACCTGGACGATGTCGTCCACGTGGATGCGGCTGAACAGATGGCCCGGCTTCTCCACCCGTTTCGCCGTTCCGGCGCGCAGCTGGTCGATGGCGCTGCGTCCGGGCCCGTAGATGCCGGCCAGGCGGAACAGATGGACCGGCAGGCCGTAGCGATGCCAGAGGTCGAGCCAGGCATCCTCGGCGGCGACCCGGGCGAGCGCGCGGGCGCCGCGCGGCGCGAGCGCGCTCGTCTCGTCCACCCAGCCGCCGCGGCGGTCGCCGTAGACCGAGGTGCTCGACAGATAGCCGACCCATTCCACGGTCTCGCTCGCCGCGAGGTCCGCCTCGTGCAGCTCGAGCACCGGGTCGCCGGCTTCGTCCGGCGGAACGGAGACGAGGACATGGGTGGCGCCGGCGAGCGCGGCCGCCGCGTCGGCGAGCGGATGGCCGCGATCGAAGCGATGGGCTTCGATCCCGCGGGCGGCCAGCGCCCCGGCGCGCTCCGCGCTCCGGCAGGTTCCGGCGACCTGCCATCCCTCGCCGCGGAGCGCGTCGGCCAGCGCGGCCGCGCTGTAGCCGAGACCGAAGCAGAACAGGCGGGGCGTGGCGGAGGTCATGTGGCGGGGCGGCTTGCAATCGGGCCTGCGAGAGACGAGCCTTGGCGCGGGAGGATAGATACCCGAAGGAGCAGCGGCAAGAAGATGCAGCGACATCTCGTTTCCGTCCTCGCGGCGCTCCTCGTCGGCGCCGCCGTGCCGGCGCGCGCGCAGACCGCGCCGGACGATGCGACCCGCAGCATGGAGTATCTGCGCGCGCAGGAATCGGCGGACTGCATGGCGCTCGCGCTGCGCCAGCCGGAGGACGCGCTCGGCAGCGCCGAGGCCTGGGAACAGCGCGGCGGCGGCGCGGCGGCCCGGCACTGCCAGGCGGTGGCGCTGTTCGGCCTGGGCAAGTATCCCGAGGCGGCGACCCTGTTCGAGGAGGTCGGCGAAACCGTCTCGAACGAAAGTCCCCCGCTCGCCGCCGAGGCCCTGGCGCAGGCCGGCATGGCTTGGCAGAGCGCCGACATGTACGACAGGGCGCTCGCCGCGCAGACCGCGGCGCTGAAGCTCGCGCCGGACGACGTCGACATCTGGGTCGACCGCAGCACGACGCAGTTCTTCCTCGGCAATTGCTGGGAAGCGATCGACGATCTCAACGAGGCGCATGAGCGCGCGCCGGAGAATCCCGGGATCCTGATCCTGCGCGCCAGCGCCTATCGCTGCGTGGAGTCGATCGAGCTCGCGCGCGCCGACATCGACCGCGCGCTGGAGCTCGCGCCGGACGACCCCGAGGCGCTGCTCGAGCGCGGCACGCTGCGCCACGCCACCGGCGACGTGGAAGGCGCGCGCGCCGACTGGCTGAAGGTCGCCGAGGACGCCGCCGGCACGCCGACCGCCGACGCCGCGCAACGGAATCTGGAGCGGCTGGACCTCGACGCGCAGTAGCGCCCACGAACGAGCTCGCC
>DAIMFL010000195.1:0-3874 GCA_036724615.1 Alphaproteobacteria bacterium | reverse complement strand
GCCGACGAGGCGCTCACCCGCCTCGACGTCGACAAATGGGGCCTGGACGCCATGGACCGCCGCTATCTCGCCTGCATCGGCGAGAACTACGGCGGCGGACCGGTCGGGGTCGACACGCTGGCCGCCGCGCTCTCCGAGCAGCGCGACGCGATCGAGGAGGTGATCGAGCCCTATCTGATCCAGCGCGGCCTGCTCCAGCGCACGCCGCGCGGGCGCATGCTGACCGCCGCCGGCTTCCGCTATGTCGGCCTCACGCCGCCGTCGACCACCCCAGGCCAGCTCGACCTTCTGACGGCGGATTCGGCGGAGCCGCTCGATGACTGACCGCGCGCGCGGCGTATCGGCGGCCGCAGGGCTGCCGCCGCACAGCTTTCCGGTCCGCGTCTATTACGAGGATACCGATGCCGCCGGCATCGTCTATTACGCCAACTACCTGAAATATGCCGAGCGGGCGCGCACCGAGATGATGCGCGAGTTCGGCGTGGCGCATGCGGCGATGGTCGAGCAGGACGGCGTCATGTTCGCCGTGCGGCGCTGCGAGATCGACTATCTGCGGCCCGCCCGGCTCGACGACCTTCTCGACGTGGAGACGCGTCTCGTCGAGGTCGGCGGCGCCACGATCGACGCGGAGCAGACCGTGCGCCGCGCCGGCGACGATCTGGTGCGCATCCGCATCCGCCTCGCCTGCCTCGATGGGCGCGGCCGCCCGGCCCGGCTTCCGGCCGCCGTCCGCGCGACCCTCGCCGGCGCCGGCCAGGCCCCCCAATTCCGTACTCCCAACCTGTGAGCCCGCTCTGATGGAACAAGACGCTCCGCCCGCCGTACCGACGACGCCGGTCGACCCGGCCATGCCGGCCACCCCGCTTCCCCCGGTCGATGCCGCGCTGCTGCCGGGATCGCTGCCCGCGCACGACATGTCTGTGCTCGGCCTGTTCCTGCAGGCCGACCTGATCGTGAAGCTGGTGATCGTCGTCCTCATCCTGGCTTCGTTCTGGAGCTGGGCGATCATCTTCGACAAGGTGATGCGCCTGCGGCGCCTGCGCGCCCAGGCCCGCCAGTTCGAGGAGGCTTTCTGGTCCGGCGGGTCGCTCGAGGAGCTGTTCGACCGCATCGGCACCCGGCCGCCGGATCCGATGTCCTCGGTCTTCGTCGCCGCCATGAAGGAATGGCGCCGTTCCGCCGCCAAGGGCCTGCTCAGCACCGACCAGCTCAGGGCCGGGCTGCAGGAGCGCATCGAGCGCGTCATGGACATCACCCTCGGCCGCGAGATGGAGCCGATCGAGCGCCACATGGTGTTCCTGGCCTCGGTCGGGTCGGCGGCGCCCTTCGTCGGCCTGTTCGGCACCGTCTGGGGCATCATGAACAGCTTCGCCTCGATCGCGGCCTCGAAGAACACGAGCCTCGCGGTGGTGGCGCCCGGCATCGCCGAGGCGCTGTTCGCGACCGCCCTGGGCCTCGTCGCGGCGATCCCCGCGGTGCTCGCCTACAACAAGCTGTCGGGCGATATCGGCCGCTACGGCCACCGGCTGGAGGCCTTCGCCGGGGAGTTCGGCGCGATTCTCTCCCGCCAGCTCGAGGAGAAGCGCTAGATGGCGGGCAGCCTCATGAGCGGCGGCGGGCGCACGGCGCGCTATGCCCGCCGCCGGTCGTACACGCCGATGAGCGAGATCAACGTGACGCCGCTGGTCGACGTCATGCTGGTCCTGCTCATCATCTTCATGGTGACGGCGCCGCTCCTGACCGTCGGCGTGCCGGTCGACCTGCCGAAGACCCAGGCCGAGGTGATCTCCGATCCGGAGGAGCCGCTGGTCATCACGGTCAATGCGGAAGGCCGCCTGTTCCTGCAGGAGACGGAAGTGGACGTGGCAGGGCTCGCGCCGCGGCTCCTCGCCATCACCCAGAACAAGCTCGACACGCGGATCTTCGTGCGCGGCGATCGCACCATCCAGTACGGCCGGGTGATGGAGGTGATGGGCTCGCTCACCACCGCGGGCTTCACCCAGGTGGCGCTGATCGCCGAGCTGCCCGACCCGGGCGCGGCCGCCGCCCCGGCCGAAGACGCCACCGGCAACGGAACCGCCAACTGAATCATGCGCATCGGCGCTTCCATATCGCTGCTGCTGCACCTGGCGCTCGTCCTGCTGTTCGTGTTCGGACTGCCGAATTTCTTCGCGCCGGACGAGCTGGTGGAGGCCATTCCGGTCCAGGTCGTCACCAACATCTCCGACAAGACCACGCAGACGGAGATGCCGGCCCCGGAGCCACCGTCTCCCCAGCCGCCGAAGCCCGAGCCGCCGAAGCCGGCCGAGCCTCAGCCGGAGCCGCCGCCGGCCCCCGAGCCGCCGGCGCCCGAGCCGCCGGCGCCGCAGCCTGCGCCGGAGCCCACGCCCGCTCCCGAACCCGAGCCCGCGCCCGAGCCGGTCATCGCGCCGCCGGAGCCGGAGCCCGTGCCCGAGCCCGAGCCGCAGGAGGCGGAGCAGGCGCAGGTCGAGCCGCCGCCGCCCGCGCCGCCACAGAAGCCGAAGCCGCCGCAGGTCGCCGAGAAGCCCGAGGAGGAGCCGAAGGAGGAGCCGGCGCCCGAGCGCGACATCACCTCGGTGCTGAAGAACGTGGAGAAGCTGGCGCAGCAGTCCCGCGAGGAGGAGCCCGAGCCGACCCAGGAGCCGGCGCCGCAGCAGGCGGCGTCGCAGGCGCCGCTGGGCGAGGAGCTGTCGCCGAGCGAACGAGCCGCCATCGCCAGCCAGATCGAGCAGTGCTGGATCGTCGACGTCGGCATGCAGGGCATCGAGGACATCGTCGTCGCGCTCACCGTGCAGTTCAATCCCGACGGGTCGGTCTACCGCATCGACTTCGCCAACCCGCTGCAGATTGCGGCTGACCAGCGCTATCGCGTGCTGGCGGAGCGGGCGCGCGCGGCCGTGCAGGAATGCAGCCCGATCCGCGTGTCGTCGAACTACAACAATTGGAAAAACCTCACCTTCCGATTCAACCCGAGAGGAATGTTAGGCCTATGAGACTCACAGCAACGATCAGGGGAACGCTGGCTGCGATCGGCCTCATAGCAATCGTGCTGGCTGCGGCAGCGAGCACCGCGCAGGCACAGGCCGTCATCGACATCACCAAGGGCCAGGTCAAACCCGTGCCGATCGCGGTGACGGACCTCGTGGGCGCGACGCCGAACGAGGCGGCGGTCGGGGCGGACATCTCCCGCGTCATCGCGGCCGACCTGGAGCGCTCCGGCCTGTTCGCGCCGATCGACAAGCGGGCCTTCATCCAGACCGCCGAATCGCTCCAGGCGCAGCCGCGCTTCGCCGACTGGCGGGTGATCAACGCCCAGGCGCTCGTCTCCGGCATGGCCGGGCGGGAGCCGGACGGCAGGCTCAAGGTCGAGTTCCGGCTGTGGGACGTGCTGGCCGAGACGCAGATGACCGGGCTCGCCTATTTCAGCACGCCGGAGAACTGGCGCCGCGTCGCCCACATCATCGCCGACGCGATCTACAAGCGCATGACCGGCGAGGACGGCTATTTCGATTCGCGGATCGTGTACGTCGCCGAGACCGGGCCCAACAACAAGCGCGTGAAGCGCCTCGCCATCATGGACCAGGACGGCGAGAACCACCGCTTCCTGACCGACGGCCAGACCCTGGTGCTCACCCCGCGCTTCTCGCCGAGCACGCAGGAGATCACCTATCTCTCCTATTTCAACGACCGGCCGCGGGCCTACCTGTTCAACATCGACACCGGCCAGCAGGAGGTGCTGGGCGACTTCCCCGGCATGACCTTCGCGCCGCGCTTCTCGCCGGACGGCAACCAGGTGATCATGAGCCTGGCTCAGAACGGCAACTCCGACATCTACACGATGGACCTGAGGACC
>DAIMFL010000194.1:0-3877 GCA_036724615.1 Alphaproteobacteria bacterium | reverse complement strand
CTCGGTTTCGCGGGTCCAGACGCCCGCGACCACCGCGGGGATGTCGACCCGGCTCAGCCCGATGTCGCGCAGCTCCCGATCGGTCATCTGCGACAGGACGTGATGAACGGTGTTGCGGCGCTGCGCATTGGCGAACGCCGCGCCGGCGGCGCGCGCGAGAGTCGTCAGGGCCCTGCCGATCCAACGGACGCCGGCCATGAGCTGGCGGGACTGCTCACGCCGTGCCTCCGCCATGATGCGGGTGATTTCCTCCCAATTGCGGGGCCTGATCTCATTCATGACTCGACTCCTCCGAAACCGCTGCCGCAACGGCCGGTCTGCTTGCTCCATCCATGTTCGCGTTCATGTGATAGATAGGCCCGGCCTCCCGCATTGCAACATTGCGGCCGGCGCGGCGGCGGCCGGTGCGGCGTTTCTACGCACGCATCTTGGCGGCCGCCCGGCAGGCGGCGCGGCTCAGGGCCATTTCACTTCCGGCGGCAGCGACATGAGGATCGCCTCGACATTGCCGCCGGTCTTGAGACCGAACAGCGTGCCGCGGTCGTAGAGCAGGTTGAACTCCACATAGCGCCCGCGCCGGATCAGCTGGTGCTCGCGCTGCTCCTGCGTCCAGCTCCGGTCCATGTGGCGGCGGACGATCCGGGGGTAGACGTCGAGGAACGCCTCGCCCACGTCGCGGGTGAAGGCGAAGTCCTTCTCCCAGTCGCCGCTGTCCAGGTAGTCGAAGAAGATGCCGCCGACGCCGCGCGGCTCGTCGCGGTGCTTCAGGAAGAAGTACTCGTCGCACCAGGCCTTGAAGCGGGGGTAGTAGCCGGGATCATGCGCGTCGCAGGCGGCCCGCAGCGCGTCGTGGAAGGCGGCGGTGTCCGCCTCGTCGGGCACCATCGGGGTGAGGTCCGCCCCGCCGCCGAACCAGCCCCTGGTCGTGACGATGTGCCGCGTGTTCATGTGCACGGCGGGCACCAGCGGCGACTGCAGATGCGCGACCAGGCTGATGCCGCTCGCCCAGAAGCGCGGGTCCTGCTCGGCGCCGGGGATCTGCTTGCGGAACTCCTCCGAGAACTCGCCGTGCACGGTGGAGACGTTGACCCCGACCTTCTCGAACACCCGGCCGCGCATCACCGACATCACGCCGCCCCCGCCGTCCTGGCCGGGGCTGGCCGGACGCGTCCAGGCGGTGCGCTGGAATCGGCCGGGCGGCAGGTCGGCGAGCGGGCCGGCATATTCGTCCTCGAGAGTCTCGAAGGCGGCGCAGATGCGGTCGCGCAGGCTTTCGAACCAGGCGGCGGCGCGGCGGCGGGTCTCGGTCATCGATCGGTCGTCCTCGCTGGGGCGCCGGGCGGCCGGCGGCCGGGACCTTGCCCCGGGGCCGCGGGCCAGTCCGGCAGGGCGCCCGTCCGGCGCAGGGCCTCGGCCAGCACGATCGCTGCCGCCATGGCCACGTTGAGGGAGCGCAGCCCCGGCCGCATCGGTACGGCGATCCGCGCGTCGGCCGCGTCGTGCAGCTCCGCGGGCGCCCCCGACGTCTCGCGGCCGAGCAGCAGCCGGTCGTCGGCCCGGAAGGCGAAATCGCCATAGGCGAGATCGGCCCGGGTGGTCAGCAGCACCAGCCGTCCGCTCGCCTCCGCCTCGCGATAGCGGCCCCAGGACGAATGCCGGCGAATCTCCACCGCGTCGAGATAATCCATCCCGGCCCGCCGCATCCGCGGCTCGTCCCAGACGAAGCCGCAGGGCTCGATCACATCGACCGCCACGCCGAAGCAGGCGGCCAGGCGAAGGATCGCGCCGGTATTCTGTGGGATGTCGGGCTGGAAGAGGACGAGGCGCATGGCGGCGGGACTGGGGACCGGCTGGCCGGCGGCTCTCCTTCGTCTACACTCCGGAGGCGCCTGCGGCAACGGCAGGGCGGACGCAGCCGCGGGTGGTGTATGGTGGAGACCATGTTCGCCCAGCGTCTCCCCCTGGAACCGTCCGTTCGGCGCAAGCTTTCCGCTCCGGGCCCTTCCCTGCGAAGGCCTGCCTGCCGGTGGCCTGTCCCGCCTCGGCGGCGGCGTGCCGGTCTGACGGTGGCGTTTGGCTGAAGCACGAGGGCGGCGAGAGATGGCGGTGATTCTGGTCATCGACGACGAGGAAATGGTGCGGGCCACCATCCGCATGCGGCTGGAGCAGGGCGGGCACGAGGTGGTGGAGGCGGGCGACGGCAACGAGGGTCTCGCCACTTTGGAGCGCTACGCGGTCGACCTCGTCGTCACCGACATCATCATGCCCGAGAAAGAGGGGATCGAGACCATCCGGGCGATCCGCCAGCGCCGGCCCGAGCTGGCCATCGTGGCGATCTCGGGCGGCGGACGCACCAGCACTCTGGACTTCCTGGGTGCCGCCAAGAAGCTCGGCGCCGATCACGCCCTGCGCAAGCCCTTCACCGGCGCCGAGCTGCTGCAGGTCGTCGACGCCGCCCTGCAACGCGGCCGCGGATAGGCGCGGCAGAGCGCCCCGAGACGGTCCGGGCGCGGCGCATTGTCGCATGCCCGGCGGGGCGCTGCGGTGCCGCCGGACCGGGAATCCGAACCCCGCATCAAGCGTGCAGATTCCGCCGTTTATGGGCCGTTCGGGCCCCGGCTCGGCGTTGCAACTTGCGTCGGTCTGGGGTATGAGGCCGTGCCGGCGGACGGCCCTCGTGGCGGGCCGATCGGCGATGGGGAATGAGCCGCCGCCGAAAGGCGCATGAACGTTACGCTATAGAGGGACGACAAATGGCGCAAAGCGTTGAGGCCGGTGGAGCGCACGGGCACGGCGAGGGCGAGACGCGCCGCGATTTCCTGATTCTCGCCACGGCGGCCGTCGGTGCGATGGGTGTCGCCTCAGCGATCTGGCCGTTCATCGATCAGATGAATCCGTCGGCCGACGTGCTGGCGCTGTCCTCGACCGAGGTCGATCTGTCGGCCATCGAGCTCGGGCAGCGCGTGACCGTCACCTGGCGCGGCAAGCCGGTCTTCATCGATCACCGGACCGAGGACAGCATCCAGGAAGCCCAGGAGGTGAACCTGGCCGAGCTGCGCGATCCGCAGACCGACGCGGAGCGCGTGCAGAAGCCGGAATGGCTGATCATGGTCGGCATCTGCACCCATCTCGGCTGCGTGCCGAAAGGGCAGGCCTCCGGCGATGCGCGCGGCGACTACGGCGGGTGGTTCTGCCCCTGCCACGGCTCGCATTACGACACCTCCGGACGGATCCGTCGGGGGCCGGCGCCGCGCAATCTCGAGGTGCCGGAATACACCTTCCTCGAAGACACGCTGATCCGCATCGGTTAGGAAGCCAGAGCATGAGCGCGCCCGCCTTCAAGAGCCCGGTGGTGCGGTGGATCGACCATCGCCTGCCGATCTTCAGCTTCATGCACCACGAGCTGCATGAATACCCGACGCCGAAGAACCTGAACTACTGGTGGAACTACGGTTCGCTCGCCGGCATCGTCCTGACCATCATGATCGTCAGCGGCATCGTGCTGGCGATGCACTACACGCCGAACACCGAGCTCGCCTTCAACAGCGTCGAGCGGATCATGCGGGACGTCAACTACGGCTGGCTGATCCGCTACATCCACATGAACGGCGCCTCGGCCTTCTTCGCCGTGGTCTTCCTGCACATCCTGCGCGGGCTCTACTACGGCTCCTACAAGGCGCCGCGCGAGCTGCTGTGGATCCTCGGCGTGGTCATCCTGCTACTGATGATGGCGACCGCCTTCATGGGCTACGTGCTGCCCTGGGGCCAGATGAGCTTCTGGGGCGCCACCGTCATCACCAACCTGTTCTCGGCGATCCCGCTGGTCGGCGAGAGCATCGTGACGCTGCTGTGGGGCGGCTACGCGGTCGGCAACCCG
>DAIMFL010000193.1:1930-3909 GCA_036724615.1 Alphaproteobacteria bacterium | reverse complement strand
TGCTGCGCGCGGTTGAACTCCAGCTCCTCGGGGCTCAGCGCGAAGCCGACATAGATGACGAAATTCGTGCCGGGCTCGCCGGGCTGGATCGGTATGTGCTGCGCCAGCTCCTCGACGATCCCGGCGCGGGTCTGGTTGCCCGGGAACTCGATGTAGCTGTCGAACTCCTCGCGCGCGATGATCGTCTGGTCGGTGCGGGCGACCGCGACGAAATAGCGGAAATCGGCGCGCCGGCCCTCGTCCGCCGGCCCGCGCGAGGCGATGATGCGCAGCTGGAGATCGACGTCGATCACGTCGTCGTCATAGACGCAGCTGCCGGAGACGCCGTCGATCTCCGCCTCGAACTGCACGTCGGTGAGGTCGCGCCCCGTCCCGGCGAAGCGGGTGAGAGTCTCCGCGTCGGCGACGATCTCCGCCCGCGGGCAGGGCGGCGGCGGCTTCGGCTTCTCCAGCATGCCCTCGCAGGCGGCGAGCGTGAGGGCGAGCGCGGCGAGAGCGGATTTCCGGAGGGACATCGGGATTTCGGACCGTCAGAGGGTGTTGTGCGTGCCGTCGCACCGCGGCCGGGTCTTCGTGGCCTTGCAGCCGCAGAACCAGACCGTGCCGGACTCCTCGGCCTGGAAGGCGACCGGCGCCAGGCCGGTGCCCTTGTGGGAGCCGTCGCAGAAGGGCTGCCGGGCGCTGCGGCCGCAGGCGCACCAGAAATATTTCCGCCCGGCCTCGACCTCCACCGCGTAGGGAGACTTCTGCGCCGGAATCGGTGCCGCGGTCGCGCCTTCGCCCATCGAGCCTTCCCTCAGCGTGGCGTGTATATTACTGTCGCGCTCGTTTCGGCCGGCCCGGAGCTCGGGGCCGGATGCCCGGGCCGCACAATAGTGAACGGCCGAAGGATGCACAAGCCGGGCCGGTTCCCGGACCGGCCGCCGGCCCGCTAGCCCGCCTGTGTCGCGGCGGGGCGCTGAATCGAGATCTGCTCCGGATACGAGATGGCCCGACCTGCCTTGTCCGTCCTGCTCGCCGCGCCGCGCGGCTTCTGCGCGGGTGTCGACCGCGCCATCCAGATCGTCGAGAGATCTCTCGCGGCCTATGGTGCGCCGGTCTATGTGCGCCACGAGATCGTGCACAACCGGTTCGTGGTGGAATCGCTCGAGGCCAAGGGCGCCGTCTTCGTGGACGAGCTCGACCAGGTGCCCGACGGCGCGCCGGTCGTGTTCTCCGCCCACGGCGTGCCGAAGGCGGTGCCGGCCGAGGCGGCGCGGCGCGGCCTCCTGCATCTCGACGCCACCTGCCCGCTGGTCAGCAAGGTGCATCGGGAGGCGGAGCGGCATCACGGCGCCGGGCGCCACATCCTGCTGATCGGCCATGCCGGCCACCCGGAGGTGATCGGCACCATGGGCCAGCTGCCGCCCGGCACGGTCAGCCTGATCGAGACCCGGATGGAGGCGGAAACGATCGACCCGCCCGACCCCGCCCGCCTCGCCTACATCACCCAGACCACCCTGTCGGTCGACGACACGGCGGAGATCGTGGCGGTGCTGCGCCGGCGCTTCCCCGCGATCGAGGGTCCGAAACGCGAGGACATCTGCTACGCCACGACGAACCGCCAGCAGGCGGTGAAGGCGATCGCCCCGCGGGTGGACGCGCTGCTCGTGCTCGGCGCGCCGAACTCCTCCAACTCCATGCGCCTCGTCGAGGTGGCGAAGGGCGCGGGCTGCGCCGACGCCTTCCTGGTGCAGCGGGCGAAGGACATCGACTGGAGCCGGCTCTCCGGCGTGCGACGGCTCGGGATCACCGCCGGCGCCTCCGCCCCCGAGCTGCTGGTCGAGGAGGTGATCGAGTCCGCCCGCGCCCGCTTCGACGTGACCGTCGAGGAGATCTCGGTCACCGCGGAGAGCGTGCATTTCAAGCTCCCCCGCCAGCTCGCGACGACAGCGTGATGCCGTCTGCGCCCTTTCTGCTGGCGATGTCACCCCCACCCC
>DAIMFL010000193.1:0-1830 GCA_036724615.1 Alphaproteobacteria bacterium | reverse complement strand
GGGGAGGGCCGGGGTGGGGGGTAGCCGCCGCGCCGCTCTCAGTCACCGTCGCCCATGGCCGTCTACACCGAAGTCTCCGACGTCGACCTCTCCGGCTTCCTGGAGCAGTACGACATCGGGCCGCTCGTCTCCTGCAAGGGCATCGCGGAGGGGGTGGAGAACAGCAATTTCCTGCTCCACGCCGACGGCGGCTATTACATCCTGACGCTCTACGAGAAGCGGGTGGCGCGCTGCGACCTGCCGTTCTTCCTGGCGCTGATGGAGCATCTGGCGGCGCGCGGCATCGCCTGCCCGACGCCGATCAAGGGCCGGGACGGCGACGCCCTGCGCGAGCTCTGCGGCAGGCCCGCGGCGATCGTCACCTTTCTGGACGGCATGTGGGTGAAGCGCCCGGGGCCGCGGCACTGCCAGCTGCTCGGCGAGGCGATGGCACGGCTCCACCTGGCCGGCGCCGATTTCGGGATGAAGCGGCCGAACAACCTGTCGGTCGAAGGCTGGCGGCCGCTCTTCGAGGCCTGCGAGGCGCGGGCCGACACGGTGCGCCCGGGACTCGCCGCCGAGCTCGGCCACGAGCTCTGCAAGCTGGAGCAGGAATGGCCGGCGGGGCTCCCCTCCGGCGTGATCCATGCGGATCTCTTCCCCGACAACGTGTTCTATCTGGGGGACCGGCTCTCCGGCATCATCGACTTCTATTTCGCCTGCACCGACGCCCTCGCCTACGACATCGCCATCTGCCTCAACGCGTGGTGCTTCGAGCCGGACGGCAGCTTCAACACGACCAAGGCGCGGATGCTGATCGCCGCCTATCGCCGGGTGCGCGAGGTGAGCGCGGCCGAGCTCGCCGCCCTCCCCATCCTGGCGCGCGGCAGCGCCCTCCGGTTCCTGCTGACGCGGCTCTACGACTGGCTGCACCATCCGCCGGGCGCCTTCGTGAAGCCGAAGGATCCGCTGGAATACCTGCACAAGCTGCGCTTCCATGCCGGGCTGAAGAGCCCGGCCGCCTACGGGCTGGACTGAGCCTTGGAATTGGAAAGGGAACGGCGATGACCGACGGTCCCATCAGGAAACGCGCGACGGCGCGCGCCCGCAGCCGCCCCGCCCCGGCGGCACATCCCGCCGCCCCCGCGACCGCCGACGAAGAGGTCACGAGCCCGCTGCCCCCGGCGGCGGAGGACGTCGTCGACATCTATACCGACGGCGCCTGCAGCGGGAATCCCGGGCCCGGCGGCTGGGGCGCGGTGCTGCGCTGGAAGGGGCACGAGAAGGAGCTCTCCGGCGGCGAGACGCCGACCACCAACAACCGCATGGAGCTGATGGCGGCGATCGTCGCCTTGGAAGGCCTGAAGCGGCCGAGCGCCGTGCGGCTGCACACCGATTCCATGTATCTGCGCGACGGCGTCACGAGGTGGATCCACGGCTGGAAGAAGAACGGCTGGAAGACCGCCGACAAGAAGCCGGTGAAGAACGTCGACCTGTGGCAGCGCCTCGAGGCCGCCACGGCGCCCCACCGCATCGAATGGCACTGGGTCAAGGGCCACGCCGGCCACCCGGAGAACGAGCGTGCCGACGCGCTGGCACGGGCCGCGATCGCGGAGCTGCGGGCCTGATCGATCCCGGCCTCAAACTTGCGCCGGCTGAGGCGTGGTTTCGATTGTCTTCCGCCCGCGGCGGTACTGCGGCTTTTTATAGCATTTCCCGTTTAGGTCGGCGCAGCACCCCCTCACCCTTCCCTCTCCCCCTCTTTGAGGGGGAGAGGGTTGCGTAGGCGCGGGCCAAGGGCGCAGCCCGAGCCTAGCCGGCTTGCCCGCCGAAGCTCGGCGCAGCCGAGCG
>DAIMFL010000192.1:0-3998 GCA_036724615.1 Alphaproteobacteria bacterium | reverse complement strand
GAACCATGTGGCGATCGCGGTGCCGGATCTGAAGGCCGCGGCGGAGCTCTACCGGTCGACGCTGGGCGCCGAGGTCTCGGCGCCGGTCGATCAGCCGGAGCACGGGGTGACGGTGGTGTTCGTGGAGCTTCCCAACACGAAGATCGAGCTGCTCCATCCGCTGGGCGGCGCATCCCCCATCGCCGCCTTCCTGGAACGCAACGCCTCCGGCGGAATCCACCATGTCTGCTACGAGGTGGACGACATCATGGCCGCCCGCGACCGGCTGAAGGCGGACGGGGCGCGGGTTCTGGGCGACGGCGAGCCGAAGATCGGCGCCCACGGCAAGCCGGTGCTGTTCCTGCACCCGAAGGATTTCTGCGGCACGCTGATCGAGCTCGAGCAGGCGTGAGACGGTCCCGATGAGCTGGCTCGCAGGCATCTTCGTGTACGCGCTGATCTGGTGGCTGGTGCTGTTCGCCGTCCTGCCCTGGGGCGTGCGCCGCGAGGAGAACCCGGAGGCGGGGCACGATCCGGGAGCGCCGGCCAATCCGAATCTGTGGTGGAAGCTGCTCGCCACCACCATCGTGGCCGGGATCGTCTGGGCCGGCGTCTACTTCGTGTTCGATCACGAGCTGATCCGGCTGCGCCCCGCCTGAGGATCCCGGAATGGCCGAGAACGCACCGCCGCCGACCTGGTATTGCGACGTCGCGCCGGGCCACCCCTTTCACGGCCCGTATCACGACACCGAATACGGCTTTCCGATCGAGGACGAGCACGCCCTGTTCGAACGGCTGGTGCTGGAGATCAACCAGGCCGGGCTGAGCTGGCTCACCATCCTGAAGAAGCGCGAGGCCTTCCGGCAGGCCTATCACGACTTCGACGTCGATCGCGTGGCGGCTTATGGCGCGCGGGACACCAAACGCCTGCTCGCCGATGCCGGGATCATCCGCAACCGGCTGAAGATCGAGGCCGCCATCGAGAACGCCAGGCGCATCCAGGCGCTGCGCGAGAGCCACGGCTCCTTCGCGGGCTGGATCGCCGCGCACCACCCCAGGACCAAGCCGGACTGGGTTAGGCTGTTCAAGCAGACCTTCCGGTTCACCGGGGGCGAGATCGTCGGGGAGTTCCTGATGAGCATCGGGTATCTGCCGGGCACCCACCGGCCCGATTGCCCGGTCTATCAGCGCATCGCCAAGCTCGCCCCGCCCTGGATGCAGGACAGGGCTGCCGGCTGAGGGGCGTTCAGGAGCGCCCCGCCGGCGGGTCGGGAAACGTCGGGATAAAAAAAGGCAAGCCCGAGGGGCTTGCCGCAATCTGGTCGGCTCGCTTGCCTTTGGAGGTGCCTCGGAGGGGTGACTCCAAGGGCGATCCCTCTTCGCTTCTCCCTGAACTCGGGCCGTGCCGACCTGTCGTCGGCACGATTATTGGTCGTTCCTTGCACAGGCAAGACTACGGGTGTTCTGCCTGCATGTCATCCACATTGTTGCCCGTGGATTGGGCAGTACCAAGATTGCCCGACCGCGGCCACAGCGAGCCGCTTGATCGGTATTGCTTTCGGTCCAATGCGGGCGGCATGCTTCCTCTCTGTCGAGGCGCATGCGCGACGGCCATTTCGGGCGGCGCCCTCGAAACATCTGCCTCTGGCGGGACGGGTCAGGCGGGGACGGCGGCATGGAGACGATAGTGCGGGTCGAAGCCGGCCTGGCGGGGGCGCTCGCCGAGGCGCCGACGACCGATGCGGCGGCCCGCGGGCTGACTGCGGCCCTGGAACGATACGGCGCGAATCTGCAGCCGCTGCACCCCGGCTCCACCGACGACGAGCTGCGCTGCTACTTCACCGTATGCGGAATCGCGCCCGGCCAGGAGGAAGAGGTCGCGGCCACGCTGCGTGCCCAGCCGGGCGTCCGGGCGGCCTACGTGAAACCGCCGGCCGCGCCGGCCGGGTGACGATGGCACGGCGCTCGGCGAGCGAAGAAGCATCGAGAGGCCTTTGCCCGAAGGCGCCTGGCTGAATCCTCGGCCACTGCGCTGGTCTTCGGAGAGGAGGGCGGCAGATGGCCAGGAAGGCGGCGCGACGCGTCGCTCCGAAACCGGGCGCGAACGGCGCTTCCGGGGAACGCGAGCTCATCGTCATCGCCGCGCCGGATGTCGCCCTGCGGGCCACGCCGCGTGGCCTGGCCTCGCTCTCCGGCGCCGATATGAGCGCCATGTCGAACCTCCTGGCGCGGGCGGGGGCTGTCGTTCGGCCGCTGTTCGGGGACAGCGAGGAGCGGATCCAGGGAGCGATGGCCGCGGCGGCCGAGATGGGCGGTGTCGCCTCCGGCGCGCTGCCCGATCTGTCGGTGTTCTACCGGGTCGAGGGGCCCGAGAGCCGGCTCGACGAGCTGGCCGCACGGCTCGTGACCGTCCCGGGCGTCGACGGCGCCTATGTCAAGCCGTCGGCCCAGCCGGCCTTGCCGGCCGCGCCGGCCCGGGAGGTCATCCGGCTGAATACGATGACGGCGCGCGAGGCCGATGCGCCTCCGGTCACGCCGGACTTCACCGCGCGCCAGGTCTATCTGGGCCCCGCGCCGGCCGGGATCGATGCGGAATACGGCTTGACGCTTGCCGGCGGGCACGGCGCCGGCGTGCGGATCATCGATATCGAAGGCGCGTGGCAGTTCACCCACGAGGATCTGACCCAGAACCAGGGCGGGGTCGTCGGCACGGCGATTGCCGACCTCGACTGGCGCAATCACGGCACGGCCGTGATCGGTGTGATCGGCGGCGACCGCAACAGCATCGGCGTGACCGGCATCGCCTCCGACGCGCATGTCCGCGGCTGCTCGATCTTCGGCGGGCTGGGCAGCGCGGGCGCCCTGCGCAAGGCGGCCGACCTGCTCTCGCCGGGGGACATCATCCTGATCGAGCTGCACCGTCCGGGGCCGAACGCCACCGGCGTCGGGCAGCAGGGCTACATCCCGATCGAGTGGTGGCCGGACGACTACGCGGCGATCCGCTATGCGGTCACGCGCGGCGTGGTGGTGGTGGAAGCCGCCGGGAACGGCGCGCAGAACCTCGACGACCCGGTCTACGACACGCCCCAGCCCGGTTTTCCCGCCGACTGGCGCAATCCCTTCGACCGCACGCAGCGCGATTCCGGAGCGGTCCTGGTCGGCGCCGGCGCGCCGCCGCCCGGCACGCATGGCCGCGACCATGGGCCGGACCGGTCGCGGCTCGACTTCTCCAACTACGGCTCGGCCGTGGACGTTCAGGGCTGGGGCCGGGAGGTCACGACCACCGGCTATGGTGACCTCCAGGGCGGCGGAAACGAGAACCTCTACTACACCGACCAGTTCAGCGGCACGTCGAGCGCTTCGCCCGTCGTGGTCGGCGCGCTCGCCTGCGTCCAGGGCGCGCTGAAAGCGCAGCAGCGGATCGCGCTCGATCCGACGCGGGCCCGCGATCTCCTGCGCGCGACGGGATCGCCGCAGCAGGACGCGCCCGGCCGCCCGGCCACGCAGCGGATCGGCAACCGCCCCGATCTGCGGCAGCTCGTCCCGGCGGCGCTGCAGCAGAACGAGTGGATCGGGGTGCAGTTCATCGGCACGATTCCCGGCAACGCCACCCAGCGCTGGTTCAGCCACAGCTGGCCCGCCCACTGGCACGTGGACTGGCGGGTGATGCCGATCACGCCGCGGCCCGGCGGACCGCAGCTACGCTGGCACGTGGAGGTCGAACGGGCTTCGGAGGGCCATGCGACCTACTGGATCACCGTCACGAACCTGACCCCCGAAGAGGTGATCTTCGAGGGCCGCTATGCCGTGCTCGGCTGGTAGAGGGAAGGGCGATGCGGATTGTGATCGAGACCTCGGACGAAGGGCACCCGCCGTCGACGGCTCCTTCCGTGTCGGCGGAAACCCCGGCCGGCGGCCCGCGCCTCCCGGATCGGGACGGGGGCGGCCCCTCCGACGCGCTGCTGGCCGCGCTGGGCGGCCGTGTCCCGGCCGCAGAGCCGGCACCGCAGCCCGGGCCG
>DAIMFL010000191.1:0-4053 GCA_036724615.1 Alphaproteobacteria bacterium | reverse complement strand
CGGAGCCGAAGACCAGAAGAAGATGCCGCTGCTCGACCATCTGGTCGAGCTGAGGCGCCGTCTGCTCTATTCCGTCGTGGGGCTCCTCATCGCCTTCGCCTTCTGCTTCTACTTCGCCCAGACCATCTTCGATTTTCTCGCGCAGCCTCTGGCCGACATCCTGCAGGGCCAGGGACGGCGCTTCATCTACACGGACCTGACCGAGGTCTTCTTCACCCAGGTCAAGGTCGCCTTCTTCGGCGCAGCCTGCCTGTCCTTCCCGATCTTCGCCGGGCAGCTCTGGGCCTTCGTAGCGCCGGGGCTCTACAAGCACGAGAAAGCGGCCTTCCTGCCCTTTCTTCTCGCGACGCCCGTCCTTATCGTGGCCGGCGGCGCGCTGCTCTATTACCTCCTGATGCCCGTCGCCTGGCAGTTCTTCCTGGGCTTCGAGACGCCGGGCGGCCCCGATTCCCTGCCGATCGAGCTCGAGGCCAGGGTGGCGGAATACGTCTCGCTGGTGATGAAGCTGATCTTCGCGTTCGGGCTGTGCTTCCAGCTGCCGGTGCTGCTGACGCTGCTCGCCCGGGTCGGGCTGGTCACCTCCAAGGGGCTCGCGGCCAAGCGGCGCTATGCCATCGTCGGGGTGGTCGCCGTCGCCGCCGTGGTGACGCCGCCGGATCCCATCAGCCAGATCAGCCTCGCCGTCCCCTGCATCCTGCTCTACGAGATCTCGATCCACCTGGCCCGGATCATCGAGCGGCGGCGCGCGAAGGACAACGAGTACGCCGACGAGGCGGACGAAGCCGGGACGGGCAGCGACATCGCACCGGTCTGAGCCCGCGCCGGTCGCCATGCTGGCCGATGGACTGGCGGCCGATGGACTGGGCCTGATCGAGGCCGTATAACGGCACGACCGAGGCTCACCTCCCGATTCGCGCGCCGACCATACCCATGTTCGACCTGAAGTGGATCCGCGACAACCCGGATGACTTCGACGCCGGGCTCCGGCGGCGGGGCCTCGGCGCGCTCTCGGCTGAAATCCTCGCGCTCGACGCCAGGCGCCGCGACGCCCAGACCCGTTTCCAGGAGCGCCAGCAGCGCCGCAACGAGCTGTCGCGCCAGATCGGCGCGGACAAGCGCAAGGGCGAGGACACCAGCGCGCTCGAGGCCGAGGTGGTGGCGCTGAAGGACGCGCTCCAGGCCGCCGAGGCGGAGGAGCAGGCCGCCGCCGAGGCGGTGGACAAGCTCCTGGCCGGGCTTCCCAACCTGCCGGCCTCGGACGTGCCGGACGGCGCCGACGAGACGGCGAACGTCGAGCTGCGCCGCCACGGCAATCCGCGCAATTTCGAGTTCCAGCCGAGGCAGCATTTCGAGCTGGGCGAGGCTCTGGGCCTGATGGATTTCGAGCAGGCCGCCGTCATCTCCGGCGCGCGCTTCGTCGTGCTGAAGGGAGCGCTGGCGCGGCTCGAGCGCGCGCTCGCCGCCTTCATGCTCGACCTGCACACGGGCGAGTTCGGCTATACCGAGGTCATCCCGCCGATGCTGGTGCGCGACGACGCCGTCTACGGCACGGCGCAGCTGCCGAAATTCGCCGAGGACCTGTTCCGCACCACGACGGGGTACTGGCTGATCCCGACGGCCGAGGTGCCGCTCACCAACCTGGCGGCGGAGCGCATCCTCGACGAGGCGGCGCTGCCGCTGCGCTTCACCGCGCATACGCCCTGCTTCCGCTCGGAGGCGGGCGCCGCGGGGAAGGACACGCGCGGCATGATCCGCCAGCACCAGTTCAGCAAGGTCGAGCTGGTCAGCATCGCGCATCCCGACCGCTCCGCCGAGGAGCACGAGCGCATGACGGCCTGCGCGGAGGAGGTGCTGAAGCGCCTCGGCCTGCCGTACCGGGTGGTCGTGCTGTCGACCGGCGACATGGGCTTCGCCGCGCGGAAGACCTACGACATCGAGGTCTGGCTGCCCGGCCAGGCGGCCTATCGCGAGATCTCGAGCTGCTCGAACTGCGGCGACTTCCAGGCCCGCCGCATGAAGGCGCGGATGCGCAAGGCGGGCGAGAAGGGGACCCGCTTCGTGCACACGCTGAACGGGTCGGGCCTGGCGGTCGGACGCACCCTGATCGCCGTGCTGGAGAATTACCAGCAGGCCGACGGCTCCATCGCCGTTCCGGAGGCGCTCCGGCCCTATATGGGCGGGACCGAGGTCATTCGCGCGCGATGAGCCGCCTGCCCATCGATCTCGCCGACGCCCGGATCCTTGTCACCAACGACGACGGCATCAACGCGCCCGGGCTCAAGGTCCTGGAGCGGATCGCGAAGTCGCTGAGCCGCGACGTCTGGATCGTCGCCCCGGAGATGGAGCAGAGCGCCGCCGCGCATTCGCTGACGCTGCGCCGGCCGCTCCAGGTCCGCCGCCTGTCCAGCCGCCGCTTCGCCGTGGACGGCACGCCGACCGATAGCGTCCTGCTGGCCGTCAACCACATCATCAGGCGGCGGCGGCCCGATCTCGTGTTGTCGGGCGTCAACAGGGGCGGCAATCTGGGCGAGGACGTCACCTATTCGGGGACCATCGCCGCGGCCATGGAGGCGACGCTTCTCGACATCCCGGCGATCGCCATGAGCCAGGTGCGCCAGCATGGCGGGCATCCGGTGAAGTGGAGCACAGCCGAGGCCCACGGCGCCGACATCGTGCGGCGGCTGGTTTCCGTGCCCTGGCCGCACGGCGTGCTGATGAACGTCAATTTCCCGAACGTTCCCGCCGCCTCGGTCACCGGCGCGCGCGTGGTGCGCCAGGGGCGGCGCGAGAGCGGCATCAGCATCGTCGAGGCCTTCGATCCCGTGGGCCGGCCTTATCTCTGGATCGGCGACTTCTCCAGCGACGCATCGGTCGACCCGGATACCGACCTGGCCGCCGTCATGCAGGGCGAGATCGCGGTGACGCCGCTCCACCTCGACCTCACCCACGAAGACACCAAGCGTCAGATCCAGAAGGTCTTCGCGTGAGCCTGGCCGCCCGCAAGATCCGCATGATCATGAACCTGCGCCAGCAGGGGATCACGGACACCGCCGTGCTCTCGGCGATCGAGCGCATCCCGCGCGAGGCCTTCGTACCGCCGACCTTCCACGACCAGGCCTACGAGAACCGCGCGCTGCCGATCGGCTGCGGCCAGACGCTGAGCCAGCCGCAGGTGGTGCTGCAGATGACGCAGGCCCTGATGGTCAAGCCGCGGCAGAAGGTGCTCGAGATCGGCACCGGCTCGGGCTATCAGACGGCCGTGCTGTCGCGGCTCGCCCGCCGGGTCTACACGATCGAGCGCCACAAGGAGCTGCTCAAGGAGGCGGAGCGGCGGTTCGCCGAGCTGCGCCTCCACAACATCACCGCGAAGGTGGCGGACGGCAGCCGCGGCTGGAAGGAGCAGGCGCCGTTCGAGCGCATCATCGTGACCGCCGCCGCCGCCGACCTGCCACCCGCCCTCTACGAGCAGCTGGCGCCGGGGGGCGTTCTCGTCCTGCCCGTCGGGCCCGAGCATGGCGAGCAGGACCTCTGCCGCATCACCCGGGCGGAGGACGGGCCGCAATGGGAGCATCTGGGCCCCGTGCGCTTCGTGCCGCTGGTGGCAGGGCTTCCCGGCGCGGAGCCCGGGCAGGAGGAGGGGCCCGCCGTTTCGGGCGGATGGAGCGCGGCATGATCGGCCGCCGCCTCACGAAGATCGTCATTACGGCGGCGTCGCTGGGACTCCTCCTGGCCGCCTGCAATCAGTCGGGCCGCCCCTCGGTCGTCGAGGTCCAGCAGAGCTACGGCGCTCCGCCGACGGCCGCGGTCGCCGCCTCCGGCTCGGCCTACACGGTCATCGCCGGCGACACGGTCTACGGGGTGGCCGAGCGCTTCCAGGTGCCGATCCGCAGCCTGATCGAGCTCAACGGATTGCAGCCGCCCTACCGCCTCGCCACCGGGCAGAGCCTGCAGATCCCGGCACAGCGCGAACACGTCGTGAAGGAAGGCGAGACCGTCAACGACGTCGCCCAGGCGCACGGGATCGACGTCAGCACCCTGACGCGCCTCAACGGC
>DAIMFL010000190.1:0-4062 GCA_036724615.1 Alphaproteobacteria bacterium | reverse complement strand
AGCAGCAGCACCAGCGGCAGGGCGGCGAGCGTCACCAGCATCATCAGCAGGAAGTCGTTCAGATAGGCGATCGCGGCCGCCTGTCGCGTCACCTCGTCGTTCAATGCCGCGAGGCCCTGCGCCTCGTCGATCGACCAGGGCAGCGGCAGCCAGGGCCGCTGCATCAGCGGATTGAAGCGCGAGACGTGCTCGGCCAGCGAGGCGTGATTGACCTGCGTGTTCTGCGACAGGAGGCTGATGACGATCGAGATGCCGATGGAGCTGCCGATGTTGCGCATCAGGCTGAACAGGGCCGTCGCCTCGTTGCGCAGATGGGGCGCCAGCGTGGCGAAGGTGACGGTGCTCAAGGGCACGAAGATGAGGCCCAGGCCGAAGCCCTGCACCACCCCGGTCCACACGATCATCCACGGCGTCACGTCGAGCGAGAAGCGCGACATCTCCCACAGCGAGAAGGCGGCCAGCGAGAGGCCGGCGGCGATCAGCAGCCGCGCGTCGGCGCGGCCGATCAGCCGGCCGACGATCGCCATCATCACCATGACGCCCAGCCCGCGCGGCGCCAGCAGGAAGCCGACGTCGATCACCGGATAGCCCTTGAGGTTCTGCAGGAAGGGCGGCAGCAGAGTCATGGTGGCGAACAGGATCACGCCGACCATGAAGATCAGCGCGAGCCCCGCGGTGAAGTTGCGGTCGCGGAACAGCGCCGGGTCGAGGAACGGCCGCCGGTGGGTGAACATGTGGACGAGGAAGACATAGAGGCCGAGCCCGGCCAGCGCGGCCTCGACGACGATCTCGGTCGAGCTGAACCAGTCCTTGCTCTCGCCGCGGTCGAGCATCATCTGCAGCGCGCCGATGGCGAGGCTCAGGAAGGCGAAGCCGAAGGCGTCGAACGGGCGCCGCCTGTCCGGCGCCGTCTCCGGCACGGAGGCCAGGATCCCGGCGAGCGCCAGGATGCCGACCGGCAGGTTGATCAGGAAGACCCAGCGCCAGTCGTAGTATTCGGTGAGGTAGCCGCCGAGGGTGGGACCCAGGATCGGCCCGATCATCACGCCGACGCCCCACATCGCCATGGCCTGGCCGTGCTTCTCCTTCGGATAGGTGTCGAGGAGTATGGCCTGGGACAGCGGCACCAGCGCCGCGCCGAACACGCCTTGCAGCAGGCGGTAGGCCACCATCTCCGGCAGCGAGCCGGCGATGCCGCACAGCATCGAGGCCACGGTGAAGCCCGCGACCGACCAGACGAACAGCCGCCTTCGGCCGAACCGGGCGGCGAGAAAGCCGGCCGGCGGGGTCATAATCGCCGCCGCGACGATGTAGGAGGTGAGCACCCAGGAGATCTGGTCCTGGGTGGTCGACAGGCTGCCCTGCATGTGCGGCAGGGCGACGTTGGCGATCGTCGTGTCGAGCGCCTGCATGATCGTCGCCAGCATGACGGAGACGGTCACCAGCAGGCGGCTGCCGCCGCTGCCCGGTTCACGTGTCGCGCCGCTTCCGGCGTCGTCGGCGGCGCTCATGGCGAAGTCGCTACTGGGCGGCCGCGGCGCTGTCGCCGTGCACCCAGGCCAGGGCGGAGCGGACGATGCCCGGCAGCTCGCGACGATGCTCCGTGTCGATCTCGACCACGGCGCTCATCCCCGCCCGGAGCGGCGTGCCGTCGACGGGGGCCTCGATGGTCAGGCGCACGGGCACGCGCTGCACCACCTTCACCCAGTTGCCGGTGGCGTTCTGCGGAGGCAGCAGGCTGAACTCGGCCCCGGTCGCCGCGCCGATGCTGTCGACCCGGGCCTGCCAGGTCCGGCCGGGATAGGTGTCGATCTCGACAGTGGCCGCCTGGCCCGGCCTGACATGGGTGAGGTCGGTCTCCTTCAGGTTCGCCTCCACCCAGATGTCCTGGTCGGCGACGATGCTGAAGCCCGGTTGGCCGGCGACGATGTAGTCGCCCGGGCGCAGCGAATCGACGCGGCTGACGATGCCCGCGACGGGGGCGGCCACCAGCGCGTGCCGCAGGTCGAGCGCCGCCCGGGCCGCCTGCGCCTCAGCCTCGCGCACCCGCGGATGCGTATCGGGGTCGATCGCCGGGTCGCCGGCGAGCTCCGAGAGGATGCGCTCCATGTCCTGGCGCAGGGCGGCCGCCTCGCGCAGCGCCACCTGGTACTGGTTGCGGGCCTCGTCGAACTCGGATTCCGAGACGATCTGCTGCGTCACCAGCGTCTCGCGGCGGCGATACTCGCGCTCGGCGAAGCCGACATTCGCTTCCGCGAGCTTCAGCTGCTCCTCCGCCTGACGATAGGCGGCCTTCTGCGCGGCGATGTCGTTGCGCACCGCGTCCACATTGGCGCGCGCCTCGGCGAGCGCGATCCGGAGCGGCTCCTCGTCCAGGCGGAACAGCTCCTGGCCCGGCTCGACCCGCTGGTTCTCCCGCACCATCACCGCGACGACGCGGCCGGAGATGTCGGCGGAGACCGACACCATATGCGCCTTCACATAGGCGTTGTCGGTGCCGACGAACCGGCCGCCCGTCACATAGGCATAGGCGGCGACGGCGATCAGCAGGACGGGGCCGAGGAGAAGCAGGACGCGGCGCAGCCGGCGGCGGCGCACCGGCGGCGACGGCGTGGAGACGGGGGCCGGCGCGGGTGCCGCTCGGATCTCTGCCGGCGGCGCGCCCTCGGCCATCGCGTCGCGCCGGCCGTCAGCCATGCCGCGCCACCGGCGGCAGGAGGTCCTCCGCCATCGACCGCTTGCGCGCAGCACCGTCGTCGCGGGGCGGCGCGGCCGTCGACGTCTCTCCGGCGCGGCGCGACAGGTTGGCCCGGACCCGCAGCAGCGCCTCGACGAAGCGGTCCTGCTCCTCCGGCGACAGCCCCGCCAGGGCGTTCTGCCGCGTCTCCGCCGCGAACTCGGCCAGCCGCTCGATGAGCGGCTTCGCCTTCGCCGTGAGGAAGACCAGCCGGGCGCGGCGGTCCGCCGGGTCGGGGCGGCGCTCGATCAGGCCCGCCGCCTCCATGCGGTCGAGCAGCCGGGCCAGGGTGATCGGCTCGACGTCCAGCAGATCGGCGAGGGTGGACTGGTTGCAGCCTTCCTGCCGCCGCAGATGGGCGATCGCCGCCCATTGGGCGCGGGTCAGGCCGAGCGCCCGGGCGCGCCGCTCGAAGTCGCGACGCAGCAGCCGGGCCGAGTCGTGCAGCAGAAAGCCGAAGCTGCGCTCCGGGTCGTCGGCGGGGGAGATCATGAGCAGGATTCCGCGGGAAAGCCGCCAGAGGGAAATCGTAAGCCTGCTCAATATATGGATGTCAGAATGACGGGGCAAGCCTCGCGACGCGAAGTGTCACAATCTCGGCAAGCTATTGATCAGACGGAAAAATCGCCCGTCACCCGCGCTGTTTACGGGTGGCCGCCTCGGCCCTGACGAGGCTCCGCATGACCGGCTCCGGCAGGGACCCGTTCCGGCCGTGCACTCCCGCCCGCCGGGGATCGCCGGGCGGGAGCCGGGCGCGCGGCATCGCGCCGCGACAGGTTCGCGCGCACCCGGCGCAGCATTTCGAGGAACCGCTCCTGTTCCTCCTCGGTGAGTCCGGCCAGGGCATGCTTCCGCGTTTCCACCGCGAATTCCGCCAGGCGGTCGATCAGCGGCTTCGCCCTGTCGGTGAGGAACACGAGCCGGGCGCGCCGGTCCGCCGGATCGGGGCGCCGCTCCACCAGGCCCGACGCCTCCATGCGGTCGAGCAGCCGGGCCAGGGTGATCGGCTCCACGTCCAGCAGGTCGGCGAGCGTCGACTGGTTGCAGCCCTCCTGCCGCCGCAGATGGGCGATCGCCGCCCATTGCGCGCGGGTCAGGCCGAGCGCCCGGGCGCGCCGCTCGAAATCCCGGCGCAGGAGCCGGGCGGAATCGTGCAGGAGGAATCCGAAGCTGTGCTCCGGGTCATAGGTCGAGGCTGTCATGGCGGACCGGAGACCATCGAAATAGAAGGACGTGCTCAATGTGAGGACGATCGGGCGGGCGAGCAACCTGCCTGCCGTGGCAATCGCCTGTCCGAATTGGGGAGGCTGGAACCCGGGGCGGCC
>DAIMFL010000189.1:0-4325 GCA_036724615.1 Alphaproteobacteria bacterium | reverse complement strand
GCACTCCGTGGAGTACCCCCTCTCATGCCCCGACACAAAAACTGATACGTCACCGCCCTGCGCAAGGCGGTGGACAGGCGCGACGGTCTTCGGCACCCTGCCGCGCCATGCCCGACACCCTTGGACCCTCCGCCGGCTATGGCGCGCTCATCGGCTATCGCCTGATCGAGTGGCGCCCGGACTATGCCGAGGTCGAGCTCCAGCTCGGCCCGCAGCACCTGAACGGCTACGGCATCCCGCATGGCGGCCTGATCGCCACATTGCTCGACACCGCCTGCGGCTTCGCCGGCGTGTACTGCACCGTGCCCGGCAACGTGCGCCATGCCGTGACGCTGTCGCTGACCACCCAGTTCGTGGGGCAGATGCGCGACCTCGGGCGGCTCGTCGCCATCGGCCGCAGGACCGGCGGCGGCCGGTCCATCTATTTCGCGACGGGCGAGGTGCTGGACGGCGATGGCCGGCTGATCGCCCAGGCGACCGCCACCTTCCGCTACAGGAAGGGCAGCGAGGATCCGGCCGGCCAGCCGCGCTGAGCCGCCCCGGAGTTGTAGAAGGTATCGAGATCCCTATCTGAAGACTCTTCGTCGCGGGGACGGCCCCGCGATCTTCCCGACACTGCCGGGGACGGCCCTGGCGCCGACTGAAAGGACGGTGCGCCATGGCTTGGCTCATCCTCATTCTCGCTGGCGTGTTCGAGATCGGCTGGGCCGTCGGCCTGAAATGGACCGACGGCTTCACCCGGCCGCTCCCCACCCTCCTCACCGCCCTCTCCATGATCGTCAGCCTCGGCCTGCTCGGCCTGGCGCTGCGCGATCTGCCGCTCGGCACCGCCTATGCGGTGTGGACCGGCGTCGGCACGGTGGGCACGGCGATTCTCGGCATCTGGCTGTTCGGCGATGCTGCGACGCCGGCGCGGCTGATCTGCATCGGCCTCATCGTCGCCGGCATCGCCGGGCTGAAGCTGGCAACGCCGGCATAGGGCCGCATTACCGCAAACGAAAACCCTCACCCTCCCGCCTCGTCCTGAGGAGCCGCCGCAGGCGGCGTCTCGAAGGGCGGGCGAGGGTGTGATCGTCGCGGCACGCTCGGTGAGCCCCCTCTCCCGCTTTGCGGGAGAGGGTCGGGGTGAGGGTGCGGAACGCGCGCGCCGATCAGCGCCCGAGGAATTTCGGCTTCTGCTTCGCCAGGAACGCCTCGACGCCGATGCGGTAATCCGCGCTGGCGCAGGAGGCGTAGCCTTCGGCGAACTCCTCCGGCGTCAGCTTGCCACCGTCGATCAGCCGGCGCGTCGCCCTCTTGTGGAAGGCGTGGCCCAGCGGCGCGCCGTCGGCGATGCGCCGCACGGTCGCCGCGACCTCCGTCTCCAGATCGGCGTCGTCCACCACGCGGGTGACGAGGCGCTTGGCGAGCGCCTCCTCCGCATCGAACACGCGGCCTTCGAGCAGGATCTCCAGCAGCGTCGCGCGGCCGACCAGCTCGAGGAAGGCGCCGAGCTCAGGATACGGCATGGTGACGCCGAGCTTCTGGATCGGCACGCCGAACCGCGCCGAGCGCGCGGCGATCCTGAGGTCGCACATCACCGCGATCTCCAGCCCTGCGCCGGTGCAGGCGCCGTGGATCCGCGCCACGGTGGGCTTCGGGCAGTCGCGCAGCGCGAACAGCGCGTCGACCATCACCGCGCCGTAGTCCTGCGCCGTCTCCGGCGTGCCGCGCACGGTCTCGAACTCCGAGATGTCGGCGCCGGCGCCGAACCCCTTCCCCGCCCCCTTCACGACGACGCAGCGCACCGCGTCGTCGGCCGCCAGCTCGCGCGCCACCTCGGCCAGCCGCTCCCACATCGCGAGATCGACGGCATTGAGCCTGTCCGGCCGGTTGAGCGTGACGGTGGCGACGTCGCCCTCGCGGGCGAGAAGGACGGAGGAGGACATGGACAGCGGACTTTCGACTATGCAGAGTCGTGCCGCGAAAGTATCAGAGCTATCGCTTCAATCAACTACTCCGCACGGCCCTCGGGCAATCTCTCGATGGAGACGCGATGCGCCGCATACTCCGCCGCGTAACGGCCGCCATAGCCTGGACTCGGGCACTTGATGCCTGCGCCCGCAAGGACCCCGCCAAAGCGTATGACCTACTTCAATCGATATACCGCCTCTTCGGATGTTCCTTCCCTTCAGAGCGGATGGTCAACGACGTCAATCTACTCGTCGGGTATGTCGCCCTCCGGCTCGAGAATTACGACCTTGCGCTCGATGCAACGCGGATTGCACTGCGGCAGATCGCAAAGTCGACGCGGCTGAACTCCGACGAGAAGGACTATCTGACGTTCTATGGAGACATCATCATCGATAGATGCCTGTTCCTCATAGAGGATTACCCGGCCCTCAAATCGCGTTCCCGGAGAGATTCCTCGTGTCTTAACAGAAGGAATGTCCGGTCCTACCTGAAGCGCAATTTTCCGATCTCTTCGAGCGCATCCGAGTTGAAGAAAAATCGCAGCATGCGTTGCAGCCTGTTACGAGAACGCTGTCCGCATTGCGGGGCGTGTGGGATACGGCGGCTATTCAAGCCCCTTTCTGCGTTTCCCCGCTGCACCCACTGCGCAAAGCCGGCGAAGACATCTGCCGTTGCGAACAGTTTCCTTTGGGGCGTCGGACCGCCCCTATTGATACCCATCGCCATAGCTGGGCTTGTTGGAGAGATGACCTCCTGGATATTCCTCGCGAGCATCTCGACCCTGATTGGATTGGTCGCTATAGCTTTCTACGCCCCGGTCAGCACACGGCGCCGCTAGTTAGATCTGCGCTCCTGGCGCGACGGTGGGCGACGTCGCCCTCACGGGCGAGGAGGATGGAGGACATGGACAGCGGACTTTCGGGCGAGACTGCGAAACGGAGGCGAGCGTATCAGGCTCCGGCGCCAGCGCAACGGCACCCCCACCCTCGCCCTCCCCCACAAGGGGGGAGGGGACTCGACCGAGCCGCCGAACGAACCCCCCTCCCCCTCGATGGGGGAGGGTCGGGGTGGGGGTGAAGCCGCGCCGGCGTTCCGGCGGAAGCTCAATCGACCGTCATGCCTGAACGGCGTCGCTTTCCGCACACGCCACCAGCTGCTCGCACAGCGTCCGGAGTTGCGCGCGGTTGGCCTGCAGCATGTCCTCGGCGAGGAGCTTCAGGATGCGGATGTTCTCCGTGCTGGCGTCGTCCATGTCGTCGTTGCCGACGTCGAGGCGCGCCTGGAAGCGGTAGTAGCGCGTCCGTCCGTGCGGGCCGGCGGGCAGAAGCCGGCGCAGCTGGTAGTCGACGCTGGACGCCAGCCCGTCGCACATCACGTTGACCACCGGCTGCGCCCAGCGCGCCGCGCCCCAGTCCTTCACGTCGTCATAGGCGAGGCGCCGCGTCAGCTCGCCGGTGCCGAGCGAGACCATCAGGATGTCCTCGGCCTCGGGGAAGCGCTCGAGCGCGTGGACATAGGCGCACATGCCCGGATTGTGGGCGAACACCGCGCCGTCGATCAGCGCGTAATAGTCGCTGAGCCCGTCGATCTCGATCCGCGCCGGCTCGAAATAGGTGGGCGCCGCAGTGGCCGCGCGCACCACCTGAACCATCGGAAAATCGTAATGCGGCTTCGATCGGGCGTTGCTGCTCTTGAACAGGAACGGCAGGCGGCGCTCGATCTCGTAGGCGGTCGCCACCACCTCGGTCAGCGCGTCCTTGAGCCGCGCCGCGCCGAAGCATTCCTCCAGCACGTTTTCGAGGCCGGAGGACGGGTACTTCCCGTCGACCAGATTGCCGACCGCGCGGATCTTGCGCCAGGCCGACCGCGAGAACACGCGCCGTCCGCCGATCTCGTAGAGCCGCACCAGGTCGCGCGCCGTATGGAGCGCGCCGCCGTCCGGCCCCGGCACGCAGAGGGCTAGCCCGAGCAGGGCGCCGGTCGAGGTGCCGACGACGACATCGAAGAGCTGCCAGATCGGCCGGCCGGTGCGCCGCTCGATGTCGGCGAGCACCATGGCGGGCAGGATGCCGCGTATGCCGCCGCCGTCGATCGACAGCACGCGCAGGGGGCGCGCCGGGCGGGCGGACATGCCGTCGCCGTTCGCCGGGCGGACGAAGTCCCGCCGGCTGAACAGGGCGCGCGGCATCCTGGGCAGCGTGACGTTCACAGCCTGAGCTCCTCCGGGCAGCAGGGCGGATCGCGAGGGCGATACCAGTAGAGCCGGGATTTCTTAAGTTTGCGTAAGGGCATAGCCGCCTCTCCCGACCGGGCCGGCACGGCGGATTGACAAGAATCGGGGCGGCGCGCCACTCTCGCTCGTGAAGATTGGC
>DAIMFL010000188.1:0-4446 GCA_036724615.1 Alphaproteobacteria bacterium | reverse complement strand
CCGCCGGGGCCGCCGGGGGCGGGGTCTTCGGGGGTCTCGCCGGCCGGATCGCCGCCGGGCGCGCCGGAGATCGGAATGCCGACTTGATTCTCGACCGCGCCGAAAAGCTCCTGGACCCGCTCGCCGGTGAGGGTGATCGCGCCGATGCCGGCGACGGCGATGAGGCCGACCAGCATCGCGTACTCGGTGGCGCCGGCGGCGCGATGTCGCTTCATCCGCTCGAGAAACTGGCTCGTGCTCTGGAGATTTCGGCGGAAGAGGCGCTTCATCACGGAGGTCTCATCGGTTCGAATGCAAAAACACATGCGCCCTGGCCCAGTTGGTGGAAACCGGGCCATCTCGCCACCCACGGAGGGCCGTTCAGCGCCTGGATTGGCGGCATGAGAGTGGAATGTTGGGTCGTATCGGCCCGTCTGGTTCTGGCTGGATCGGGGCCCTGGCGGGTTCGAACCTCGGTCGGGAACGTAAGCCCTGGCGGGCCGTGACCGATGCCGGGCCGACGATGCCGCACCCTCGGCCGCGAGGCACGAGATTCAGGTCGCCCGCCATTCGCCCTGGCGGGTTCGCTCGAATCTCCCGTCAGGATGCCACCGGATCTCGGATATCGGATTCTGGGCCGTCGGATCCCGATCGTCGCCGGCCGACACGACTGGAGCGATCGATGGCGTCTCGCAGGGCAGGCTGAGGGGCGCCGACCGGTCGATCCGGGGAGCGGTGAGCCGGAGCGTGGATGCGAATGTCCGCGGGTCTCACGTGCCTCGTCGATGGCAGCCTGCGACGACAGAGGCCGATGTCAGCCGGCGCTGGGTGGCTTCCGGCTCAGCTCGCTGCCATCGCGATCCACTCGTCCTCGCTCAGGATGCTGACGCCGAGCGCTTCCGCCTTCTTCGCCTTGGAGCCGGCATCGGCGCCGCAAATCACGAAATCCGTCTTGCGCGAGACCGATCCCGCCACCTTGGCGCCAAGCGCCTCGGCCCGGGCCTTGGCCTCGTCGCGGGTCATGCGGGACAGGCTGCCGGTGAAGACCACGGTCTTGCCGGCGAAGGCGCCGTGCTGCGCGATCACCAGATCCTCGACACGGATCTCCTCGAGCAGCCCGTCGACGATGCGGGTCTCGTGCGGGTCTCGAAAGAAGGCCGCGATATCGGTCGCGACCGAGGGGCCGATGCCGTCGAGCGCCAGGAGCTCGTCGCGGGTTTCGGCGTCGCCAGCCGCGAGCTTCTCCATTGCCGTGCGCCAGAGGGCGGCGCTCGGCCATTTGCGAGCGATGAGCCGCGCCGTCGAGCGGCCGACCTGGCGGATGCCGAGCGCGGCGATGAAGCGGTCGAGGGGTGCCGTGCGACGGCGCTCGATGGCGCCGACCAGGTTGCCGACGGACTCCTTGCCCCAGCCGTCGAGCGCCTCGAGGCGCCGACGCTCCGCCGGCACACGGCGGTAGACGTCGAGCGGCGAGCGCAGGATGCCGAGACCCCAGAGCTCCTCGACGGTCTTTTCGCCGAAACCTTCGATGTCGAGGCCCTCGCGCGCCACGAAGTAGCGGATGCGCTCGATCCCTTGCGCGCTGCAGGCGATCCCGCCGGTGCAGCGGGTTGCGGCGCCGTCCTCGGCGCGGACGGCGACGCTGCCGCAGGCAGGGCAGGAGGACGGGAACCGGAAAGGAAGAGCGTCGTCGGTACGCGCGTCGGTCACGACGCCCAGGACTTGGGGGATCACGTCGCCGGCGCGCTGAATCTCGACCAGGTCGCCGATCCGGATGTCCTTGCGCGCGATCTCGTCCTGGTTGTGCAGCGTGGCGCGGGCGACGACGACGCCGCCCACCGTCACCGGCTCGAGCTCGGCCACGGGTGTGAGCACGCCGGTGCGGCCGACCTGGATGGTGATGTCGCGGATCCGCGTGGTGGTCCGCTCGGCCGGGAATTTCCGGGCGACGGCCCAGCGCGGCGCCCGGCCGGCGAAGCCCAGGCGCTCCTGGTAGATCCGGTCGTCGATCTTGAAGACGGCGCCGTCGATATCGTAGTCGAGCTCGGCGCGCCTGCGGCCCAGCGCCTCGAACCAGGCGGCGAGATCCGTGTCGGACGCGTGGGCTTCAGGCGCGGCCTGGCCTTCAGACTCCGCCGCGAACTCCGCTGCGAACTCTGCCGCGGCGAGCCGGATCGAGAGCGGGTTGACCGGGAATCCCCAGCCTTCGAGGCGTTTCAGCAGGCCGGCATGGGTGGCCGGCGCCGGCCCGCCTTCCCAGAGGCCGACGGCATAGGCGAAGAAGGCCAGGGGGCGCCGCGCGGTCTCGGCCGGATCCTGCTGCCTGAGCGCGCCGGCCGCGGCGTTCCTGGGATTGGCGAAGAGGGAGAGGCCTGCCGCCGCCCGTTCCCGGTTCAGCGCCTGGAAGGCGCTCCGGCTCATATAGACCTCGCCGCGGATCTCCACCCGGCCGGGCGCTTCCGACGACGTGCCGCCGGATCGTCCGAGCATGGCCGGGATCTGGGCGATGGTCCGGACATTGGCGGTCACGTCGTCGCCCACCGTGCCGTCGCCCCGCGTGGCCGCGCGCGTGAGCCGTCCGTTCTCGTAGGTGAGGGAGCATGACAGGCCGTCGATCTTGGGCTCGGCCGAGAGGGTGAGGCCGGCATCGGCCGGCAGACCCAGGAAACGGCGGGCGCGGCGGAAGAACTCGGTCGCTTCCGCGTCGGAGAAGGCGTTGTCGAGGGAGAGCATGGGAACGCCGTGAACGACCTCGGCGAAGCCTGGGGACCCCTTTGTGGCCGACACGTCTGCTGGGCGAGTCGGGTCGCACGAGATGCGGGAAGGCCGCTTCCAGCTCACGATTGCGCCGGACCAGGGCATCGTAGTCGCCGTCGGAGATCTCCGGCGCGTCCGCCTGGTGGTAGAGCCGGTCGTGGCGGGCGATCTCGGCGGCCAGGCGCGTGAGCTCTTCCGCCGCCTGTGCCTCGGACGGCGCGTCTGGAGTCTGGTTCATGCGTGGGATCTCGCGGGGAATGAACTTCTGTCTAGGATATTGTGCCGTTCCGCCTTTCGGCCGCATCCTTCGATCGATGTACGGTGAATCGATGGTCTGTGCGGCCGGGAAACGCGCGAACAGGCGCCAGGATTCTGGAGCCAGGGATTCTGCAACCGGGTGGGGCTTGCTGTCGATCGCGAACGAAGTCGGATTGAGCTCCAGGGGCTCCGCTCTGAGCGACCCCTGGATCTCGATCCTGGTGGAGCCCGGTCGGAGTCCGGGACCGCGATGCCTACCAGGAGATCACGACCATGCCGTTGCCGCCTTCCCAGTTCGTCCCGCCGACGCCGGCGTCCGTGGTCTGCCGGTCCGCATCGCCGGCCAGTCCGGGCGTTGTCCCGGAGCCGCCGAAGACCGTGCCGGTGCCGCGGCCGGAATTGAGATAGCTCGATCCGCCGCCGCCACCGCCGCCGCCAAACCCGCCGTAGTTGCCGCCGCCACCGCCGGAGAACCAGCCGCCACCGCCGCCGCCGCCATAGACGGCTCCGTTGCCGCCTCCTGCTTCGCTGCCGTCGCCGCCGGCATTGTCGCCGGTTACACCGATGCCGTGAGCGGTCTGGGTGCCGACGGCGCCGCCCAGTCCGTAGCCGAAGCTACCGCCGGTCCCGCCGGAGGCGCCGCCGGCCGCTGCGCCATTGGCACCCCAGCCCGACCCGCCGCCGCCAGCAGCGACGATCAGGACGTCGGAGCCGCTCAGGATGGCCGAGGCGCCTCCGCCTGCCGCCGCATAGCCGAAGCCGGCGTTACCGGACCCGCCGCTGCGATATCCGGTGCTGCGCGGCGGATAGATGCTCCCTTGCCCATTGGTGCCGGCGCCGCTGCTGGCGACGTAGATCGTGAGCGTTTCGCCTGGCGTGACGTTGAGGGTGGCGGTGACCGCGCCGGCGCCACCGCCGACATAGGAGCTGGCGCCGCCGCCCCCGCCGCCCCAGGCCTTGACCTGGATGCTGGAAACGCCGGCAGGCACCGACCAGGACGTGCCGTTCGTGGGCGTGGAGAGGACGAGCTTGTTCTCGGCCGCGGCGACCACCCAGCTGGCGACCGTCGCCGGATCGCCGATCGAGGCCTGGATCTGGCGGGTATCGGCGATGGTGGCCGGCGCGGTCAGCCACAGCGTGATCTCGGCGCCGCTGGTGACCGGGATAGTCATCTCGCCGGAGGCGCCAAAGATGTGCTCGGTGGTGGAGCCGCCCGTCGTGATGGTTGCCCCGCCTTCTCCGGCGGGCACCGTCGTCGTGGTGAGCGTGAGATCGAGCGTGCCGGTGAAGCCTTCGAGAACGACCGGCGTTCCGCCGTTGCTGGTCGCGGTCGAGTTGGGCGATGCGCCGACCTCGGGACCGAAGCTGAACTCGGCGACCGTCGTATCCTGCGGCGCGTTGGCGACCGTCCAGTTGGCGCTGGCCGCGCCGGCGGTGACCGTCACGATGCGC
>DAIMFL010000187.1:0-4490 GCA_036724615.1 Alphaproteobacteria bacterium | reverse complement strand
CCGAATCCAGAGCCCAATGCAAAACCGGCCCCGACGGGGCCGGCTGGCTGAGTGGTCCGGCTCAGTAGACGCCCTGGGCGAGCATCGCGGCAGCGACCTTCACGAAGCCGGCGATGTTCGCGCCGTTCAGGTAGTTGACCGTTTTGCCCTCGCCGCCGTGCGCCACGCAATTCTCGTGGATGTCGCGCATGATGGCATGCAGTTTGGAGTCGACCTCCTCGCGCGGCCAGGACAGGCGTAGGGCGTTCTGGCTCATTTCCAGGCCGGATACGGCCACACCGCCCGCGTTGCTCGCCTTGCCCGGGGCATACAGTACATTGGCTTCGATAAAAGCCTGCGCCGCCTCCATGGTGGTGGGCATGTTCGCACCCTCGGCCACGCAGCGCACGCCATTGGCAATCAGCGCGCGGGCATCGTCGATTTCCAGCTCGTTCTGGGTGGCGCAGGGCAGGGCGACGTCCTCCGGCACGTGCCTGGGGCGCTTGCCCGCCTCGTAGCTCTGATTGAATTCCTTGGCGTATTCCTCGACCCGGCCGCGCTGTTCGGCAAGCCTCCCGCCGCGCTCTGGCTCGAGATCGGCTTCGGCGGTGGCGAGCATCTCGCGGCCCAGGCGCTGCGCCATCCCGAGATCGGCATCATCGGCTCGGAGGTCTTCGTCAACGGCGTGGCGGCCTTCCTGTCGCGCGCCGCGCGCGACGGCATCGGCAATGTCCGGCTCTGGCCGGAGGACGCGCGGCTGCTCCTCGACGCCCTGCCGGATGGCTGCCTCGACCGGGTCTTCCTGCTGTTTCCCGATCCCTGGCCGAAGCGGCGGCATGCCGACCGGCGTTTCATCGGGCCGGAGAACCTGGCGCGGCTCGCCCGGGTGCTGAAGCCGGGCGGCGAGCTCCGGGTGGCGAGCGACGATCCGGGCTATGCCGCCTGGACGCTGATGCACCTGCGGCGTTCGCCGGATTTCCGCTGGTGCGCCGCCCGGGCGCAGGACTGGCGCGATCCGCCGGCGGACTGGGCGCCGACGCGCTACGAGGCCAAGGCGATCGCCGCGGGGCGCCGTCCGGTCTATCTGCGCTTCCTGCGCCGCTCCGCCGCGGCGCCGGAATCTCCTTGAAGCGATCGGCGAAAAGTCTATATTTGCGCCAATCCCATAGTCCTGCCGTATGGCAGGAATAGAACAAGGGTGGGCCCAACGGCCCGCCTTTTTTGTTACCCGTAGCAGAGGGCGCCCGCCCGGCCGTTCGCCGGGTCGCGTCGCGCGCATCGGGGCATGGGGGTGTCGCAGGAACCTGGAGTCGAAGAACGGCCGCATGCTCGTCGCCGAGACCGGAAAGATGGCGGAAATCGCGCGCATGATCGCGCCCTCGCTCGAAGCGATGGGCTATGATGTGGTGCGCGTGCGCCTGAGCGGCGGCGGTCGCCCGGTGCTGCAGATCATGGCGGAGCGTCGCGACGGTGCCGACATGACCGTCGAGGACTGCGCCGAGATCAGCCGCGCCGTCTCCGCCCTGCTCGACGTGGAAGATCCGATCGCCGGCGCCTATGTGCTCGAGGTGAGCTCGCCGGGACTGGACCGCCCCCTCACCCGGCTCGACGACTTCGTGCGGTTCGCCGGGCACGAGGCCAAGCTGGAGCTCAACGAGCCGGTGGACGGGCGCAAGCGTTTCCGCGGCCGTCTGGCCGGGCTGGAGGGCGATCAGCTCCGGATGACGACCGAGGACGGCGATCGGCTGCTGCCGGTCGCGGCGATCCGCAGCGCCAGGCTGGTGCTGTCGGACACGCTGATCGCCGACGCCGCCAAACGACAGAACCGTCAGTAGTTCGAGGTTTCGATGGAAACGAATTTTGTGGTGCCGCGTCTCGAGCTTCTGCAGGTGGCCGATGCGGTCGCCCGCGAGAAGAGCATCGATCGCGACGAGGTCCTGCAGGCCATGGAGCAGGCGATCCAGAAGGCGGGCCGCTCCAAGTACGGCCACGAGCACGACATCCGCGCCCATATCGACCGCAAGACCGGCGAGATCAAGCTGCAGCGCTATCGCGAGGTGGCGGATCCGGTGGAGAACGAGGTGACGCAGCTCACCGTCGCCGAGGCGCGCCATCGCAAGCCCGACGCCGCCGTCGGCGACTTCCTGGTCGACGACCTGCCGCCGATCGATTTCGGCCGCATCGCCGCGCAGACGGCGAAGCAGGTGATCGTGCAGAAGGTGCGCGAGGCGGAGCGCAAGCGCCAGCACGAGGAGTACAAGGACCGCAAGGGCGAGATCGTGAACGGCCTGGTGAAGCGGGTCGAGTTCGGCAACGTGACGGTCGATCTCGGCCGGGCCGAAGCGCTGCTGCGCCGCGACGAATGCCTGCCGCGCGAGACCTTCCGCAACGGCGACCGGGTGCGCGCGCTGATCGTCGACGTGCGCGAGGAGCCGCGCGGCCCGCAGATCTTCCTGTCGCGCACCGCTAACGATTTCATGGCCAAGCTGTTCGGCCAGGAAGTGCCGGAGATCTACGACGGCATCATCGAGATCAAGTCCGTCGCGCGCGACCCCGGCAGCCGCGCCAAGATCGCGGTCGTCTCCAACGACAGCTCGATCGATCCGGTCGGCGCCTGCGTCGGCATGCGCGGCAGCCGCGTCCAGGCGGTGGTCGGCGAGCTGCAGGGCGAGAAGATCGACATCATCCCCTGGTCCGCCGATCCCGCGACCTTCGTCGTCAACGCGCTGGCGCCCGCCGAGGTGGCCAAGGTCGTGCTCGACGAGGACGCGCATCGCATCGAGGTGGTGGTGCCGGACGACCAGCTCAGCCTCGCCATCGGCCGGCGCGGCCAGAACGTGCGGCTCGCCTCCATGCTGACCGGCTGGAACATCGACATCCTGACCGAGGCCGAGGAATCGGAGCGCCGGTCGGAAGAGTTCCGCACCCGCTCGCAGGCCTTCATCGACGCGCTCGACGTGGACGACGTGATCGCGCATCTGCTGGTCACCGAAGGCTTCACCAGCGTCGAGGAGGTGGCCTTCGTGCCGATCGACGAGCTGGCCAGCATCGAGGGCTTCGACGAGGACGTGGCGAACGAGCTCAGGAACCGTGCCCGCAGCTTCCTGCAGGAGCAGGAGGAGCGGCTGACCGCGCAGCGGCGCGAGCTCGGCGTGGCCGACGAGCTGGCGGCGCTCGACGGGCTGACGCCGGCCATGCTGGTGACGCTGGGCGAGGCGGGCGTCAAGACGCTCGACGATCTCGCCGACCTCGCCGCCGACGAGCTGACCGACGGGCAGGACGGCATCCTGCGCACCTACGGGCTGAGCCAGGACAGCGCCAACGCCATCATCATGGCGGCGCGCGCCCACTGGTTCGGCGACGAGGCAACGGCTGCCGGCCAAGGCGCGGCGGCGGAAGGCTGAGCGGAGGGGACCGGCCGGAATGGGTGCGGCGCTGGCAATGCAGGACGCGCGGGAGCAGGCGATCGGCGGCGAGAGCCCCGAGCAGGCGCCGATGCGGCGCTGCATCGTCACCCGCGCCGTTCGGCCGCGTCGCGAGCTGCTGCGCCTCGTGATCGCGCCCGACGCGTCGGTGGTCCCCGACATCGAGGGGAAGCTCCCCGGCCGCGGGCTGTGGATCACCCCGAGCCGGGAGGTCATCGCCGAGGCGCTGAAGCGCGGCCACTTCTCCAAGGCCGCGAAGCAGCCGGTCAAGGCGCCGGCCGATCTCGCCGAGCGGATCGAGGCCGGCCTCGTCCGGCGCTGCCTCGACCTGCTCGGGCTGGCGCGCCGCGCCGGGCAGGCGGCCGCGGGCTTCGAGAAGGTCCGCGCCTGGCTGCAGGACGGCAAGGCGGGCCTGCTGGTGCAGGCCGCCGACGCCTCGGAGGACGGCAAGCGCAAGCTCCAGGGGCTCGGGCGCGGCGTGCCGGTGATCGAGGCGCTGACCGGGGCGGAGCTCGCCCAGGCGCTCGGGCGCGACACGGTGGTCCATGTCGCCCTGGCGCCCGGACGGCTGGCGGCGCGGCTCGCGGACGACGCGCGGCGCCTGACATGGATGAGAGGCGGCCGCGACGCCGCGTCGGAACAGGGTGGGGCGCCGGCGGGCTCTCGGCCGATGGGTGGTGATCGGACGTGAGCGGCCGACAGAAGAACGATCGGAACGAGAAATGACGGACAACACCGAGCAGGAAACGAAAAAGTCGCTGACGCTCAACCGGCCGGGCCGGCTGGAGCTCAAGAAGACGGTTGATGCCGGCTCGGTGCGGCAGAGCTTCCCGCACGGCCGCACCAAGACCGTGCAGGTCGAGGTCAAGCGCATGCGCACCTTCGCGCCCGGCGCCGGCGGCCGCATGACCGAGGTGACCGAGGCGCCGGAGCGCACCGCCGAGGAGGCCGCCGCGGCCGAGGCCGAGGAGAAGTTCGGCGGCCGCACGCTTTCCGCCGCGGAGCGGGCCGCGCGCATGCGGGCGCTCGAGGAGGCGCGCCGCGACGAGGAGCTGCGCAAGATCGCCGAGGCCGAGGCGGCCGAGC
>DAIMFL010000186.1:529-4674 GCA_036724615.1 Alphaproteobacteria bacterium | reverse complement strand
GAGATGCTCACAGAGGCGCAGCACCTCGCGTTTCTTGCCCTCGGCCAGGCTCATGTTGAGCCAGGCGTTGTCGCCCTGCTGGCGGTCGAGCGTGGCGCGGATCGCACCGTATTTGACCCCGTCGACCGTCACGCCTTTCGCCAGCTCGGCGAGCCGGGCCTCGTCGACCCGGCCGTACACCCGGACGCGGTATCGCCGCGTCCAGCCGGTCGCCGGCAGTTCGAGCCGGCGGGCGAGCTCGCCGTCATTGGTGAGGAGCAGCAGGCCCTCCGAGTTGAGGTCGAGCCGCCCGACGGCGACGACCCTCGGCAGCTCCGGCGGCAGGCGCTCGAACACGGTCGGACGCCCTTCGGGATCGCGCGCGGTGGTCAGGAGCCCGCGCGGCTTGTGGTACCGCCAGAGCCGCGTCGCCTGCCTCTGCGGCAGGGGCTTGCCGTCGACGCTGACGCGGTCGCGCGGGCCCACGGTGACGGCCGGACTCTCCAGCACGCGCCCGTTGACCGCCACCCGCCCGGCCGCGATCCAGCGCTCCGCGTCGCGCCTGGAGCACAGCCCCGCCCGGGCCAGCACCTTGGCGATGCGCTCGGGCTTGTCTGGCGGGGCGGGTGTCTTCTCGGCCATGTCGGAGGAGAACTAAAGAGGCGCAATGGAAGGAGGATGAACCACAAAGACACGAAGGCACAAAGACGTAAGACGGTATGTCATCGCCGGGTCTAACCCGCGCATGACAGATCCCTCTAGCGTCTTCAGTGTCTCGGTGATTCTTCTTCCTCTTCGTGCCTTTGTGGTGAATCTTTCCTGCCTATCGACAGGCCTCGACGAATGCGTCGAAGATCCTGTCGTCGCCGGCGCTGATCGAATATTCCGGATGCCACTGCACGCCGAGGCAGAAGCGATAGCCGGGATGCTCGATCCCCTCGATCACCCCGTCCTCCGCCACCGCGTCGACGATCACGTCCTTGCCCACCGCCTTCGCCGCCTGGTGATGCGCGCTGTTGACCGCCAGGCTCTCTGCGCCGCAGATGCGGTGCAGCAGCGTGCCGGGCGTCACCGTCACGGTGTGGCCCGCCTCGGTGCGCGGGTTCGGCTGCTCGTGGGCGAGCGCGGCTTCGATCTCGTCGGGGATGTGCTGGATCAGCGTGCCGCCGAGGACGACGTTCAGAAGCTGCTGCCCGCCGCAGATGCCGAGCACGGGCATGTCGCGCGCGAGCGCGCCTTTGGTCACGTTCACCTCGAAGGCGGTCCGACGGTCCTTGGTCCTGACCGTGGGATGCCGGCTGGTATCGCCGAACAGGGCGGGGTCGACGTCGAAATTGCCGCCGGTAACGATCAGCCCGTCGATCTCTCCGAGATAGGCGTCGGCCTGCTCCGGCTCGTGCGGCAGCAGGAGCGGCAGCCCGCCGGCCCTGATCACCGCCGAGCAGTAGTTCTGGCGCAGCGCATACCAGGGCAGCTTGGAATAGCCGCCGGGCTCCTCGGAATCGAGGGTGAGGCCGATGACGGGTCTCTTCATGAGCGGGTCTCGATCATCTGTCTGAGGCGGGCGATATGGGCCGGGCCGGTGCCGCAGCAGCCGCCCAGCACGCGCGCGCCGAGGGCGGCCCAGCGCTCCGCATGGCCGGCGTAGCGGGCGGGGTCGAGATCGTCGCGCAGCGGCAACAGCCCGTCGCCTTCCTTGTCGCCGCCGAGCTCCCAGTCCTGCGGCACGGGCCGGAAGGCGTTAGCATAGCCGCCGACGACCTTCTGCGGCAGCGCGCCGAGCGCCGGCAGGGCGGCTGCGATGCTCTCCGGCGCGCAGCAATTGCACAGGCAGCCGGAGACCGGCAGCCCGGCCACGGCCGCGGCCGCCTCGGCCACGGTCTCGCCGCTGCGCAGCCGCCCGGAATTGTCCTCGTGCAGCGTCCAGGACACCCAGACCGGCTTCCCCGTCGCGCAGGCCGCCGTCGCCGCCGCGAAGCTTTCCGCCGCGCTCGACATGGTCTCGCAGATGAAGAGGTCGACATAGGGCGCCAGGAGCTCCGCCTGCTCGCGATAGAGCGGCTCGATCTCGGCGAAGGACCCGACCAGGTCCGGCCGGTAGCTGCCGCGCAGCGGCGGCAGGGAGCCGGCGAGGAGGACGTCGCGCCCGCTCGCGTCCCGGGCCTCCTGCGCCAGCCGGCCGGCCAGGCGGTTGAGCGCCGCGAAGCGGTCCTCGACCCCCTCCTTGGCGAGATCGCTGCGGATCACCCCATAGGTGTTGAGGGTGATGATGTCGGCGCCCGCCTCGATGTAGTCGCGATGGATGTCGCGCACCACGCCGGGCGCGACGAGCAGCGCGTTCGCCGACCAGATGGTGTCGAGGATGGGCACGCCGCGCGCGCGCAGCTCGCGGCCCATGCCGCCGTCGAGGAGCACGATGCGGTCGGGAAGGAGAAGGGTCGGCGTTTCGGGCATGGACTCGTACGGTTCACGGTGAATCGGGCGCGATCCTACATCAGCCGGTGGGGACGGCGCCAACCCGGCCAGTCTGCGCGGCGACCGGTATGGAAACCATGAACCCCCGCGGGGCTTCGGCCGGCGGTTGCCGGTGGCACGCCCACCGGCTCATCTGCCGCCCTTGTAAACGTGACTCCCGCCTATCGTGTATTATCCCATGGCGCTCGCTCTGGCCGTGGCCGAGGCCGCGTCGGGCCGCGGCGAGGTGCCGGTCGGGGCGGTCGTGGTCGACGGCGCAACCGGGGCGGTTATCGCCCGAGCCGGAAACCGGGTGTAGTAGCTCCGCGACCCGACCGCCCATGCCGAGCTCCTCGCCCTGCGGGCGGCGGCGCAGGCCCGCGGGCAGAAATGGCTCGAGGGCTGCGATCTCTACGTTACGCTGGAGCCCTGTCCGATGTGCGCCGCGGCGAGCTCGCTCGCGCGGATCCGGCGGCTCTATTTCGGCGCCTACGACCCGAAATCCGGCGGCGTCGACCATGGCGCGAGGGTCTTCGACCACCCGACCTGCCATCATCGGCCCGACGTGTATGGCGGAATCCAGGAAAGCGCGGCGGGGGAGCTCCTGAAGGCGTTCTTCAGAGATCGGCGCTGAAGTCCCGGAGGGACCAAAGGCAAGGTGAACCACGAAGGCACAAAGACACGAAGAAGCGATAGCCTGAGCGAGCGGAGCCCGCGCGATCACTCCTCTTGCTGGATCTTTGTGCCTTCGTGCCTTTGTGGTTCAGGGTCGCTTTACCGCGACCGGACCTTATCTCGCTGCGGCTGGCGCTGCCCGACCCAGGCTTCGTGCGATCGCCTGCGCGGCGGCGAGGCCGGTGAGGTAGGCGCCGTGGGCGGTCGCCTGGAACTCGGTCGAGGTCGCCTCGCCGGCGAAGAACAGCCGGTCGTCGACGGGTTTGGCGAGCTCTGCGCGCTGGTGGGCCTGGCCGGGAAGGGCGGCGGAATAGGAGCCCTTCACCCAGGGATCGCCGTTCCAGGCGGTGACGATGCAGCGCGTCGCGTGCTTCACCGCGTCGCTGCCCAGCACCGCGCCCAGGATCTGCTTGCCGAAATCGGCCGCCGCCGCCTGCCCGGCGCGCTCCAGCCAGACCGCATGACGGCCGCCGGTATAGACGACCGCCCAGGGATCGCCGAAGGGCCGCAGGTTGACGCCGGAGACGAGCCCGTCCTCGAGCATCACGCCGCCGCCGATCGGGCAGGCGGCGCCGAACACGTCGCGGTCGAACAGGAAGCCGATCCGGTTGTGGGTGCCGAGCGGCAGGCCGGCGATGGCCGCCTGCTTCCAGTCGGGCAGGGCGGGATCGAAGCGGATGTCGCCGGCGCCGAGGATCCCGGTGGAGACGGTAACGAGCGCGCGGCGCGCCGTCACCGTGCCCTTCGCGGTCTCGAGCGCGATCTCCGCGCCGCTCCAGTTAATGCGTTCCACCGCGCAGTTCAGTGTCACCGGCAGGTCGGCCCCGTACCGCGCGATCAGCGTGCCGAAGCCTTCCTTGAGCGGCCAGTTCTCGTCGGTGTCGTTGTACGCGGCCACGTCCTCGACCGCCACCTGGTCCGGGTCGGCGGCGGTGGCGACCGACACCCAGTAGTCGTATATCGCCGCCCAGCGGCTTTCCCGCTCGGTGACGTCCGCGATGGACCGCGCGCCGCCCGCCTTGGCGGCCGCCGCTATG
>DAIMFL010000186.1:0-519 GCA_036724615.1 Alphaproteobacteria bacterium | reverse complement strand
CCGCTCCCAGCAGGCCCGCATCGCCTGCTGCGGGGCCGATCCGCCGCGATGCCAGCAGCCGTCGACGAACAGGTCCTGGCCGAACGTGCCCTTGCGATAGGTGAAGCCGAAGCGATCGGCGAAGGCGACCCAGGGATTGAGGCTCGCCGAATGCATCCAGTGGCAGCCGAGGTCGAAGGCGATGCCGGGGGCGAGCTCCTCGGTATAGCCGCGTCCGCCGATGCGATGCGAGGCCTCGAGCGTCACCACGTCGAGGCCGTGCGCACGTGCCTCCCTCGTCGCGGCGAGCCCCGCGGCGCCGGCGCCGACGATGGCGAGGTCGTAGGTCACGGAGCGACCGTCATACGTTCCTCTTGTCGCGCCATTTGTAATACGCGATCGAGGCGGCGAGAAACCACGGATCGCCGGTGTAGAAGGGGCGCGTCTGGAAATCGAGCCCGTCGAGCGCCGTCTTTCCCTCGGCGCTGCCGATGATCTTGTGGCCGAGCCGCCAGCCGAAATAGCTGGCCAGCGACACGC
>DAIMFL010000185.1:0-4676 GCA_036724615.1 Alphaproteobacteria bacterium | reverse complement strand
TACATCGCCGTGCGGCCGTCTGTAGCAGTTGCGGCGGCCGCGCCCGGGCCGTCACGCGGTCTTGTCGAAGCTCAACCCGAGCTCGCGCATGGTCTCTTCGCGCATCACGAACTTCTGCACCTTGCCGGTTACGGTCATCGGGAAGCCGTCGACGAACTTCACGTAGCGCGGCACCTTGTAGTGGGCGATCTGGCCGCGGCAGAATTCGCGGATCTCCTCCTCCGTCGCCTTCTGGCCCGTCTTCAGCTTCACCCAGGCGCACAGCTCCTCGCCGTACCGCTTGTCCGGCACCCCGATCACCTGGACGTCCTGGATCTTCGGGTGACGGTAGAGGAACTCCTCGATCTCGCGCGGATAGACGTTCTCGCCGCCGCGGATCACCATGTCCTTGATGCGGCCGACGATGTTGCAATAGCCCTCGGCGTCGATGGTGGCGAGGTCGCCGGTATGCATCCAGCCGGCGGCGTCGATCGCCTCGTCGGTCCTGGCCTCGTCGTCCCAGTAGCCGAGCATCACCGAATAGCCCCGGGTGCAGAGCTCGCCCGGCTGTCCGGGCGGCAGGATGCGCCCCTCGAGATCGACGATCTTCACCTCCACGTGCGGATGGATGCGCCCGACGGTCGAGACCCGGCGCTCCACCGGGTCGGTCGTGGTGGTCTGGAAGCTCACCGGGCTGGTCTCGGTCATGCCGTAGGCGATGGTGACCTCGGACATGTGCATCTCGGCGATCACCCGCTTCATCACCTCGATCGGGCAGGGCGAGCCGGCCATGATCCCGGTCCTGAGGGTCGAGAGGTCGAAGCGCTTGAACTCGGGGTGCTCGAGCTCGGCGATGAACATGGTGGGCACGCCGTGGAGCGCCGTGCAGCGCTCCGCCTGCACCGTCTCCAGCACCGCCAGCGGATCGAAGCCCTCCCCCGGATAGACGATGGTCGAGCCGTGGGTGAGGCAGGCGAGGTTCCCCAGCACCATGCCGAAGCAGTGATAGAGCGGCACCGGGATGCAGAGCCGGTCCTCGGGCCCGAGCCGCATCGCCTCGCCGATGAAGTAGCCGTTGTTCAGGATGTTGTGATGGGTGAGCGTGGCGCCCTTGGGATGGCCGGTGGTGCCGCTGGTGAACTGGATGTTGATGGCGTCGTCGAACTGCAGGAGACCGGCGAGCCGCTCCAGCTCCTCGCGCTCGCGGTCGCCGGCGAGGCCGGCGATGTCGCCGAAGTTCAGCATGCCGGGCGTCGTCTCCGCGCCCAGCCGGATCACGGTCTTGAGATGCGGCAGGCGCTGGGCCTCGAGCCGGCCCGGCTCCGCACGCGCGAGCTCCGGCGCCAGCTCGTTCAGCATCGCGATGTAGTCGCTGGTCTTGAAGGCGGGATGGGTGATCAGCGCCTTGCAGGCCACCTTGTTGAGCGCGTAGTCGAGCTCGGCGATGCGATAGGCCGGGTTGATGTTGACGAGGATGAGCCCGGCCTTCGCCGTGGCGAGCTGCGTCACCACCCATTCGGCGTTGTTGGGCGACCAGATCCCGACGCGGTCGCCGCGCGTCAGCCCGAGTGCCAGGAACCCCGCCGCCAGGCGGTCCACCTGCTGCTTCAGCTCGGCATAGGTCCAGCGGACGTTCTGGTGACGCACCACCAGCGCTTCGTTCGTCGACCAGCGCCGGGCCGCCTCGTCGAAATGGCGCCCGACCGTCGCGCCGATCAGCGGGGTCGCGCAGGCGCCATGGACGTAGCTCTGCGTCAGCATCGCCATTGCCCTCCCTGGCCGGCCGGTTCTTGGCTGCGGCGAGAGGCGCGGCCGGTCGCGCTACGCCGAATGATGGCGGCCGAGCAGCGCGCGAAGGGTGAGGATCGCGGCGCCGGCCAGGACCATCAGAAACCCGATCCAGATCCAGGACAAGAGCGGATAGACCTTGAGCATGAGCGGCGCGACGCTCGTCTCCCGCGCTGCAGCAAGCTCCTCGGCCGTGGCGTCGGGCGGGAGATGCATCTGGTAATGCACGGCGGGAAACCAGAGCTGGACGTCCTCGATCAGCCCGCGATGGATCACCGGGTGGATCATCTGCCGGTCGCCGCTCATGAAGCGGGCGAAGCGGTAGTCGACCATCTCGCACATCAGCCGGACGGAGCCCATGCTGCGCACGCCGGGCGGGCGGTCGTCGCGATAGACCGCGTGGCCGCTGGCTTTGTCGATCGCCGCGCCGTCCTTGAGCAGGGTCCAGTCGATGCGCGCGACCGAGCGGAAGGCGCCCCCTGCGGTCGCGCCGCGCCCGCCGTCGTCGACGCGCTCTTCGCCGCCCAGCTCGACGATCGCGCCGTAGCCGCCGGGAAAGGCCACCTCCCTGCCGAAATCGCCGGGATAGACGAGGTCCTGGGTCGCATAGGTGTCGAGCGTCATGGCGACGAGCCCGGCGACCAGGCTCAGCGTGGCGCCGAGATGGATCAGCGTCACCGGCAGGTCGAAGCGGGCGAAGCGGCGCTGGCTGCGGTGGCGGATCACGGCCATCGCGAGCGAGGCGAGGCTCGCCGCCAGGAAGAACAGCACGGCGACGGCGAGGAGATCGAGCAGCGGCAGGATCTCCAGGATGCGATAGCCGGTCATGCCCGGCCCTTCGAACAGCCGCTGGATCGGCTGCAGCCACAGCGCGGCCGCGACCCCCAGCCCGATCGCGCCGAGCGTCAGGGCCCAGCGCCGGCCGCGCGGCAGCCAGAGCAGGAAGGCGTGGCCGCCGGCGAAGCCGAGCAGGATGCCCACCGGCGCCAGGAGGCGGTTGAGCGCGTCCTTGTCCACGTCCCACTGCTCGAAGGCGGCGAGCAGGGCCGCCATCTCGTCCGGCCCGGCGCGCTGGCGCATGAACTCCAGATAGGGCTTGAAGTAGTCCGGCCGCGGGATCTCGAGGAAGGCGCTGGCATAGGCATGGGCCAGATGGCCGCCGGCGACGGCCGCCGCGGCCACGAGGATGACGATGCCGATCCTGAGCCACAGCAGCATCGGATGGGCGTGCTGCCCGTGCCGGGCGACGCCGCCGTGCCGGGAGCGCCGATGGAGGAGCGCCGCGACCGTCGCGCCGAACAGCGCCAGGCCGAAGCCGAGCAGGAGCGGACCGGAGGTGTCGCCGATATAGCGATGCGAGGAGGCCAGGGTGGACGAGCGGGTGACCGCCATGGAGATCAGGGCGAAGCCCGCGCCGAGCAGCGCGAGCAGCGGCCCGACGAGCGCGAAGAGCCCGTCCGCCCGGTAGCGCCGCAGGGTGTGGAGCTGCGCGGTCAGCAGCGCCCAGACGATGAAGATGCTCGTCTGCACCGGGTCCCAATGCCAGACCTGGCCGAAGCTGAAATCCTCATACGCCCACCACATGCCGAGGGCGAGGCCGAGCGAGAGAACGAGCCAGGCGAGCCGCATGGCGCGCGGCGCAACCTGGCCCCATTCCCCGGGTCCGCCGCCGCCCCGGCCTGCGACTGCCTGGAGGGCGGCGCCGGCCGGGAGCATCAGGATCACATAGGCGGCGAGCACCTGCGGCGGATGGAAGGCCATCCAGATCGACAGCAGATGGGCGTTCATGCCGCGGCTCGGCAGCTCGGCGAGCGCTTCGGCCGCGGTCGGCGCGAAGGGGCTCCAGAGCAGCGCCGCCGCGGCGAAGGCGGCGACGACGGCGAGCGCGCCGCCTTCGGTCCAGGCATTGCCGCGGGCGAGCCAGGGGCCCAGCAGCGCGGCCAGCGCCGCCATGAACAGCAGCGTGCCCTCGTCGCCGCCCCAAAGATTGGCGAGCTTCAGATGCCAGGGCAGCGCGGCGGCGCTGTAGGTCCAGACATAGCGATAGTGGAAGTCGTCGCCGAGAAGATGGACGACGAGCGCCGCGACCGCGGCGAGGAGCAGCCCGGCTGCGAGCCCGGCGAGAGGCCGGCGCCAAAACGGCAGCAGCATGCCGGCCGCCGCCGCGACGACGGCGAGCGTCAGCACGGCGTGCTCCACCCAGACGCCGCCCGCGAGGCAGAGCGCCAGCACCGGCAGCGGGGCCAGCCAGAGCAGATGGATGTCGGTGCGCCGCAGCGCGTGCACCAGGATCGTCACCTGGGCGCACCGAGGCGCTGCCAGAGCCAGGCGGCGACCGTTTCGACCTGCTGCGGCGTTGCCCGGGTCAGCCGCGCGATGCGGGCCTTGACCGGCTCGTCCGCGGAATTGGGCTCGTCGCGCAGCCGCCGGACGAGAGGCGCCAGCTCGATACCGTCGAGCTGCCAGATGCCGAGCGGCTGATCCGGCGTCACCACCACCTCGCGGGACACGATGAAGCCATCCACCACGACGGGCCGGGTCGCGAGCTGGAGCGACCCGGCCGTGGCGGGACGATGGGCCGGCAGGTCGTCCGGCCAGGCGCGTCGCTCCACCCAGAACGGGGAGCCGGGCCAGCGCCGCTCCTGCCGATAGAAGTCGCGGCCGATGCGGGCGAAGCGCCAGAAGGATTCGGCTACCCGCTCGCGATAGAAGCCGACCGCAAGCGCCGCATCGTCGGGACGGCGCAGCATGGTGTTGACGACGGCCACCGCCATGAGCCCGGTCGAGAGCGCCTGGAACAGGCCGTTGCCGGACAGCGGATCGACGGCGAGCGCCGCGTCGCCGACGCGCAGCGACTGCGCGCCCGCCGGCGCGGGATGCAGCACCGGCGCGGCCGTGCGCGCCGCGAC
>DAIMFL010000184.1:0-4682 GCA_036724615.1 Alphaproteobacteria bacterium | reverse complement strand
GGTGTCGACGATGATCTTACGGCCGGTGAGGCCGGCGGCGCCGTCCGGGCCGCCGAGCACGAAGCGGCCAGTGGGGTTCACGTAGAACTCCTCCTCCGGGCACATCCAGCCGTCCGGCAGCACGTTGGTCACATGCGGGCGGACGATCTCGCGCACCTTGTCCTGGTCCACCCGCTCGCTGTGCTGGGTGGAGACCACGACCGAGGTGGCGCGCACCGGCTTGCCGTCGACATATTCCAGCGTGACCTGGCTCTTGGCGTCGGGGCCCAGCGCCGGCTCGGCACCGGAATGGCGCGCCTCGGCGAGGGATTTCAGGATGCTGTGCGCGTAGAACAGCGGGGCGGGCATCAGCTGCTCGGTCTCGCGGCAGGCATAGCCGAACATGATGCCCTGGTCGCCGGCGCCCTCGTCCTTGTTGCCGGCCGCGTCGACGCCCTGGGCGATGTCCGCCGACTGGGAGTGGACGTGGACCTCGACCTTGGCGTTCTTCCAGTGGAAGCCGGACTGCTCGTAGCCGATGTCGCGGATGGCGTGGCGCGCCACGTCCTCGAGCCGGCCGTGCGTCACGCTGGCCGGACCGCGCACTTCGCCCGCCAGCACCACCAGGTTGGTGGTGCACAGCGTCTCGACGGCGACGCGGGAATACGGGTCCTCGGTCAGATAGGTGTCGACGATGGCGTCGGAGATGCGATCGCAGACCTTGTCCGGATGGCCTTCGGAAACCGATTCGCTGGTGAAGAGATAACGCCGCTTGCCCACGCCTCGTCCTCGCTCGGCTGGAAGATCAGGAAGGCCGGGTGGGCAAGGAACGCGCCGGCGCCGGCTCGGCGCCGGGCCACAGACCCCCCGGAAAGAGCGCCGGATGATGTTGCAACGAACCCGCGCGGGTCAAGGGCGATTGCGGCCGGCTCCGGCCGGGTTCCCGGGTCCCCCGCGACCCGGCTTCAGTCTTCGCCTTCGCCCGCGTTGGCGAGCGACTTGGTGAGCTCGAAGAGGCGCTTGCGCACGGCGGGGTCGGCGATGCGGTAATAGGCGCGCACGAGCTCCAGCGTCTCGCGCTTGGCCAGCGGATCGGGCTCGAAGGGCTCCGGCTTGGTCTCCGCGAGGCCCTTGAGCCGGCTCGGCGAGCGCTCGGCCACGCCCGGCTGCATGTCCTCGAAGAAATAGGAGATCGGCACGTCCAGCACGCGCGAGAGATCGAACAGCCGGCTGGAGCCGATGCGGTTCGCCCCGCGCTCGTATTTCTGCACCTGCTGAAACGTGAGGCCGATCGCCTCGCCGAGCTTCTCCTGGCTCATGCCCAGCAGAGTCCGGCGCAGCCGCACCCGGCTTCCCACGTGCACGTCGATTGGGTTGGGATGTCCGGACGCTGCGGCGCGGCCGGACGATTTGCGACCTCGAGGCATGCGGGCCCACCTTCTCTTCGCTGGAGACGCAGAACTACTGTAAGGCCCTTAAATAGACACGCGCGAGTATGCGGTCAACTGCCGTTCGCACCGCGAAATTCGAAGTACAGGGCGTTTTGTACTACAGCAGCCGGCGCAGGGCGATTGCAAGGAATACCGTTGTGGCCAGCATCGCGGCAAGCAGCAGGTCGCCGTAGCGCGCATAGGGGGTGAGCCCGGCTGCAGGAACCGGCAGGTCGGCGTCGATCACGCCGACATCGCCGAGCCCCATGCGTGCGGTCACCCGGCCATAGGCGTCGACCACGCCGGAGATGCCGGTATTGGCGGCGCGCACCAGCGGCAGGCCTTCCTCCACCGCGCGCAGCCGCGCGCTGACGAAATGCTGATAGGGCCCCGAGCTCGTCCCGAACCAGGCGTCGTTCGTCAGGTTGAGCAGCCAGGAGGGCCGGTCCTCGGCATTCACCACGGCGCCGGGAAAGATCACCTCGTAGCAGATCAGCGGGCCGACCGGCGGCAGGCCGGGCAGGCGCAGCGTGACCGGGCCCGGCCCGGCGGAGAAATCCATACTGCCGGGCGTGACCTTGTTGATGAAGGGCAGCAGCTCGCGCAGCGGCACGTACTCGCCGAGCGGGACCAGATGAAACTTGTCGAAGCTGCCGACGATCGCGGCGGCCGGGTTGACGGCGACCAGGCTGTTCCAGAGCTGCACCAGCCGGCCGTTCTCGATCTCGCCGCGCGGCGCGCCGGTCAGGATCAGCCCGCCCGGCGGCGCGGCGGTCGCCACCGCGCGGCGCACCTCCGGATCGTGCTCCAGCAGGAACTGGGCGGCCGTCTCCGGCCAGATGACATGCGTCGCGTCGGTGAAGCCGGGCGTGTCGATGGTGAGCCGCAGGTGGCGGCCGAGATTGGCCTCGCGCAGGTCGGCCTTGTTCTTGAGCGCCGGGTCGATCGCCGCCTGGACGATGCGCAGCCTGACGTCGGGCACGGTCGCGCTCGGCCCGTCCGGCAGCCGCCAGGCGCCGCCGATCCAGGTCGCGGCGAGGAGCAGCGCGGCGAGCGCGATCGAGCCCGCCCCGATCCACAGCCGGGCGCGCCCGCGCCCGTCGAGCCGCCAGTCGCCGAGCACCGCCGGCATCGCCGCCGCCAGCACCGTCAGGAGCGACAGCCCCCAGCTGCCGGTCAAGGCGGCGAGCTGGTTCATCGGGTCCGAGAAGGCCCAGGCATAGCCGATCAGGTTCCAGGGAAAGCCGCTCAGCACCCAGCCGCGCAGCCATTCGCCGAACACCCACATGCCGGCGAGGACGACGACCCGCGCCGGGCCGTCGCCGCCGAGGCGGCGCATGCCGGCGGCGGCGAGCCCCGGAAACAGCGCGAGCACCGCGGCGAGCCCGCCGACGACCGGCGGGATCATCCAGCCGAAGCGCACCGGATCGGTGAGGAGCGCGTTGGCGATCCAGTAGATGCCGGCCGCGAAATGGCCGAGCCCGAACCACCAGCCGACCCGGAACGCCTCGCCCGTGCTCCGCGTGCCGTCGACCAGCCAGACGAGCCCGGTGAAGGCGATCACGAGGAGCGGCACCGCGTGGATCGGCGGCAAGGCGAGAGCCGCCAGCGCGCCGAGCAGCAGGGCGAGGCCGCGGCGGCGCCAGCCGGACAGGGCGCGCACCCGCGCGGCAAGGTCGCTCAGCGCGAGGACGATGCGCGGCGCGCCGCCGGCGCTGCGCGGCGCGAGACCGCGATCGATGGGTTCGGTCGTCACCGCCGCCGTTATCCGGCCTTGGCCGCCGCGGCCACGGGCAGGTTGCGCACGCGCAGGCGCCGGATCCGGCGCGGATCGGCCTCGAGCACCTCGAAGGCGATGCCGGACGGATGGGTGACCAGCTCGCCCCGGCTCGGCACCCGGCCGGTCAGCGAGAAGACGAGCCCGGCCAGCGTGTCGATGTCCTGCTCGCGCTCCTCTTCGGTGAGCACCGGGCCGACCCGCTCCTCGAACTCCTCGATCGTGGTCCGGGCGTCGGCGATCAGCGTGCCGTCGGGGCGGGCCACCATCTTCGGCCCTTCGGCCACGTCGTGCTCGTCCTCGATCTCGCCGACGATCTCCTCGACCACGTCCTCGATGGTGACCAGCCCGTCGATGCCGCCGAACTCGTCGACCACCAGGGCCATGTGGGTTCGCGTCATGCGCATCTGCAGCAGGAGGTCGAGGGCGCGCATCGACGGCGCGACGAACAGCACCTTCCGGAGCAGCTCGGAGAGATCGAAGGCGCGGTCGCCGGCCATGCAGGTCAGCACGTCCTTCAGGTGGATCATGCCGACCACGTCGTCGAGCGTCTCGCGGAAGACCGGGTAGCGGGAATGGCCCTCCTCGACGAAGGTGCGCACCAGCTCGTCCAGCGTGACGGTGTTCGGCACGGCGACGATGTCCGCGCGCGGCACCATGATGTCGTAGGCGGTGAGGTCGCGCAGCTTGAGGATGTTGAGCAGCAGGCTGCTCTCGTCCCGGCTGATCAGCGCCTCCTCGGATTCGCCCTCGCTCTCCTCGATCAGCTCCTCGATCGCATGGCGCAGCGAAGATTCGCCATTGCGGCCGCGGCGCAGCGAGCGCAGCCAGTTCTTCAGTCCCTGAAGGGGGGAAAAGTCGTCATGGGCCCCGTCGCGGGGCATTCGTGGTCCAGGTTCGCTCATCTTCTCATCGTCAGCCACGCGCTGCGCTCCGCGGCGGGGCATATTGCCGGCCTGCCTTCGTCCTCAGGGCGCCCTTGTTCCGGGGCGGCGGGGGCTGCCGGCGGTAGGGATCGGCGATGCCGAGCCCGTCGAGCACCTCCACTTCCAGGGACTCCATGGCCCGCGCCTCGGCCTCCGACATGTGATCGTAGCCGACGAGGTGGAGAACCCCATGCACGACGAGATGGCTGAAATGATCGGCCACCGTCTTGCCCTGGGCCGCCGCCTCTTCCGCCACGGTCTCCGCGGCGAGGACGACGTCGCCCAGCATCACGGGCGCGGGCGCCCGCTTCGCCCCGGCATGGGCCTCGGCGGGAGCGGGCGCGGCCCCGCCCGGAAATGATAGCACGTTCGTCGGCTTGTCCACGCCCCGGTACTGCCGGTTCAATTGGTGCACCAGCGCGTCGTCCGCAAGGACCAGGCTGAGTTCCGCCTCGGGGACGATCCGCCCGTCCCGGGAAGCGGCGCCGGCCAGGGCGGCGCGCGCCGCGCGGCGGGCCAAGGCCGCCGCCCCCGGCAGACTCCTGCGCCATCCGGGCGACAGCCGGCTCA
>DAIMFL010000183.1:0-4963 GCA_036724615.1 Alphaproteobacteria bacterium | reverse complement strand
AGCTCGCCCAGGCAGTCCGCCAGGGCGCGCGCCGCTTCGCTCTGCGCCGCGCGGTCGAGCGGGCCGGGGTCCGGATCGGGCAGCGCGGCGGCGAGCTCGGGGTCGAGCGGCGCCTCCCGCCCGCGCCGGCGCAGCAGATCGATCGCCTGGTTGCGCAGGATCGCCGCCAGCCAGCCGAAGGCCGGCCCGCGCCCGCGATCGAAGCTTCCGGCATGGCGCCAGACGGCGACGAACGCATCCTGGAGCACCTCCTCCGCGAGGTCGCGCTGTCTCACCATACGCAGAGCGAGGCCGAAGAGTTGCGGGGAGGTCGCCTGATAAAGGCGCGACAGCGCGGCGCGGTCGCCCGCGGCGCAGGCCTCGAGAAGTGCTGCCAGTTCGGACGCCGTGGCCACATCGTCCCCCGCCATCGCCCCATGTCCCGCGGGCTGCTCCGCATCGGATCGGAGGCCGGCGGCACTGTCAAGGCGGGGTGCGAGCCGCCGCCGCCCGCGCGAAAAACCTTCCGAAGCAAGGCGCTTCGGCTACACTCCCCCCGCTATGCGTCGGCTCTATCACTTTCCGCTCGATCCCTTTTCCCGCAAGATCCGCGTCGCGCTCAAGGAGAAGCAGCTCGATTTCGCCCTCGAGCTGGAACGCCCCTGGGAACGGCGCGAGTCCTTCCTCGCCATGAACCCGGCCGGGGAGGTGCCCGTGCTGGTCGAGCCCGACGGCGGCGCGTTCTGCGATTCCACCGCGATCTGCGAGCTGCTGGAGGAGCGCTACCAGGATCCGCCGCTGATCGGCCGGGATGCCGTGCAGCGGGCCGAGGTGCGCCGGCTGGTCGGCTGGTTCGACGGTAAGTTCCACCGCGAGGTCACGCACAACCTGGTGGACGAGAAGATCGGCAAGCGCCTCGCCGGCAAGGGCGGGCCGGATTCGGCCGCGATCCGCGCCGGCAAGGCGAACGTGCACGTGCATCTCGACTATGTCGGCTGGCTCTGCGATCGGCGGAGCTGGCTCGCCGGCGATGCCTTCTCGCTGGCCGACATCGCCGCCGCGGTGCAGCTTTCGACCGTCGACTATCTGGGCGACGTGCCCTGGGACGACCACCGCGAGGCGAAGGACTGGTACGCGCGGGTGAAGTCGCGGCCGAGCTTCCGGGCGCTGCTGGCCGATCACCTGCCCGGCGTGCCGCCCCCGGCCCATTACGCCGACCTGGACTTCTGATCGGCGGGCTCGCGCCGCCCGCCGCGTATCGGCGCTACTCGCCGGCGAGGGCCACGGCAATGCCGAGCGGGTGATGAGCCCGCGCGACGGAAATGATGAATCCGTAGAGCGCCAGCGCGGCGATCCAGGCCCCGACGCGCTGCAGCCGCGTCCGGCCGAGCCGGAACGCGAGGATCCCGAGCACGACATAGACGACGAGCAGCAGCACCTTCACCGTCAGCCAGGCGTCCGCGAACGGGTATTGCTGCACGATCGTCATCAGCATGAGCGCGGCGGTGAGCAGCACCGTGTCGATGCTGTAGCTGAGGTAGCGCACCGGCCCGGCCATCGCCACCCCGAACCCGCCGAAGAGCAGCAGGCCGCGGACCAGGAACAGCCCGCCGCTGGCGAGCACCGCGGCGATATGGACGAGCCGGATTTCCCCGTAGAACTCGATCATCCGGCCCGTCCCGTTCGTTCGATCCGCACGGCCCGGTTCAGCGGCCGGCCGCGGACGGCTGGGCGCGGGCGCCCGTCTCGACCGCGGGCGCGGCCTGCCGGGCCTCGCGGCGCGGATGGAGCCAGAGGCCGGCCACGAAGGCCGCCAGGGCCAGCGCGCCGATCGAGAAGATCGTGTCGCCGGGAACGCGCATCCACACCAGCAGGTCGACGACGGGCTGCTGCATGAACTCCGCCGAGCGCGCATACCAGTAGCCGTGCTCGAGGGCGGCGAAGAGCTGCAGCGTCCCGAGCGGCAGGAGCGTGAGCAGCGCCATCAGCGCCAGGCCGAGATTGAGGCACCAGAAGCTCGCCTTCAGGATGCCCTCGTGCCAGGCGAGATCCGGCTTCATGCCGCGCAGGCAGAACAGCACGAGCCCGATGCCGAGCATGCCGTAGACGCCGAACAGAGCGGTATGGCCATGGAGCGGCGTCAGGTTGAGCCCCTGCATGTAGTAGAGCGAGAGCGGCGGGTTGACCAGGAAGCCGAACAGGCCGGCCCCGACCAGGTTCCAGAACGCGACCGCGATGAAGAACATGACCGGCCACTTGTAGCGGCGCATCCAGTTGGTGGCGCCGCCCAGCCGCCAGGTGTGATAGGCCTCGAAGCCGATATAGGCGAGCGGCACCACCTCGAGAGCGGAGAAGCTGGCGCCCAGCGCCACCACCGGCGTCGGCGAGCCCGCGAAGTAGAGGTGATGCAGCGTGCCGAGCACGCCGCCCGCCATGAAGACGATGGTGGCGAAGAGGACCGCGACGGTCGCGGTCCGGACCGCCAGAAGCCCGAGGCGGGTGAACAGGAAGGCGATCACCGCGGTCGCGAAGACTTCGAAGAAGCCTTCCACCCACAGATGCACCAGCCACCAGCGCCAGTATTCGACGATCGAGATATGCGTGCGCTCGCCCCAGGCGAGGGCGGCGGCGAAGAACAGCCCGATCGCCACGGTGGAGAGGAACAGCAGCCCGACGATGGACCGCATCTCCGACTTGCTGCGCAGCACCGGCCACAGCGCCCGGCCGACCAGGGACAGCCACAGCATGAGCCCGATGAACAGGAAGACCTGCCAGAACCGGCCCATGTCGGCGTATTCCCAGCCCTGATGGCCGAACCAGAAGTTGTTGTCGAGGCCGAGCTCCTGCATCACCGCGAGCCACTGCCCGGCGAACGCGCCGACGACGATGACGAGCAGGCAGACCCAGAGGACGTTGACGCCGAGCCGCTGATAGGGCGGCTCGTAGCCCGATATGGCCGGCGCGATATAGAGCCCGGTGCCGAGCCAGGCCACGGCGATCCAGAGCACCGCGAGCTGCGTGTGCCAGGTGCGGGTGATCGAATACGGCAGCACCTCCGCCATCTCGTAGCCGTAGACCACCTGGCCTTCGACCTGGTAATGCGCGGTCATGGCGCCGAACAGGATCTGCACCAGGAAGAGCGCCAGGATCACCCAGAAGTATTTCGCGGTCGCCCGCATCGAGGGCGTGGCCTGCAGATTGCGCAGCGGATCGAGGGCGGGGAGCCGATGCGACTCCTCCGCGCGTCCGTGCGTGACCGAATAATGCCAGCCGAGCAGCCCGACGCCCGCCAGCAGGAAGGTCACGCTGAACACCGACCACAGGAAGGTGCTCGCCGGCGGCGCGTTGCCGACGCGGGGCTCGCTGGGCCAGTTGTTGGTATAGGTGATCGTGTCGCCCGGCCGCTCCGTCGTCGCCGCCCAGGCGGTCCACCAAAAGAACGCCGAGAGCAGGCGCCGGTGCTCGGGATCCGGCACCGTGCCGTTCTTCATGGCATAGGCCTCGCGCAGCGCGGCCGTGGCCGGGTCGGTGCCGAACAGGCTTTCGTAATGGGCCGAGGTTTCGGCGATGGCGGCGGCGCGATCGGGCTCGAGGGTGATCGTGCCGGTCGCGGGATCGTAGCTGTTGGCGCGCATATGCGTCCTGAGACGCTCCTCGAGCGCGGCCAGCCGCTCGCCGTCCAGCTCGTCGAAGCTGCCGGCGCCGTATCCCTGCGCGGCCCAACGGTCGAGCAGCGCCCCAGCCTCGCGGTGCAGCCAGTCGGCGCTCCAGTCGGGCGCCACGTAGCCGCCATGCCCCCAGATCGAGCCCAGCTGCATGCCGCCCATGGATTGCCAGATCCGGCGGCCGTTCTCGATCTCCTCGCGCGTGTAGATCAGGCTGCCGTCGGAGGAGACCACCTGCTCCGGCATCGGCGGCGCCGCGTGATGGATCTGGCGGCCGCTCCACAGCAGGGCGGCAAAGGAAACGGTCATCAGGGCGGCGAGCAGGAGCCAGAGCTTCCGCGTGCTGGTCATGGGCGAGATTCCAGGATTCGTGCTGACGCGATATGGGCGGTGCTTGCGGGGAGCCGATGCGCAGGAATGAACGGCAGGCGGGTCACCCGGCCGCCGGCTCGGCCTCGGCGGAACGTTCGAATCTCGGAAACAGCAGGTTGTTCTCGAGGTGGATGTGCTCCATCACGTCATCGACCAGCTTGGCCGTTCCGGCATAGAGCGCCTGCCACGACCGGCAGGCCCCGGCGGGCAGCCGGAACTCTCCCGCGATCTCCTCCACGGCGCGCAGCAGGTCGCCGTGCCCGTCATGATCGTGACGCAGCTGCGCGATCGGCTGCGCCATCGTCGGATGGCCGCCCGACCGCATCAGCGGAAACAGCTCGGTCTCCTCTTTGCCCATGTGCTCTTCGAGCTCGTGCAACAGCCGGTCGAGCATCGTCGCGAGCCCCGCCGGGACGTCGGGATTCTCGCGATGGACCGCCTCGACCCTGGCCGCCAGACGGATCAGCTCCGGCAGCTCACGGCGATGCGTCTCGTGGTAACGCCGGACGATATGGTCGATCAGCCCGGCCGTTTCCTCCGGCGCCGCCGCGCCCGCCTCCTGGTCGAGCTGCTCGAGCGCCTCGCGGATGGCTGCGACATCGGCGCCGCGCCGGGCTGCGGCATCGGCCAGCCTAACATCGCCGCCACAGCAGAAATCGAGCTTGAAGCGCCTGAACACGGCCGTCGCGCCCGGCAGCGAGACCGCGATCTCGCCGACGGTGCGATCTTCGAACGGAACCGGTGATGGACGGTTCATGCGATTCTGCTCCTTGTTTCCTCGGCTTCGCGAGCCGGCATATATTAAGATGCATCTCATATACTTCTTTAGGCTTGGCGATGCCCATGCGGCAAATTGCCCGCGCGGGCCGCTGCCGGGCCAGGCGGCCGGCGCGGCGAGCTCGTTCGTGGGCGCTACTGCGCGTCGAGGTCCAGCCGCTCCAGATTCC
>DAIMFL010000182.1:259-5063 GCA_036724615.1 Alphaproteobacteria bacterium | reverse complement strand
CGATGACCCCGACCACATCGTGACGATGCGCGTCGCCGCCGACGTGGAGTAGCCCCCACCAGGCCGGCGCGCGCCGATTGCGCCGGCGCCCTGCCCTCACCCTCCCGCAGCTGCGCTGCGGGCCCCTCCCTCTCCCGCTTCTGCGGGAGAGGGGAAATTCGGTCGCCGCAGCGCGCTCGGCAGCTCCCTCTCCCGCTTCGCGGGCGAGGGGAAACGCGGGTCGCCGCAGCGCGCTCGATGGCTCCCTCTCCCGCGATTGCGGGAGAGGGTGGGGGTGGGGGCCTTCGCAGCTACGCCGCCGCCACTGCCTTCTCGATCGCGGCCAGGGCCGCGTCGGCATTGGCGACATTCGGGCCGCCGCCCTGGGCCATGTCGGGACGGCCGCCGCCGCCCTGACCGCCGAGCTCCGCCACGCCGACCTTGACCAGCTTCACCGCGTCGAAGCGGTCGGTGAGATCCTTCGTCACCGCCACCACGTTGGCCGCCTTGCCGTCATGCGTGCCGACGATGGCGACGACGCCGGAGCCGACCTGCTTCTTGAGGTCGTCGGCGATGGCCTTGAGCTCGCGCGCCGGCACGTCCTCCAGCTTGCGGGCGACGAAGGAGATCCCGGCCACGGTCTTGGCCTCGGCCTTGCCGCCGCCGCTGCCGCCCGTGGCGATCGCCTTGCGCGCTTCGGCGAGCTCGCGCTCGAGCCGGCGCCGGTCTTCCACCAGCGCGGCGACGCGCGCCGGCAGCTCGCCCGGCGAGGTCTTGAGCACCGATGCCGCCTTCTGCACGAGCTGGTCCTGCTCGACCAGATACTCCTCGGCCGCCTCGCCGGTCAGCGCCTCGATCCGCCGCACGCCGGCGGCGACCGCGGACTCGCCGGTCACCTTGAGCAGGCTGATGTCGCCGGTGCGCGCCACATGCGTGCCGCCGCAGAGCTCGGTCGAGAACGAGCGCTCGCGTCCCTCGATCGCGTCCATGCCGCCCATCGAGACCACGCGCACCTCGTCGCCGTACTTCTCCCCGAACAGGGCGAGCGCCCCCGCGGCGACCGCCTCGTCCGGCGTCATGTAGCGCGTCGCCACGTCCGCGTTGCGCCGCACGCGGCGATTGACCTCGGCCTCGACCGCGCGCAGGTCCTCCGGCGTCAGCGCCTTCGGATGGCTGAAGTCGAAGCGCAGCCGGTCGGGGGCGACGAGCGAGCCCTTCTGCGTCACATGGGCGCCGAGCCGCCGGCGCAGCGCCTCGTGCAGCAGATGGGTCGCCGAATGGGCGCGGCGCAGCGCCGCGCGGCGCCGGCTCTCGACCCGCATCTCCACCGCGTCGCCGACCGCGATCCGCCCCTTCGTCACCTTGCCGACATGGACGTGCAGCTCGCCGAGCTTCTTCTGCGTGTCGGTGACATGCACCTCGCCGCCCTCGGCGGTGAACAGGATGCCGGCATCGCCCATCTGGCCGCCGGATTCGCCGTAGAACGGCGTCTGGTTGGCGACGACCATCACCTCCTGCCCGGCCTCGGCCGCGTCGACCGGCTTGCCGTCCCGCACCAGGGCGACGATCTGGCCCTCCGCCTCCTCGGTCGCGTAGCCGAGGAAGTCGGTGGCGCCGTGTTTGTCGCGGATCTCGAACCAGAGCTCCTCGGTCGCCGCCTCGCCGGAGCCGGCCCAGGCCTTGCGCGCGGCGGCGCGCTGCCGCTCCATCGCCGCCTCGAAGCCGGGCTGGTCGACGGCCCGTCCCTGCCCGCGCAGGATGTCCTGGGTGAGGTCGATCGGGAAGCCGTAGGTGTCGTAGAGCCTGAACGCGACCTCGCCGGGCAGCTTCTGCGTCTCGCCCAGCTTCTCCGTCTCCTCCTCGAGCAGCCTGAGCCCGCGGCCGAGCGTCTCCTTGAACCGGGTCTCCTCGAGCTTCAGCGTCTCGGTGATCAGCGCCTGGGCGCGGCCGAGCTCCGGATAGGCCTGGCCCATCTGCGCGACCAGCGCGGGAACCAGCCGCCAGACCAGCGGCTCGCGCGCGCCGAGCTTGTGCGCATGGCGCATGGCGCGGCGCATGATCCGGCGCAGCACGTAGCCGCGGCCCTCGTTCGACGGCAGCACGCCGTCGGCGATCAGGAAGCTCGTGGCGCGCAGATGGTCGGCGATCACCCGGTGCGACACGGCATGCTCGCCGTCCGGATCGGTGCCCGAGGCGTCGGCCGACGCCTCGATCAGCGCGCGCATCAGGTCGATGTCGTAATTGTCGTGCTTGCCCTGCAGCACGGCGGCGATGCGCTCCAGCCCCATGCCGGTGTCGATGGACGGGCGCGGCAGATTCACCCGCTGGTCCTTCGTCACCTGCTCGAACTGCATGAAGACGAGATTCCAGATCTCGATGAACCGGTCGCCGTCCTGGTCGGGGCTGCCCGGCGGACCGCCGGGAATGTGCTCGCCGTGATCGTAGAAGATCTCCGAGCACGGGCCGCAGGGGCCGGTGTCGCCCATCGCCCAGAAATTGTCCGAGGTCGGGATGCGGATGACCTTGTGCTCGGGCAGGCCGGCGATCCTGCGCCACAGGTCGAAGGCCTCGTCGTCCTCCGAGAAGACGGTGACGAGCAGCCGGTCCTTGGCGAGGCCGAACTCCCTGGTGACCAGGTTCCAGGCGAGCTCGATCGCGACGTCCTTGAAATAGTCGCCGAAGGAGAAGTTGCCGAGCATCTCGAAGAAGGTGTGATGCCGGGCGGTATAGCCGACATTCTCGAGATCGTTGTGCTTGCCGCCCGCGCGCACGCATTTCTGGGCCGTGGCCGCGCGGCTGTAGGGCCGCTTCTCGACGCCGGTGAAGACGTTCTTGAACTGCACCATGCCGGCATTGGTGAACAGCAGCGTCGGGTCGTTGCGCGGCACCAGCGGGCTCGAGGCCACGACCTCGTGGCCGTGCCGCTGGAAATAGCCGAGGAATTGGCTCCGGATGTCGTTCGCGGTCTGCATCTTGCCCGTCGCTCTGTTCTGCCGGCGCCCGGCCCCGCGGCGCCCGCGGGACGGCTCCGGCTGTTTATAGCCGTTCCAAATACTCCGAACCGCCTAATCTGGGCTCAGGCGTGAACGAGCGCAAGCATGCCGCGGGCTACTTGCGTCCTGGATCGCCGGCCCGGATCAGCCGGCCCGGCTCAGCCGGAGCGTCCCTGCATGAAGCCCTGGATCTCGGCGAAGCCGGCCGCCTCCGCGGCGAAGCCGAACGTGCCGCTCTGCCGGATCTCCCGGGCGGCCCGCAGGAAGGCGCCGAGCGCCGCCCGGGCCAGCGCCCCGCCCAGGCTGACCCGCGCCGCGCCCGCCTCGGCCAGCTCGGCGACCGACAGGGCGCCGCCGCCCAGCACGTTGACCGGCCGCGACACCCCCCGGCAGACGGCGCGGATGTCCTCGATCCGCGAGAGGCCCGGCGCGTAGAGCACGTCGGCCCCCGCCGCCTCGAAGGCGGCGAGCCGGGCCAGCGTGTCGTTGAGGTCCGGCCGGCCGTGCAGGAAGTTCTCCGCCCGCGCGGTCAGCACGAAGAGCCGGCCGAGGCCGCGCGCCGCCTCGACCGCGGCCGCCACGCGCTCCACCGCCAGGGTCCTGTCGTAGATCGGCGCGTCCGGGTCGCCGCTCGCATCCTCGCTCGAGGCGCCGGCGAGGCCGATCGCGCCGGCCCGGCGGATCGTCTCGGCGGCGTCCTCCGGCCGGTCGCCGAACCCGTTCTCCAGGTCGGCCGAGACCGGCAGGTCGGTGGCGGCGACGATCTGGGCGGCATGGGCGAGGGCCGCGTCCCGGCCGACCGCGCCGTCCTGCCGCCCCATGCTGAAGGCCATGCCGGCGCTGGTCGTCGCCAGCGCCTGGAAACCGAGCGCGGCCAGGATGCGCGCCGTGCCGACATCCCAGGGGTTCGGCAGCACCAGCGGATCGCCCGGGCGGTGGAGCGCGGCGAAGGCTCGCGCCCGCGCGGCTGCGTCGACCTGGTTCTCGGGCATCCGGTCCTCCTTCGTCCTTACGTGCATGCCGGGAGACTGTGGCCCGGCGCGGCGGCCGGCTCAAGCCCGAGCGCCCGTCCACGGTCCCGCGCATGCGGTGCAAATTGCCCGGGCGGCCGCAATCGGTATGATCGCTGTGCCGATACCGACAGGAGGGGGGCATGGCATCGCGGAGATGGAGCCGGGGCGCAGCGAGCGCGCTGAAGCTGATCGCGGGCAATAGCGGGCGCGAGGTCCGCCAGGCGCTCGACGAGATCGACCAGGAGCTGCGCGCCGGCGGCAACGGGCGCAACAACGCGGTGAAGTCGCGCGTGCTGGTCGAGCTGTGGCGCAACGGCTGGGCCGATGCGGGCGTGCTCGACGACGCGCAGTCCTTCGCCGCCTGCGGCCATCAGTCGGACGAGCAGGACTTCTACACCCATCTGATCGCGGCCTACGCCCTGAAGTACCGCGCCCGCGCCCAGGGCTGGGGACAGCTGGCCGAGGCCATGGCGCATTACGCGCTGGCGATCGCCCATCTGAAGGCCGACGACCCGCCCAACGCCGACGCGCTGCGCACCGTCATGATCGACCGCGGGGAGACGCTGGTCTATCTGTCGCAGGCCGATGTCGCGGTGGCGGAGATGGAGCGGGCGCTGAAGCTCGGCGGCGAGCCGCAGGACTGGCATGTCTGGGCCTATGGCTTCGCCCTGCATCAGAACGGCGACTACCGCAAATCCGTCACGCGGCTTTCGCGGCTGCTGAAGGGCAAGCCGGCGAGCGATCTCTACAGCAACGACATGCGCCTTCTGCTCGCGGCGAGCCTCGCGCGCGCCGGCAAGACGGCCGAGGCGCAGCGGA
>DAIMFL010000182.1:0-249 GCA_036724615.1 Alphaproteobacteria bacterium | reverse complement strand
CGACGCGGCCGGCGAGCCGGTCTGGACCATCGCGCTCGAGCTGGAGCGCGGCGCCTTCTATCCCGACAGCCCCGGCGAGCGGCACTGGCGCGAGAGCCTGGAGCTGCTCGACCCGCAGGCGCTGCCGCGCTGACGTCCCGCCGATAGGACACCGAAGGCCCTCACCCCCACCCTCTCCCGCAAACGCAGGAGAGGGAGCGATCGAGCGCGGCCGCAGCGGCAGCGTCCCCTCTCCCGCTTGCGGGAGAG
>DAIMFL010000181.1:0-5211 GCA_036724615.1 Alphaproteobacteria bacterium | reverse complement strand
TCGCGCGGCTGCAGCCGGTCGCCGCTGCGCGGGCAACGGAGCAGGTCGAGGATCGAGGGAGGCGACATGGGCGAAGATCTACGGCAGAGGGTCTTTACACAGTCCAAACGCACTCTAGAAGAGCCCACCCGCCTTGTCGACGAACCCTGGCCCGTGAGCTGACGGGAAGAGCGGCCGCACTTAGCACGGTCGGCCACAGCATTTGCAATTTCCGCAATGCAACAGGTATGGTTAACATACCTCAATCTCGATGAAACGGGCTAGCCGGCCTCGGCCGGCCCGGGAACCAGCCGACGATTGCAGCTTTCAGTACCGGCACTCGACCAATCAGGAAGAGACGAGGTATGCGAACGCGGGTCGTCCTCACGATCGACACCGAGCCATCGATCGCTGGCGCGTTCGTTAACCCTCGGACGAACAGGCCGTTGTTGCACGAGCCGGTCTGGGGTGAAGTCGACGGCCGGAGCGAAGCCCTGGGCTTTGTGCTGCGTACGTTGCGCGAACATTCCCTGCGTGCGACTTTTTTCGTGGAGACTGCTCACACGGCATTTTTTCCGCCGAGGGTTATGGGCGCCTATGTCGATCTGATCATGGCCGCTGATCAGGACGTTCAGCTCCACCTGCATCCCGTGTGGCTGTCCTTCCGGGACGGCGGGCACGACGACGCAAGCCGTGTGACCGACCAGTGCAGCGAGCTCGAGCTCGCTCAACTCGTCGATTTGATCGATCAGGGCAGCCGCCAGATCGAAAGCTGGACCGGCAGCCGCCCCACGGGCATGCGGACCGGGAACTTTGCCACCTCGATGCACGTGTTCGAAGCGATGAGCGAGGTCGGCTTGGCGAACAGCTCGAATGTCTGCCTCGCCTGCTACGTGCCGGCGGAGCTGGAGCTCGCCGTCCTCAGCGGCGCCCACCGTTTCGCAGGAGTCCGGGAGCTGCCGGTAACTTGCTTCTCGGATATCGGGCCGGTAGGTCGTGGCAGGTTGCGGCCGATGCAGGTCACCGCGCTGGGGGGCGGCGAGCTGCTCCGGCTTCTCGACCGGATCCATGCGCGCCGGGAGCCGATTGCGGTGATTGCGACGCATCCATTCGAATTCCTCAAGCGCAGCGATCATCGCTTCAGCGACATGAAGGCGAACCGGCTGGTGCAGCGCCGGTTCGAGAAGCTCTGCGCTTATCTCGCCGCCAATACCGACCGGTTCGAGGTCACCACGTTGGAAGAAGCGGCCTCCGCGCTGGACGTGACCGATCCCATGCCGCCGCTCGTCGGCAACGTCGCGCGCTCGACGGTGCGGGCGGTGGAGAACTTCGTCAACGACCGGTTCCTGTAGCCGGCATGCCGCTCACATCGCGTGGACGGAACGACGGGCGGCCGCTATCGGGCGCGAGGGCCATTCTCCTGGGGACGGACACGCCGATCGGCCTCGCGGTGGTGCGCGATCTCGGCCGGCATGGCTGCCTCACCGTCGGGCTCGGCCGCAGCCGGAACGCCCTCGCCCGGTTCTCGCGCTACTGCCTCGCCCATGCGGTGCGCGAACGCCAGGAGCAGGCGCTGGTCGCGCAGATCCTCGACCTCGCCGCCCGGCACAAGGCGGGCTATCTCCTGGCGATCGGCGAGGGCGACCTGCTGATGATCAACCGGCATCGGCCGGCGCTCGAGCGCGTCCTCCGCGTGCTGACGCCCACCGACGAGCAGCTCCGCGCCGTCCTCGACAAGCGCACCTGCCAGGCCCATGCCGAGGCGGTCGGGATACGCGTGCCGCGGACGGCTCAGGTCTCCTCGCTTGCGGAGGCGCGGGATATGGCGGTGGGCCTGTCCTACCCCGTCGTGCTGAAATGGTCCGACCCGAACACGGTTTCGGACCGGCTCGCCGCCCAGGGGCTGGAGCTCCTCAAGACGGAATACGCGCACGGCCCGGCTGAGCTTCTGGAGCGGCTCGCGCGCTACGACACCGTCGGCGCCTTCCCGATGACCCAGGAATATTGTCCGGGACGCGGGCTGGGCCAGATGTTCCTGCTGCGCGACGGCGAGGTGCATCTCGAGTTCCAGCACGAGCGCCTGCACGAATGGCCGCCGGAGGGCGGCGTGTCGTCGCTGTGCCGGTCCGTCCCCCTTTCTCAACATGGGGAGGCCCGGGCGCGGTCGATCGAGCTTCTGAAGCGCCTGCGCTGGACCGGGGTCGCCATGGTCGAGTACCGGCACGATCCGGCCACGGGCGAGTACTGCTTCATGGAGATCAACGGCCGCTTCTGGGGCAGCCTGCCGCTGGCGGTCGCCGCCGGCGTGCCGTTCGCGGCCGGGCTGGTCGCCGTCTGTGGCCAGGGACGGCCGGCTCCCGCCCATCGTGTCGATTATCCGCGGCTGTCCTGCTGCTACTGGATTCCCGAGACCAAGCGGCTGCTGCGCGTGCTGTTCCGGCGCGGGCGGATCCGGGACCCGTTCTTCAAGGCCGATCCGGTCGCGTCCGTGCTGTCCTACATCGCCGCGCCGCTCGATCCCTCCACCCGCTACTACGTCTTTCAGGTTTCCGACCCGATGCCGTTCTTCGCCGACCTCGCCGCCGTCGCGGGCAAGGCCTGGTCGCGCCTGGCGCGCACGAAGGCGGCGCCCTCGTCGGGGCCGGGCGGCTCGCTGGCGCGGTCCTGACCGCCCGGGCGCGCGGACCTCAGATCCCCGGCGAGGCCTTCGACCGATCTCCGGATCCTGTCGAAACAGGCGAGGAAATAGGCTTCGCCGAGCCGGTGCGGGTCGTAGAGTAGGGCGAAGCGCGGGCGGCACCAGAGCCCCAGAAGCCCGACCTGGACGTCCTTGCCGCGCAGGTGCGGGAGCAGGACCGGAATGTGGCGGTCCTCCATGACCAGGCAGAGATCGCCGTCGCGGAACGCGAAGCCGCGCGCGGCGACCGCGCGATGGGCCGCCATGTCGATCGAGAACGCCCCCGCGGCGGCGAGCGCCGTCTCGAACGCCCCCTCGCCTTCGCTCGCGCCGAGGCCGACGGAGGTGACGGGCAAGTCGGCGATGGCCCCTGCCGCGGCGTATTGCGCAAACGGGCTGCGACAGATGTTCCCCTGGCAGATGAAGACCACGCGCTTCACCTTGCCGGGGTCGATGCGGCCGTATTTGCGGTAGGGCCCGAGCCACCAGAGCAGGTCGGCGATCGCCAGCCGGACCAGGCCGCGCCACGACCCGAACCTGCCGTCCAGCCAGCTCTTCGCCCGCCGGATCACGCCTCGCGCCCTCTCGGCGCCGCAGCGAGGCGACCGCCCGCCCGGAGCCTGGCCAGCCCCAGAAGCAGAAGCGCCGCGGCGGTGGCGAGCGTGACATACAGCCCGATCCGCTCGCCGGGCATCCGCAGCCATTCGATCGACAGGACATGCTCGCCGGGACCGAGCCTCACCCGGATCAATCCGGTATCGGCATCGATAGAGGCTTCGAGCGCCCGGCCGGCCTCGATGACCTGCCAGGCCGGGTAGGCGAAGATCGGCAGGACGACGTCCTGCCCGGTCTCGAGGGAGACCGTCAGGGCGAGTCCCGTTCCGCTTCGCTCGGGTGCCGAGCAGGTCATGCCCTGCTCCGCGCAGTAAGCCGGGAAGCCCTTCTGCGCATAGGCCTGGTAGTTCGGCCCCGCGGTGGCCAGCCGGTATTCGGGGACGCCGCGGAATCCCGCCGCCGCGCGATGGCGCTCGACGCATTCGGCCCGGTCCTGGGCGCAGCGCAGGGCGTAACCGGGCGCGTGAAACCGCTCGACCAGCGGCTCGAACGTGTAGCGGTTCTCCGCGATCTCGGGGACGAACGGCCTTGCGTCGAGATGGGAGGCCTTCACGAAGGCCGCGAGGGCGACGAGCACGGAGAGGCAGAGCGCCCCGGCGAGGACAGCCCGCCACCGGCCGTCGCGCCGGGTCCAGGCATGGCAGAGGGCGAGGCCCGCGGCGACGCTCGCCGCCGTGTAGGTCACCGACACGAAGCGATAGGGCAGGTTCACCTGGCTCACCGGGTTCTGGAAGGTCCAGACCGGGTAGGAGAGCTCCGAAGCGAAGAGCACCGACACCGCGGCGGCGGCCAGCGTGCCGAGCAGCGGAAAGCCGAGCTCTCCGAGATCGCTCCGGTTGCGCAGGGCATAGGCCGCCGCCGCCAGGAAGGTCAGGAGCGCCGGGACCGAGATCGGCCACTGGATCGAGATCCATTGCGGCGGGCCGAGAATCAGCGTGACCACCGGCCAGGCGAAGGCCTGCAGGCGGGCGTCGACGATCCAGCTTTCCGGGCTGACGAGCCCGAGATACCGGAGGGCCGGCAGCAGATAGGCGGCGCTGAGCAGGATGCCGGCGCCGGCGGTGAGCGCGAAATTGCCGACGCACCACGCCAGCGGACGGCGCTCGGCGCCGGCCCAGCGGGTCGCGCGCGCCAGGCAGAAGGCCGCGTAGCAGATGAGGTTGATCTCGGCGCTGACGATATGGGTCGCGATGGCGAGGCCGATGGCGACCGCCGCCCAGAGATTGAGCCAGCCGCGCCCCGCCTCCGGCCGCATCAGCGCCCAGAGCAGCAGGCCGTGGGTGAAATAGGCCGTCCCCGCCCAGGCGAAGCCCTGGAACTTGTAGTGCAGCATGACGAGGAAGGGGCTCACGAGCGCCGCCAGGGCGATCGCGACGGCGAAGCGGCGGTCGACGCGCGACGCCGCCGCCAGGTATACGAACCAGCCGAAGCCCGCGTTCGCCAGCAGCTCGACGATCTGCATCGCCGTCCAGGTGCCGAAGCCCAGCGCCTCGAAGGCCGCCACCAGGTAGTAGTGCAGCGGCGAATAGGTCATGAACACCGGCTCGCCCAGGCCGTAGCGGCCGTGGAAGATCCAGCGCGGATAGGGATCGCCGGCGAAGAGGTTCTCGGAGAACTCCTTGGCCCAGTTGTAGTGCAGGTAGAAGTCGTAGTTGACGTCCCCTTGCAGGCCGAAGAGATGCGGCGCCTGCAGCCCGAAGGCGATGACGAGCAGCAGGGCCGCGGCGGCCGCATCCTGCGCGCCCAGCCGGCCGGGCCGCAGCGTCCGGACTTGCGGAATCGCCGCCATCTATCGTTCTGCCTCTGGCATCTGGCTCCTACGCGGTGTCATGCCCGGACTCGATCTGCTTTGATCCATCCCGCCGCCAGGCGCCGGCCGATGGATGGATTGCCGGGTCGGGCCCGGCAATGACAGTGATGTGTGGCGCGGGGCCGCCGCC
>DAIMFL010000180.1:0-5212 GCA_036724615.1 Alphaproteobacteria bacterium | reverse complement strand
GCACATCTTGGCATCGGTCTGGATTCTGGCGGCTTCGAGCTCGCGGAGCCGGTCGGCGACCTTCCCGTCCTTCGGCAACGCCGCCGCGTCGGCGACGACCGGTATCGGCAGCCGGAGCGCGGCCTTCTCGCGGACGCCTTCGGCGGTCAGGTAGGAAGCCTCGATGACGATCTCGTGGGACTGACCGAGCGGAAGGGCGGGCAGCGTGATGCGGTACATGGTCCAGCTGGCGGCGCCTTCCACGAGGTTGGGGATCAGCACGCCGCCGTCCTTGTGCCGGCGGTAGTTGTTCAGGCATTCGCCTGCGGGAGCGATCACGAGCGAAGGGTCGCGACCGACGGTCGCGGCCAGGGCTTCGAACTCGGCCTCGAATTTCGGCATGAGCTCGTCATGCGTCTCGCCGTAGCAGGACAGCCCGTTGCCCTTCGCGGCCATCTCGGTCATGAGCTGCTCGTTGAAGTGCTCGCCCAGGCCGTAGGTGGAGGTCGACACGGCGGCGTCCGCCATCACACCGCACTGCCTGGCGACTTCCGCGATGTCGGTGATGCCCTCGTTGGCGTTCCCGTCGGAGAGCAGCAGCACGCGCGACAGGGCGGTGCTGGAGGCGCCCTTGGCGGCTTCCTCGGCGCCGGCCAGCCAGCCGGCGTGGAGGGCGGTCATCCCGCCGCTGTGGATCTGCTTCAGGCGCTCATCGAGGACGGTGAGGATCTCCGCGACCGGGGCCGACTTGATGGGAACGTGAACGTTGTTGTCGTAGACGACCACGGCCGCGCGATCGGAGGGCTTCATGCGGCGGATCATGGCGGCCACGCACCGCTTGGCCTGCTCGAGGGGCGCCCCCGACATCGACCCGGAGCGATCGATCACGAAGGCGAGGTTGAGCATGGCCGACCGGGCGCTCGCCTGGCCGGATTTCGCGGAGGCCTCGATCAGCAGGTCGATCGTCCCGCCGGCGGGATCGACGCCATTGCGGAGCGGCCTGGCGTGCAGGCTGACGCCGCGGGGAGTGGGCTGGCCGCTCTGGGCAGACGGTCCGTCATGGGAACTGGCGCCTGGGGCCGGCTCGACGGGTGCCGCGGGCGTCTTGATCGAGGCGATGGCGGATTGGGCGTCGGTCATTTCGTGTCATCCTTCTTCTCGAAGAGGTCGTCGGCGGCATGGTCGATCATCAGTCTGGCGAGCCGTATGAAGGTGTCCCGGTCGCGCGGCGCCGCGGCGCGGTCGACGGTGAGGGCGATGCCGTCGATCGCATAGGCGAGAGGTTCGCTTCTGCGGATCGGCGTCGCGGACGGCGGACCTGAGACGGCAGCGGCGAACCCGGCGGTCTCCAGGCCGAGATCCGATGCCTCTCTGAGCTGTGCGGCGGCCGGGGTGACGGACAGGCCGATTGGCGGGTCGATCGAAAGCCGGGGCCACGCGGTCGGCGAATGACTCTGGCGAGAGGGATCGGGCGCCAGTCCGGAATCCTGCCGGAGCCTCAGGATGGCGGCCATGGCATCGGTCGTGGCGGAGTAGGCCGCCTTGTCGGGCGCGATCCTGGTGCGGTCGATCGCAGTGGCGACCAGATCGGCGAGAGCTTTATCGGTCGCGTTTCTGTTGAAATCGGCGATGCGCTCGAGCGGCCAGCCGTCCTTGAGCAGAATCCTGACCGCGGCGGCCTGGAGAATTTGCCGGCGACCATAGGCGCCTTTCCCCGCAGCCGGCTCGATGCAGCTCTTTGCGACGTAGTTATCGAAGTTGCGACGGTTGGGCGCCTCGATCCCGGTGCCTGCGAGCGCGAGCTCGGCTTCGGCTACCGCGTCATTGGCGGTTCCGGACCAGTGTTTCCACCTGTCGAGCATCGCGTTCATGCGTGTCGTCCTATCACTATAGGATGTTATATGACATCACGGAGTGTCATTATCAAGGGGTTCGAGGACTATTTGAATGTGGAGCCTCTCTGCGGGTCCGATTTCCTGCCCCTGAGGCGGCGGCAAGCCCGGCCGGGCCTGCAGAAGCGCGGCAGGCGCGGATCGCCCAGGGGTCGGGTCTCGGATCGCCTTGGCTCAGGCCGTCTTGATGTCGGCCAGGAAGGTTTCGACCCGGGCGCGCAATTCTTCGGACTGGCGCGAGAGCTCGGCCGCCGCGGACTGAACCTGTCCGGCCGCGGCGCCCGTCGAGCCGGCCTCCCTTGTCACGCCCTGGATGTTGGAGGCGACGTCAGCCGTCCCCGCGGAGGCCTGCTGGACGTTGCGGGCGATCTCCTGGGTTGCCGCCCCCTGTTCCTCGACGGCGCTGGCGATGCCGGTCGCGATCTCGTTGATCTCGGCGATCGTCCTGCCGATCCCTTCGATGGCGCCGACGGCGCCGGTGGTCGCCTGCTGGATGTCGTCGACCTGGGCCGTGATGTCCTCGGTCGCCCTGGCCGTCTGGTTGGCGAGTGCCTTGACCTCCGATGCCACCACGGCAAAGCCCTTGCCGGACTGGCCGGCGCGCGCGGCCTCGATCGTCGCGTTGAGCGCCTGGAGGGTGGTCTGGTGCGCGTTTTCCTTGATCAGAAGAACGACATCGCCGACCTTCTGGGCGGCCTGGGCCTGGCCGCGGATCTGGGCGTCGGTCGCCTTCGCATCATCGAGCGCCCTGCCGGTGATCTGGGCGGACTGGTTGACTTGCCGGCCGATCTCCGAGATCGAGGCGCTGAGCTCCTCGGCGGCGCTGGCGACGGTCTGTACGTTCGCCGAGACCTGCTCGCAGGCCGCCGACACCGCGATGGACTGGCGGCTGGTCTCCTCCGCCGCAGAGGTCATCGAGCTGGCCGTCGCCTGCATCTCAGTGGCCGCCGAAGCCACCGTGCGCAGGGCGTCGGTTGCGTCGCGATCGAAGGTTCCGGTCAGGTCATCGACGCGGCGGGTGCGTTCAGCGCGACGCTCCTGTTCCGCGGCTTCAGCTTCGGCGAGCGCCTTCGCCCTGATCATGTTCTCCTTGAAGACCAGGACCGCGTTGGCCATGCGGCCGATCTCGTCGCCGCGCTCGGTTGCCGGTATCGCGACGTCGTGGTTGCCGCCCGCGAGGTCACCCATCGCGGCGGTCATCGCCGCCACCGGGCGGCCTATCCCGCGCGACAGCGTCACCGCGGCGACGACGGCGATCAGCGCCGCGAGGGCCGAGCCCAGCAGCACCGCCCAGAACATCGTCGCCTGGGCCTGCTCGAGCTCGGCGCGGCGGGAGGCGGCGCCTGCTCGCTCGCGCTCGATCAGCGCCTGGGCGGTCTCCGCCACCTCGGCAATGATCCGGTCGCCGGCGCCACTCACCTCGATGCCGCGGGCCTCCTCGACGCTCTCGGGGTTTCGCATCAGGCGGATCTGTTCGCCGGCGATGTCGCCGTGCCAGGTGGTGAGGCTGGCGTGGATCTGCTCGAGGTCGGTCTCGGCCTGCGGGTCATCGGTGGCGGCGAGAATGCCGGCGAGCGCCTCGTCGAGCGCCGCCTTGCCTGCGTCGTAAGCGCCCAGCATGGCCGGGTCGCCGGTCAGCAGGAACGCGCGCAGCGCGCTTTGCTGGACCTGAATCGAATTGAGCAGGCTCTGCGCGTTGACTTCGGCCTGGGCGGCGCGGCGGCTCGCCGTGTCGGCTTGCCGGACCACATGGCCGCCATAGAGCGATGTGCCGCTGCTGACCATGATGATGGCGAGGACGACGCCGAAGCAGGCGGCGATCTTGGTGGCGATGCTCCAATCGCGAAAACGGCTCATGACCGGCGCTCCAGCTCGTCGACGTTGATCTCCACGGTGGCCCCGCCGACAGGCTGCCCGCTGTCGGGATCGACGATGGTGAAGCTCACCTGTCGACGCCGTTGCCGGGTGTCCTGGTGATACTCGACGGCGTCGATGAAGACTGCGCCGGGCCCCTTGGCAAAGGTCTCGAGATACTTGGGCTCGTCGCCCTGCCAGTAATCGCTGGTGACGCTGGACTGCCCGACGTTCATGCCATTGGCGTCGAACACGAAGATCTCCGCGTAGAGCCCGTTCGATTCGGCCTTCTTGCGGATCAGGTAGCTGCTCAAGGGGCTGCCCATCAGCTGGGCGATCAGCGGCTGGTTCTCGCTTTCGGTTTCCGCGCGCCACTGCGCGTCGAGGCTGTCGATGCGCGCCTGGTCGAGACCGGCGAGACGCTTGTTCTGCGCCGCGATCGCGATCAGCGCGGCACGTGAGGTCGCCATGGCGCGCAACTCGTCGACGAGCTCGTCCTGGACGCCTTCGCTCGTCCTGTCGGCGGCGGCTAGATCCATCGCCGAAGCGTCCGGAGCGGCGATACGCGCAGTCGCCATGATGGCCAGGGTCAGGCCAGCGGCGATGCTGAACGGGCGTGGCGGGGTGGGTCGCATGGCCTGATCTCCTGTACCGATGGCGGAGATGTTGGGTCGATTTCGACGGGCCGTTTAGCGTCCCCGGATTTTCGAAGGGATTATCCAGGGAGCGTTTCAAGAAGAACCGGAAGTGGCGAGCCGCGGCCGGGCGGCGGATCCCCCTCCGGATCGGGGCGCGCGCTCAGGTCGCCCCGGTCCTGAAAGATGCCTGCGCGGGGGCGGTCCAGGCCGTGGGGGGGCGGCCTCGCTTTCCGAGCGGCCGGGACGAGCCTGAGGCTGCTTGCGGGGTTCGCTCAGCGAGCAGGATCGGCCGAGGCCCGCCTGTAGCGTTCAGTTCAGGATACGGTAACCGCGGCCCTGAAGGCAGTTGTCGATGATGGTCTGCTGCTCGGCGGCGCCGTGGAGCGCGCCGCCGCCCAGGCCGAGGAGGCCGCCGGCAGCCGCGCCGAAGAGCGCCGCCTCGCCGGTTCCAACGCCGCCCAGCACCAGGCCGGTCGTGGCGCCCAAAGCCGCTCCGGCGGCGGCTCCGCCGACCGCCCCCACGGCGGCATCGCCCACCGGGCTCACCTGCTCGGCATACTGCCGGCATTCAAACAGATCCTGCTGGTAACGCGCCGTGTCGCGCCCGCCGAGATCGACGATGGGCTGATGCGTCTGGGCACAGGCGGCCAGGCCGGCGAGAAGAAGGACGGGCAGGGCATGCTTGAGCATGGGGCGGCTCCGCGCATGGAACGAGGGTTGGTGAACGACGGAGGCTCGCCGGAATCTCCGGTTCGAGCCGCTCTCTCCCTCATATAGAAGCCGCCGCACGCCTTGCCTTGAGTGCCTGCCAGCGCGCTCGAGAGCTCCAGGCCGGAGACCGCTCTGTCA
>DAIMFL010000179.1:3487-5237 GCA_036724615.1 Alphaproteobacteria bacterium | reverse complement strand
TGCCCTGGCCGGAGTTGCCCTGGCCGGAGTTGCCCTGGCCGGAGTTGCCCTGGCCCGAGTTGCCCTGGCCGGAGTTGCCGTTCCCGGAGTTCCCGTCACTGGAGCTGCCCGAGCCCGCATCGCCGTTACCGGTCCCATTGCTTCCGGATTTCCCGTTCGAGCTGCCGTTGCCCGAGCTTGCCTTGGCGCTGCCATTTCCAGCGGCGGCATCGCCGGAGGTTTCGCCCGACAGGCCGTTCTGGGCCTGGCCGTTCTCGGCTGCTTTGTCCGCCGAAAGCCCGGCAGCGACGCCTGCCGAAGCTTCCGCTGGCGCCACCGCGCCGGCGCTGCTGGCGCTCACATCCGAAAGTCCGCCGTCCGGGGCGGAGCTGCCATGCACCGCCTGGCCGGCCGAAACGTCCTTCGTGCTGCCGTTGCGCCCCACCTGAACGCGGCCTTCGCTTACCGCCACCGACGTGCCGTCCTCGGAGACGCCAACCGCGAACTTGGTACCCTTGACCACGACGACCAGATACGGCGTTTCGACCGAGAAATCCCAGCCGGGCCGCGGCCCCACCTCGAAGAAGGCCTCGCCTTCAGTCTGCACGATGCGCGTCGCCTGGGCGGCCTCCGGCTCGTTGGGAAGCTGGAGCTCCGTCCCGGGCGTCAGCGTGATCAGATCATCGTCGCGCTTGAGAATGGCGCGGGCGCCGGGGCCGGTGCGTACCACTGCCGGGGTGGACAGCACCGAGTGGACGGACACCTCCTGCCAGCGAGAACCAGCGCCCGGTTCGTGCATCTGGACCACGCCAGTCGCTTCTACCACCGTCCACGCGCTCGGCACCTCCCCCATGCCCGCGCCGGCGGGCGAGAGCAGCATCACTGCCGAGCTCCAGGCGGCGGCGATTCCGAGCGCGACCAGCATCCGGCGCAGGGTGGCGTTGGAGCCGAAAGCGGCTTTACAGAGCCTATGGACCGTCCCGAGCATTGCGCACCTATTCCTATGCGAGTGCTTGGTTTGACCCTCGTCCGCCCCAATGCGGCGGTGGAAGGTTCCTTCGCTCGGAATGAATCCTAATTAACGGTCCTCACCAGAGTCTTAAGCCCGAAGCGGCTGCGGCAGAGCCAGCAATTTGCCAACTCTTTGGATTTGCGCGATGTCGTTGGTTAACGTAGGGGGCTTGCTCCCTATACTCACGTATACATGTCCCGGAGCGCGGTTAAGCGCCGCGCAGCTGCCGCCCCGCCAGCCTCTCATAGGACAGAGTTCCGGATCGCCGGAATAGCGCCTCCATCTTCCAGGTCTGATGGCGGTGAGCGGGTCTGAGCCGGCCGCCGGCGGACAACGTCGTGCCAGGTTTCGCCGGCAGCCGAGGAGAATTTCCATGAAGCACGTGCCAAACCGAACGATCGGCCTCGTCGCGGCCGGTGCTTTCTGGCTGGGAATGGCATCCGCGGTCGAAGCGATGCCCATCGCCACGCAGACGGCGCAGGACTTCGCCGCTCCCGCGGGGCCGGACGGTGCAGCCGTGCCGCTTCTCGTCGCCAATGCGGGCGGGAACGGAAAGGGCAAGGCAAACGGCCACGGCAAGTCCGGCCGCGACCGCTCGCACGGAGGCGAGGCCAAGGACGGAGACTCCGAAGCCAGCGCCGGCGGATCCGGTCCGGCGGGCGAGAGCGGTGCGACCCGTGACGCTTCGGAGCCGGAGGGCGACACCGGCAGCTCCGATCATGGAGCCGGTACTGGAAGCAACGATAGTGCCGGCCCTGG
>DAIMFL010000179.1:1821-3477 GCA_036724615.1 Alphaproteobacteria bacterium | reverse complement strand
TGCAGCCGTGCCGCTTCTCGTCGCCAATGCGGGCGGGAACGGAAAGGGCAAGGCGAACGGCCGCGGCGGCGACAACGGCCGCGGCAAGTCCGGAACCGATCGCGCGGCCGACCGCTCCGCCGGCAATCAGTCGGAGAGCGACCGGCCGGGGAGCGGCGACTCCGCAGGCGACTCCGGATCGGCGGGCGAGAGCGGTGCCGCCCGCGACGGCTCGGGAACGGACGGCGCCGCCGGCAACGCGAACCATGCAGCCGATGCGCAGTCCGGCGGCGCCGGTGTCAATGGCGGCGGGATGACCGGCACGGAGGACGGCGCAGCTGCCGACACGGACGCCTTCGCCCGTTCCGAATCCTGGAGCAAGACCATCGAGACGCCGCACATGACCATGAGCCTGTCGCGCTCCAAGAGCTTCGCGCATGGCGATGACGGCGACCTGGCCATGTCCCGCGCCATGGGCCGCGCCCAGGCGATCGACACGCCGGGGCTCTCGCGCACCGACGCCGACACGAGGACCAAGGTCAGAACCGTGGGCGATGCCGAAGCGGAGGCGTCGGCGGAGGCAACGGCCACGATCGACGAAACCGGCATGTCGGTCCAGGCGGGCGCGGCGACCTCGGCGGCGGTGGAGTAGCGGCGGCGGCCTCTCAACGCTGCCAGGCGACGCAGCGCTGCCGCTGCTCGCCCAGCCCGCGGATCCGGAGCGTCATCTCGTCGCCCGGCTTCAGGTAGCGCGGCGGCTTCCGGCCCATGCCGACGCCGGGCGGCGTGCCCGTGGTGATCACGTCGCCGGGCTGCAGCGACATGAACTGGCTGACATAGCTGACGATCTGCGCGACCGGAAAGATCATCGTCCGGGTGGTGCCGCGCTGCATGGTCTCGCCGTTCACGTCGAGACGCATGTCGAGGTCCTGCGGATCGGGGATCTCGTCGGCCGTCACCAGCCAGGGCCCGAAGGGCGCGAAGGTATCGCAGCCCTTGCCCTTGTCCCACTGGCCGCCGCGCTCGATCTGGTAGGCGCGCTCGGACACGTCGTTCATGATGGCGTAGCCGGCCACATGGGTCAGCGCGTCCGCCTCCTCCACATAGCTGGCGGGCTTGCCGATCACGACGGCGAGCTCGACCTCCCAGTCGGTCTTCTCTGAGCCGCGCGGAATGATCACCGGGTCGTTCGGCCCGCTGAGCGAGGAGGTCGCCTTCATGAAGATCACCGGCTCCGACGGCACCGGCAGGTTGGATTCCGCAGCATGGTCCGAATAGTTGAGCCCGATGGCGACGATCTTGCCGATGCCGGCTACCGGCGGGCCCAGCCGCGGCGTGCCGGGAACGGCCGGCAGCCTCGACGGGTCGAGCGCCCGCAGGCTCGCCAGGCCCTCCGGCAGGAGCGTCTCGCCGCCGATATCCGAGACAACGCCGGACAGGTCGCGCAAGCCGCCGGACCCGTCGATCATGCCGGGCTTTTCCGCGCCCTTGCCGCCGAACCGAACCAGTTTCATGTCTGCACTCTCTCTGCCGGAAAAGGAGCGTAGGGAGGCTGCGCGTTCAGAGGCGCTTCGCGAGCTCGGCGCCGCACGTCGGGCGGGCGCGAACCGCCCTGCTGCATGTTGACGGCGACGATCTCGATGCCCGACCTGTCGGTCGCCGACCCGCAATATGCGG
>DAIMFL010000179.1:0-1811 GCA_036724615.1 Alphaproteobacteria bacterium | reverse complement strand
CGTTACTGCAGTTTCGAAAGAGCGGCGGTGAAGCCCTTCAGCGAGACCGGCAGGCCGAACCGCTTGCCGTTGCGGTCGTGCACGATCACGACCAGCTTCTGCCCGGCCTTGAGCTTGCCGATTTCCGCCTCGGTCAGCGCCCAGGGCGCCAGGCAGCCGTTCGGCTCGCAGAACTGGAACGGCAGACGGGCCGGCTCCGCCTCGTCGACCTTGAGGCCCAGCCCCGGCGGCAGCAGCACGCCGAGCGGCAGCACGAGCCACGCCAGCAGCTGGGTTTCGCCCGGCGGATACCCCATCGCGACCAGCAGCAGCTCCCGCCCGTTATCGCCTTCGCGCACCATCTGCACCATCTCGCAGCGCTTCTGCGGCGCGTCCTTCGCGCAGCGCACGGTCCAGTCCTCGACCTGCTGCTCCTCCATCGGGGGCAGGGCGCCGGGCGCCGGAGGCTCCTGGCCGGCTGCCGGCCGTATCACCGATGCCGCCGCCAGAGCGATGAGCCCGAGGGCGGCGCTGCGTCCGATCGCGGCGATCACGATGGGCGACGCCCCGACGAGACGCCGTCCGTCAGACCGGCCGCCGCGGCGCGGCCGGATGCCTGGAGATAGCTGAAAGCCTTCATGGAACCGTCTTTGGCTTGGGTGGGGTTGCGACTGGGCGCACAGCATGCCTTGCCGCAACGCCCAGGCCAAGGACGAAGAGCGGCCGCCCGGCGAAGGTCAGCCGGCGGCCACAACCCGGCAGCGCTGCACCTCGACGACCGGGTGGTGAATGGCGAGGCCCGCCGGCAGCCGCGCCTTGTACTCGTCCGGCTCGATGTCGAGATGGGTCACCACCGAGGCGACCAGGGTGAAGCTGCCCGGCCCCACCGACCAGAGATGGAGATCGACGACCTTGCTGTCGCCATCCGCCTCGAGGGCCTTGCGGACGGCTTCCCGGCGGTCGTCCGTCGCCTCCACGTCGAGCAGCACGCGCGCCGCATCGCGCGCCAGGCCGATGGCCCAGGCGACGATCACCGCCGTCGCGCCGAGCGCGACCACGGGATCGAGCCAGTTCCAGCCACCCCACCAGGCGAGCCCCAGCGCGGCGATCGCGGCGACCGAGGTCAGCGCGTCCGCGGCGACATGGAGGATGGCGCCCCGCAGATTGTTGTCCCGGTGATGGTGGTGGTGAGGGTGAGCATGGCCATGGCCGTGGTGGTCATCCGCGGAATGGCGGTGAGGATCGCTGCCGCGCCCGGCCAGCAGCAGCATCGAGAGCAGGTTCACCACGAGGCCGATCACCGCGACCGCCAGGGCCTGGGCATAGGCGATCGGCTCCGGGGCGAGCACGCGCAGCAGGGCCTCGCCGGCGACCAGCACCGCGGTCACGCCGAGAAGAACCGCGCTGGCGAAGGCCGCGAGCTCGCTCGCCTTGCCGGTCCCCAGGCTGAAGCGGCGGTCCCAGGCATAGCGCCGGGTGAAGACATAGGCAATCGCGGCGAGGCCCAGGGCGAGCGCGTGCGTGCCCATGTGAATGCCGTCGGCGAGCAGCGCCATGGAGCCGGTGAGGAGGCCGGCGGCGATCTCGGCGATCATGACAATGAAGGTGACCGCGACCACGATCTTGACCCGCCGCTCCTGCGGCCGCCGGATGTCCTGGCCGAAGCTGTGGTCGTGATCTGAAGGGCTGCTGCAGCGGCTGTGCACGGCGATGAGCTCCGTTCCGAGGCCCCTATCCTAGCCCGCGCCGCGGCCGGCGGTCCACGCGGCCTTGTCGCGAGGTGACGTATCAGTTTTTGTGTCGGGGCATGAGAGGGGGTACTCCACGGAGTG
>DAIMFL010000178.1:0-5253 GCA_036724615.1 Alphaproteobacteria bacterium | reverse complement strand
AGCTCGGCGAAAGCCAGGCGGCGCAGCAGGCCGCCCTGGCCGAGCGGATGCAGGCCCAGGAACGCGCCCTCGCCAAGGCGGTCGAGGAGCGCCTCGCCGATCTCGGCAAGCGCGTCGGCGACCGGCTGCAGGAGCAGACCACCGCCGCCACGAAATCGCTGTCGGAGCTCAAGGAACGGCTGGCGGTGATCGACGCCGCCCAGAAGAACATCACCGAACTCTCCACCCAGGTGGTGGGGCTGCAGGACATCCTGGCCAACAAGCAGGCGCGCGGCGCCTTCGGCGAGATCCAGCTCGCCGATCTGGTGCAGGGGACGCTGCCGCCCTCGGCCTATGAATTCCAGGCGACGCTGGCCGGCGGCCAGCGCGCGGACTGCCTGCTGCGCCTGCCGAACCCGCCGGGGCCGATCTGCATCGACGCCAAGTTTCCGCTGGAGAGCTTCCGCGCGCTCCGGGAGGCGAAGGACGAGGCGGCGCTGGTGCACGCGCGGCGCGACTTCGCCGCGGCGATCCGCACCCATTTCCGCGCCATCGCCGAGAAGTACATCCGGCCGGGCGAGACGGCGGAATCGGCCCTCATGTTCCTGCCGAGCGAGGCGGTGTATGCCGAGCTCCACGCCAATTTCCCCAACGTGGTGGAGGAATCCTTCCGCCACCGCGTCTGGATCGTGTCGCCCACGACGCTGATGGCGACCCTCACCACCGTGCGCGCCGTGCTCAAGGACGTGCGCATGCGCGAGCAGGCGGGGGTGATCCAGAAGGAGGTCCGGCTCCTCCTCCAGGACGTGGGACGGCTGGACGACCGGGCCGCCAAGCTGCAGCGGCATTTCGACCAGGCGAGCGAGGACATCCGGCAGCTGCGCATCTCGACCGAGAAGGTGGTGAAGCGCGGCGACCGGATCGACGAGCTGGAGCTCGAGGAGCCGGAGATCGAACGGTCGCCGTTGGGCTCGCTCGTCGCTGCGGCGGGAGAATAGCAGCCATTGCACGGTATTGAATTAACTTAACTCAATTAAGGTTAAATTATAGAAATAACGCGAACTCAGTTAAACTCCCGGAGTGTGTGCCGGGCTGGGGGAAGGGGAATGCGGCCATGGACGTGAGCGCCTTTTCGATCTTTGCCCTGGTGGCGCTGGGGCTGGCGATCCTTCTGGTCGTCATGGGGGTGAAATCGATCCCTCAGGGCATGGAGTACACGGTGGAGCGCTTCGGCCGCTACACCCACACGCTGCGGCCCGGCCTCAATCTCATCGTGCCGCTGATCGACCGGGTCGGCCGCAGGCTCAACATGATGGAGCAGGTGTTCGACGTGCCGACCCAGGAGGTCATCACCAAGGACAACGCCATGGTGAGCGTCGACGGGGTGGTGTTCTACCAGGTGCTCGACGCCGCCAAGGCCGCCTACGAGGTGACCGATCTCGAGACCGCGATCCTCAATCTCACCATGACCAACATCCGGACGGTCATGGGTTCGATGGATCTCGACGAGCTGCTGTCCCAGCGCGACAAGATCAACGCCCAGCTCCTCCACGTGGTGGACGACGCCACCCAGCCCTGGGGCATCAAGGTCACCCGCATCGAGATCAAGGACATCGCCCCGCCGCGCGACCTGGTGGACGCCATGGCGCGGCAGATGAAGGCCGAGCGCGACAAGCGCGCCAACATCCTGGAGGCGGAGGGGCTCCGGGCGGCCGCCATCCTGAAGGCCGAGGGCGAGAAGCAATCCGCGATCCTGCAGGCGGAGGGGCGGCGCGAGGCGGCCTTCCGCGACGCCGAGGCGCGCGAGCGCGAGGCGGAGGCCGAGGCCACGGCGACGGCGATGGTCTCGGAGGCGATCGCGCGCGGCGACGTGCAGGCGATCAACTACTTCGTCGCCCAGCGCTATGTCGAGGCGCTCCGGGACATCGCCTCCGCCCCGAACCACAAGATGATCTTCATGCCGCTCGAGGCGGCCAGCGTCATCGGCGCCATCGGCGGCGTCGCCGAGCTCGCCAAGTCGGCCATGGAGAGGCAGGCGAGGGGGCCCTGGGACCGCGCTTCCGGTCCGAACGGCGGCGGCCAGGCATAATCCCGGGAGAGATCACGCGATGGCGGGCGGCGACGGCTGGGCCTTCCTGGAAGGCCTGCAGTTCTGGCACTGGATGATCCTCGGCCTGGCCCTGGCCGTGGTCGAGGTGATGGCGCCGGGCACGTTTTTCCTCTGGCTCGGCATTGCGGCGGGGCTCACCGGCGTGGTGGTGCTGGCGATCCCGGAGATCGCCTGGCAGCTGCAGCTCATCCTGTTCGGCGTGCTCTCCGTCGTCTCGGTGTGGGCCGGGCGGACCTGGCTGCGCCGCCATCCGCTGAAGACCGAGGACGCGACGCTCAACCGGCGCGGCCTGCAATATGTCGGCCGCGTCTTCGTCGTCGATCAGGCGATCGTCAACGGCCGCGGCACGGTCAAGGTCGGCGACAGCCTGTGGCGCGCCGAAGGCCCGGATGCGCCGGTCGGCGCGCGGGTGCGCGTCACCGGAATCGTGGGCACCGTGCTCCAGGTGGAGGCGGCGGAATAGCGGCCGTCGAATGTGGGGGTTTCCAGCCCCACTCTGCCGGCGGAGCCCTGCTCGGCCATTCCTGAACGATTGTCATCGCCGGGCTTGTTCCGGCGATCCATTCCGCCGTTCGCGCGGGCCGAAGGATGGATGCGCGGGTCAAGCCCGCGCATGACAATTTCCGGTGACCGGGGCGCGCTATCCCCGGAGAACCTCAGCCCCTTTCGCGCCAGGCGTGCGCGGGATAGACGCCGAGGATCTTCACCTCGCGGGAGAAGAAGGACAGCTCCTCGAGCGCGAGGCGCACGGCCTTCTGGTCCGGGTGCCCCTCGATGTCGGCGTAGAACTGCGCCACGGTGAAGCGCTCGCCCACCATGTAGCTCTCGAGCTTGGTGATGTTGACGCCGTTGGTGGCGAAGCCGCCGAGCGCCTTGTAGAGCGCCGCCGGCACGCTGCGCACGCGGAACACGAAGCTCGTCATCACCGGGCCGGCGGCGGGATCGGGATCGGCCGGCTCGCGGCCCATCACCACGAAGCGCGTGGTGTTGTGGGCGGCATCCTCGGCATCCGCCTGCAGCACCTGGAGGCCGTAGATCTCCGCCGCGAGGGACGAGGCGACGGCCGCCTCGGTCGGGTCGCCGCGGGCCGCGACGTCGGCGGCCGCGCCCGCCGTGTCGGCATGGACGACCGGCTTCAGCCCGAGCCGCCGGATCAATCCGCGGCATTGCGTCAGCGCCTGCACGTGGCTGTGCACGGTCTTCAGCCCGGCGAGCGTGGCGCCCTTCGGCGCCAGAAGCTGATGGTTCACCCGCTGGAAGTTCTCGGCGACGATGTGCAGCCCTGATTCCGGCAGAAGGTGGTGAATGTCCGCGACCCTTCCGGCCAGGGAGTTCTCGATCGGGATCATGGCGAGCGCCGCGAGCCCGTCGCGCACCGCCGCGAACGTGTCCTCGAAGGATTCGCAGGGCAGCGTCCGCATCGCCGGGAACGCGCCGCGGCAGGACAGGTCGGAATAGGCGCCGGGCGATCCCTGGAACGCGATGGTATTGGCCGGGTCGGCCGGCGCCGGCGCGAAGGTCTCGGTCATGTCGGGGTCAACAGGGAACGGGCGCGATCGAGGTCGGCCGGAGTATCGACACCGAGCGGAACAGTGTCAACGAGCGCCACGTCGATTCGCATGCCGGCCTCCAGCGCGCGCAGCTGCTCCAGCCGCTCCCGCGTCTCCAGCCGCCCCGGCGGCAGCGCGACGAAGCGCGCCAGGGCCGCGCGGCGATAGGCGTAGAGGCCTATGTGATGATAGCGCGGCCCGTCGCCGGACGGGGCGCTCGCGCGGGTGAAATAGAGGGCGCGGGCGATGCGCGCGCCCGGGCCCAGCGCCGCCACCGCCTTCACCACGTTGGGATCGGTCCGCTCCTCGGGCCGGGTGATGAGCGCCGCCAGAGTGGCGATGTCCACCGCCGGGTCCGCGAGCGGCTCCAGCACGGCGCTGACGGTGCCAGGGGCGATGGTCGGCAGGTCGCCCTGCAGGTTGACCACCACGTCGAAGCGCCGCTCCGGATCGAGCCGCTCCACCGCCTCGAAGATCCGGTCGGAGCCGGAGGGGTGATCCGCCCGGGTCAGCATCGCCGTTCCGCCGGCGCGGGTCACGGCCTCGGCGATTTCCGCCTCGGCGCAGGCGACGACCACCGGACCGATCCCGGCGGCGACCGCCCTGCGCCAGACATGCACGATCTTCGGCACGCCGTGGATGTCGGCGAGCGGCTTGTCCGGCAGACGCGTCGCGGCGAGCCGGGCGAGGATGACGATCACGGGATTGAGGCGAGGCGGCGCGGAGGACGCGCGCTGGAGGGCCATCGGAGCGGATTCGTGGAACGGTTGCGGGTGCGCGACCATACCCGGCGCAAGCCTCGGGCGGAATGGGCGGAATTCGCATGTTCCCGCCGCGCCCGCGCATTGGACACAGGCCAACGAAGCGGCTAAATTCGCGGCCCGCCAGCCGATCCGTCGCCAGCCCTGCCGCGACGCCGGGCGGATTTTCGCGTTTTCACGGGTTCCCGCCAGAGGTTCCGGATGTCGTCTCTCGAGCTCAACAAGATCGCCGGCGCCGTGCTGGTGGCCGGCCTGGTCGCCCTCGTTTCGGGCATTCTCGCCAACATGCTCGTGCAGCCCGAGCCGGTGCAGCACGCCGCGGTGGCGGTGCCGGAGGGCGAAGGGGCCGCGGAAGAGCCGGCCGCGCCGGCCGAGGAAGCCGAGCAGCCGATCGCGCTGCTGCTCGCCTCCGCCGATCCGGCGGACGGCGAGAATGTCGCCAAGCGCTGCACGGCCTGCCACACCTTCGAGCAGGGCGGTGCGGCCAAGGTCGGCCCCAATCTCTGGAACATCGTCGGCGCGCCCCATGCGCATATGGAGGGCTTCGCCTATTCCGACGCGATCAAGAGCCTCGAAGGCGATTGGGACTTCGAGGCGCTGAACGCGTTCCTGACCTCGCCGAAGACCTATGCGCCCGGCACGAAGATGAGCTTCGCCGGGATCAAGAAGCCGGAGGAGCGCGCCGATCTCTTGGCCTATCTGCGCACGCTGAGCGACTCCCCGGCGCCGCTGCCCGAGCCGCCGGCCGAAGCCGCCGGTGCGGCGGAGGGCGAAGCCGTCCCGACCGAGACCGATGTCGCCGAGGCGGCGCCGGCGGAGGCGACGGGCACCGAGACGCCGCCCGCCGAGGGCG
>DAIMFL010000177.1:2253-5312 GCA_036724615.1 Alphaproteobacteria bacterium | reverse complement strand
AGATGTAGAGGAGGGTGTTGTCGGCGCTCAGCGTGATGCCGCGCGGCCGCTGCCCGACGGAGATGGTGTCCGTCACCTCCAGAGCATCCCCGTCGATGATGGTGACCGAGTTGCCGCGCTCGTTCGAGACGTAGATCGTCTCCGCTGCGGCGGCGCCGGCTGCGGCGAGCGGAAGCAGGGCGACGAGCACTGGCAGCGGTCCCATGCCGTTCTCCTCCCCGATTCTCCTTGGCACCAACGGTTATACGGCCGGTCTTGCCACCCGACACGGGCGCACCGCCATTCTCTCCAATTTCTAACCGAGATTTCGCCGACCTCTAACGCGTAGGATGGGACAGTCGCGAGAGGAGCCTGGCATGCCGGATGGGGCGGCGCGTGCACGGGAAACGGCCCTTTCCGCCGCGGGCGCATGGCCGGGCGTCCCGATCGGCGAGGTGCGGCCCCGATCGATGAGCCTGCGAACCCGACTTCTCCTGCTGCTCGGCGTGGTGACCATAGCCGTCCTCCTCATGGCCGGCATGGTCTATCTCACCATCCGCGAGACGGATTTCTACCGGGAGCGCGTGGCGCTGGCCCATCGGCAGCTGGCGACGATGGTGGGGCTGGCGCAGTCCGCCAATCACTACACCGAGCAGATCTCGGAGCTCCTCCTGCTCGGCGAGGAGGAGTGGCCGGACTTCCTGCGCGCCCGCAACGAGCTCGAAGCCGGCTTCGAAGAGCTGGAGCGCGCCACCCGCGCCGAGGTCGCCTTCCTGGAGGGCAGAGGCGACCCGCGTGCCGCCGAGGAGGCGGAGGAGTTCGAGCAGATCGGGGCGCTGCGGCGGCTCTACGGCGAGATCGACCGGTCGGTCGAGCTGCTGGTCCTGCTGCAGGACAGCGGCCGCCGGGCGGACGCGGTCAGCGTCTTCCGCGCGCGCATCGAGAGCCGCCTCGACGGGGAGTTCGAGGCGCTGCTCGCCGCCGCCGTGGCCGGCGAGCACCGCGAGGTCGAAACCGCCCAGGCGGAGGCCGCGCAGCTGTCGCACCGGCTGACGCTCGCCCTGGTATTGACCGCGATGGCGAGCGTCGCGGCCGGCACCGGCGCGGCGCTCTGGCTCGCGCGCTCCCTGGCCCGCTCCATCGGCCGGCTCATGGAGGGCGCGGCGGCGATCGGCCAGGGGAATCTCGGTCATCGCGTCCCCGTGGTCGGCGGCGACGAGCTCGCCGTGCTGTCCCGCCGGTTCAACGAGATGGCGGCGCGGATCGAGGATCAGCAGCGGCGGCTGATGCTGGTGCAGCGGGATCTCGAGTCCCAGGTCCGGGAGAGGACGCGCGAGATCGAGCACGCCAATGCCCGGCTGCGGCATCTCGACCAGTCCCGCGTGCGGTTCCTGGCGGATATCAGCCACGAGCTCAGGACCCCGCTCACCATCCTGCGCGGCGAGGCGGAGGTGACGCTGCGTGCGGCCTCGCGCGGCGAGGACGACTACCGGGACACGCTGGCGCAGATCGTCGAGCAGGCGGAGCAGATGTCGCGGCTGGTGGACGATCTCCTGTTCCTGGCCCGGTCCCAGTCGGACACGATCGCACTGGAGACGCGCCCGCTGCTGCTCCAGGAGACGCTCGCGGCGGCCCTCGCCACCGGCCAGTCGCTGGCCCTGCCCAACCGTGTCCGGCTGGAGCGGCGCTGGCCCGACGATCCGATCCGGGTGGAGGCCGACCCGCAGCGGCTGAAGCAGGCCCTGGTGATCCTGGTCGACAATGCGGTGAAGTACTCGGCGCCCGGGGATGTCGTCGAAGTGTCGGCGCGGCGGAACGGCCGCTTCGCCGAGATCGCGGTCGTCGATCACGGCGCCGGCGTGTCGGCCGACGACCTGCCCTATGTCTTCGAGCGGTTCTATCGCGGCACGGGCCAGCCGGGCGGCGCCGGCGGCAGCGGGCTCGGCCTGGCGATCGCGAAGTGGATCGCGGAGAAGCATGGCGGCACAATCTCGGTGTCCAGCGAGCCGAACCGGCGGACCGAGTTCACGGTCAGGCTGCCGCTGGCGGACGAGGAGCCGCGATGACCAAGGTGCTGCTCGTAGAGGACGATCCGCGCATCGCCCGCTTCCTCGAGCGCGGGCTGGAGGCGGAAGGCTACAGCGTCGACCTGGCGAGCCGCAGCGGCGAGGCACTGGAGCGCGTCCGCGCGATCGAGTACGGGCTCATCGTCCTCGACCGCATGCTGCCCGACGGCGACGGGATCGATCTCTGCCGCAAGCTGCGCCAGGAGGGGAACGTCGGCCGCATCCTGATGCTGACGGCGCGCGACGCGCGCCAGGACAGGGTCGACGGGCTGAAGAGCGGCGCGGACGATTATCTGACGAAGCCCTTCGGGTTCGACGAGCTGCTGGCCCGCATGGAAGCGCTGTTGCGGCGCGGCCGGCCCGTGGCGCCCGCCGATGCCGTGCTGCGGGTCGGCGAGCTGACGCTGGACCCCGCCAGCCGCAAGGTCGCGCGCGCCGGACGGCCGATCGCCCTGACGGCGCGGGAGTTCGCGCTGCTGCACTATCTCATGAGCCATGCCGGCCAGGTGATCAGCCGGACCAGGCTCCTCAGCAACGTCTGGGATTACGGCTTCGATCCCGGCACCAAGGTCGTCGACGTCTATATCCGCTATCTCCGCCGGAAGATCGACGGGCCGGGCGAGCCGCCGCTCATCCGGACGGCGCGCGGCGTGGGATACGCCATCTCGGCGGAGTGACCCTCACCCTCCCCGCGCTTCGCGCGGGTCCCCTCCCTCTCCCGCTGCGCGGGAGAGGGCGCGATTGGCGCGCGCCGCCCAACACAGTCGCTTCTATCTGAAGGGGCGGGTGAGGGCCTGGCTCAGCACATCCGCCGCTCCGGACCGAAATAGCGGCACAGCCCGCGCAGATGGGCGCGCACGGCATCGGGCTGCGCCTCGCCGCCCTCCGCGAGATAGCGGGCGATGGTGCCGGTGACATGCGCGGTCCCGATGCTGGCGCCAGCGACGCCGCCGTCGCGCACATGCGCGCCGAAATCCGCCCGCGGTCCGTCGAGGGCGGAGAGCTCGCCGGACG
>DAIMFL010000177.1:0-2243 GCA_036724615.1 Alphaproteobacteria bacterium | reverse complement strand
GACGCGCAGCGCGCGTCGCCGGTGACGCGGATCACGCCCGGGTAGGACGCGGGGAAGACCGGGTCGCCACGGGCCGGGGCTGAGGCGACCAGGACGACCCCGCGCGCCGCCGCCCGCGCGCGGGCGTCACGCAGCACGGCGCGGTCGGCGGCGAGGCCGAAGCTCATGTTGACGACGGCGACGCCCTGGCGGGCGAGCCAGTCGAGCCCGGCGGCCGCCTGGGCCGCCGTGGTCACCAGCCGCGCGAAGAAGATCTGGGCCACCACGAGCCGCGCCTCCGGGCAGGCGGCCAGGACGGCGCGGGCCACCGCGCTGGCGTGGCCGAGTGCGTCGGGCTCGGCGATGCCCGGCGCCACCTCCTGGTCCGCGTCGAGACGGAAGCCGCAGCCGAGGACGAGGCGCTCCGCCGCGGCGCCGCGCGGCAACCCGCTGTCGACCAGCCCCACCCGCACCTCGCGCAGCATGCTCAGGCGGCGACGCGGCGCGGCGCGAGCCGCCCGTCCGCCAGCTCCAGAACGAGATCGGCGTCGGCGAGCGGCGCGGCGCGGTGGCTCACCACGATGCGGGTGCGCCCGGCGAAGAGCCGGTCGACCTCGCCGATGAGCCGCGCCTCGCCGGCGGCGTCGACCGCGGCGGTCGCCTCGTCGAGCACCAGCACCAGCGGCTCCTGCAGCAGGGCGCGCGCGACCGCCAGGCGCTGGCGCTGGCCGCCGGACAGGCGCTGTCCCCGCTCGCCGATCGCGGTCTCGTAGCCTTGCGGCAGCGACTCGATGAAGTCGGCGATCTGCGCCTGTGCGGCCGCGGCGCGAAGCGCCGCCTCGCTCGCCTCCGGCCGGGCGTAGCGGATGTTGTCGGCGATGCTGCCGCGGAACAGCACCACGTCCTGCGCGACCACGGCGACCCGGCGGCGCAGCTCCGCGAGGTCGAGATCGCGCAGATCGACGCCGTCGAGCGCGATGCGCCCGGATTGCGGGTCGTAGTGCCGGTGCAGCAGGTCGATGAGCGTCGTCTTGCCGACGCCGGATTCGCCGACGATGCCGATCTTGCATCCGGCCGGCAGCGATGCGGTGGCGTCCCGGAGGACCGGCTCGGGCTCGCCGGGATAGCGGAAGGTGACGCCCTCGAGCGCGATCGCGCCGCGCGCGCCGGCGGGAAGCGGCTTCGGCGCGGCGGGGGAGGTCACGTCCGGCGCGGCGCGGGTCAGCTCCATGACGCGGCCGAGCGAGACCCGCATGCGCTGCAGGCCGACATAGATGCCGAGCAGCGTCTGCACGGGCCCGACCACCATGCCGAGATAGGTGGAGAAGGCGATCACCGATCCGAGCTCCATCCGCCCCTCGATGAACCACAGCCCGCCGATCAGGAAGACGACGGCGCGGGTGGCGGAGGTGAGGAGCCCCGGCACCGCCGAGGTGGCGAACTCCACCACCTGCAGCCGCAGGAGATCGCCCAGATAGTCCCGGCCCAGCCGGCCGAGCCGCGCCGCCTCGCGCAGCTCCGCGCCGGCGGCCTGTACCGCCTTCATCGCGCCCAGCGTCTCCACCAGGAAGGACGAGAGGTCGGCCGCGCGCTCGCGGACCACGCGCGTGCGCCGCGCCACGACCGGCCGCATGAAACGGAGATAGGCGAACTCGATCGGCAGCAGCAGCGCCGCCAGCAGCGACAGCTCCCAGGACAGCGCCACCATCAGGACCAGCGCGCCGGCGAGGCCGAGCAGGCCGTTCACGAAGCCGAGCGCGCCGTCGACCGCGAAGCGCTGCAGCTCGGCCACGTCGCCGTCGAGCCGCGACATCACGTCGCCCGTGCGGCTGCGCGCGTAGAAGGCCGGCGACAGACGCTGCAGATGCCGATAGACGTCCTCGCGCAGCGCGAACAGCACCCGGCCGGACAGGCGGATATGGGCGTAGCGGTTGATGCCCTGGAGGGCGGTGCCGAGCAGACCGGCCAGGAGCAGCAGCCCGGCGAACAGGAACAGCGCCGGCGGATGCCGCGCCATCAGCCCCTCGTCGATGAGCTGCTTGGTGAGCCAGGGCTGCAGCAGCACCAGACCCGTCGCCGCGGTGGAGAGCGCCAGGACGAGCGCGATCCCGGCCCAGTGCGGCCGCAGGAAGCCGTAGAGCCAGCCCAGCGCCGCACGCTCGTCGGCACCGCCGGAGCCCTTCCCGTCCACGACTGTGCTGCGGCTCTACCCCCTCACCCAGCTCCGGCTAGGCTCGGGCTGACGCCCTCGCCAAGCCTACGCA
>DAIMFL010000176.1:0-5375 GCA_036724615.1 Alphaproteobacteria bacterium | reverse complement strand
CCCCCTCACCCAGCTCCGGCTAGGCTCGGGCTGCGCCCTCGCCAAGCCTGCGCAACCCTCTCCCCCTCAAAGAGGGGGAGAGGGGCAGGGTGAGGGGGTGCCGCACCGACATAAACGGGAAATGCTATAGCACGCGTGCCCGGGAATTTTAACAAGAACTCTCTTGCTAAATTAGCTGGCGGCGTTCTAACAAGGCGCTGCCTGCTCAGACGCGACTCGCGCAGGACCGATGGGGAAAACGATGGCGGAAGACGTGAGTGGCGCCCCGGCAGCGGCAGCGGCAGAGCTCCGCGGCGGCTGGGCGGCGGCGTCCGTCCTGTGCCTGGGGGTGTGGCTGCACGCCGCGGACTCGCTGCTGGCCGCGACGGTGATGCCGAGCGCGGTGCGCGAGATCGGCGGGCTCGGCTACATCTATTGGACGGTGGCGCTCTACGAGCTCGGCTCGATCGCCGCCGGCGCCGCCACCGGGCTCCTCGCCATCCGCCTGGGCCTGCGCGCCGGCATGACGATCGCGGCGCTCATCTACGGCGTCGGCTGCGTGGCGAGCGCGCTGGCGCCCGACATGGCGGTGATGCTTATCGGCCGCACGCTGCAGGGGCTGGGCGGCGGCTGGATGATGGCGCTGTCCCATGTCGGCGTGACCCAGCTCTTCCCGGCTTCGGCCTGGCCGCGGCTTCTCGCCATCGTCTCCGGCGTCTGGGGCGTCTCGGCGCTCGTCGGCCCGCTGATCGGCGGCGTTTTCGCCAGCCTGGGCCTGTGGCGCGGCGCCTTCTGGGCCTTCGCCGTCCAGGCGGTCCTGGTCGCGGCCCTGGTGCCCGTCATCCTGACGCGGACCCCGCGCGACGAGCGCGCCGACGCGATCCTGCCCTGGTATCGGCTCGCCCTGCTGAGCGGCGGCGTGCTCGCCGTCCTGGTGGCCGGGGTGCAGCGCGAGGCCGCCGTGGCGCTGCTCTGCCTGACGGCCGGCGGGCTGATGCTGTGGGCGACGCTCCGGCTCGAGAGCACCGCCACGGTCAGGCTCTTCCCGCGCCGGCCCCTGAGCCTGCGCGCGCCCTGGGGACCCGGCTACCTGATGGTGCTGCTCCTCTGTTTCGCCACCATCTCCTTCGGCACCTATGGCGCCTATTTCATGGAGACGCTGTACGGCACCACCCCGCTCGTGGCCGGCTTCGTGCTGGCGACGGAATCGGTCGCCTGGACGATCACCGCGGTCCTGTTCGCCGGTGCCGGGCCCCGGACCGAGCCCTGGCTGATCCGCGGCGGCGCCCTGGCGATCGCCGGCGGCCTCGTCGGGCTGATGGTCGTGATGCCGACCGGGCCGGTCGAGGCGCTGCTGCCCTGGGCCTTCCTCCAGGGCGGCGGATTCGGCGCCTGCTGGTCCTTTCTCATCCGCCGCATCGTCGAGAGCGTGCCCGCGGAAGAGCGCGAGCAGGCGACCTCCTCGGTGCCGACCATGCAGCTTCTCGGCTATGCGCTGGGCGCTGCGGCGAGCGGCGTCGTCGTCAACATGTCCGGCCTGACCGAGACCGCGCCGCGCGCGATCGTGGAGAGCGCATCGTTCTGGGTCTTCGCCGCCTTCGTTCCGGCCGCCGCGGCGGGCATCTGGGCGGCGTGGCGTGTGGGGGCTCCGATGGTGCGGGTCGGCGCCGGTCCTCATGGTTCGACGGGCTCACCATGAGGACTTTCCCAGACTCGGAACCTCATCCTGAGCCCGGTCGAAGGACGAGGGCTTGCGTCTGATGATTTCCATAACGCGGCCCTGGAAAATCGCGGAGATCTCGACTAAGTTACATGTAACCTGGAGAGAACCGGCATGGTTGCATCCAACCGATCGAAGACGTCGCGAGAGAAGGTGCGTGCGCATCGCGAACGACTGCGTGCGCAAGGCCTAAGGCCCATCCAGATCTGGGTACCGGATGTCCGGTCTCCGGCTTTCGCTGCGGAAGCGCACCGGCAGTCGCGCGCCGTCGCCAAGAGCCGCCATGCCCAGGAGGATCAGGCGTTCGTCGACGCAATCTCCGACCGTGACTGGGTATGAGACGAGGGGAGATATGGACTGTTGCCGGCGGCCCCAACTACGCCGGTAAGCCGAGGCCGGTCGTGATCGTCCAGGACGATCGGTTCGACGCCACGGATTCGATCACTGTTTGCCCTTTCACGACGGATCCGACGGACGCCCCTCTGTTCCGCCTCGCCGTCGAGCCGAGCGAGCAGAATGGATTGCGCGAGCCAGGCCGGCTGATGGTGGACAAGATCACGACCGTGGCGAAAGCAAAGGTCGGAACGCGTGTCGGCACGCTGCGTGAGCAGGACATGGTGCGGCTGAACCGCGCAATCCTGGTGTTTCTTGGTCTCGCAGGTGCCGCGCCTGAGGCTTAATCGCTCGCGAGCTTAGCTCTCATATACTCATCAAGTTGACGTCTTGGATTCCAGCATGGCGGTCGGTCTCTTGCTGCGCTGGACCAGGGCATCCCGTCCCGGATCCAGCGTCCTTCTCCATTCGAGATAGACACCCTCACGAAAGATCGGATCGCCGGGTGCCATGTCGGTGTACCCAAACTGAATCCCGCATGAAGGACAGATTTCAAATGACGACAGCCCGTCCTTCCAGGGCGGGAACCCGAGATCGAAACCGCAGGCGGGACAGCAGAGCTCGACGTTGACCATGAGTGCCATCACCACGCTCGTGAACACGTTATCCCGCGCCGAAGCTCCTGACCAGGCTGCCGGAGATCAGGTACCAGCCGTCCACCAGGACGAAGAAGATGAGCTTGAAGGGCAGGGAGATCATCACCGGCGGCAGCATCATCATGCCCATCGACATCAGGATGGAGGCGACCACCATGTCGATGATCAGGAACGGCACGTAGATCAGGAAGCCGATCTCGAAGGCGCGGCGCAGCTCGCTGATCATGAAGGCGGGGATCAGGACCTGGAGCGGCGTCTCGGCGGGGGTCGCGACCTCTCCGGTCTCGCCCATGTCCATGAACAAGGCGAGGTCCTTTTCCCGCACCTGGCTCATCATGAACTCGTGGATCGGCGCGATCGAGCGCTGCAGCGCCTCGCCCTGCTCGATCTCCTCGTTGATCAGCGGCAAGAGCCCGTCGTTGTAGGCGCGCTCCAGCGTGGGCGCCATGATGAAGCCGGTGAGGAACAGGGCCAGGCTGATCATCACGACGTTGGGCGGCGTCTGCTGGATGCCGAGCGCGCCGCGCAGGAACGACAGCACGATGACGATCCGGGTGAAGGACGTCACCATCACCAGGATGCCGGGCGCGAGGCTGAGGACCGTCAGCAGCGCGATGATCTCGACGATCCGGCCCGTGGTCGCGTCCTCGCCGCCGAAATCGAAGGTCAGCGACTGCGCCGCCGCGGGCAGGGCGGCCAGCAGCAGGAGGGGCAGGGCGAAGAGCCCGGTGAGACAGGCGCGGCGGCTCATCGCTGCGCCTCTCCCGCCGGCATCTCGCCGGTCGCGACCAGCGCCGCGAAGGAGCCGGCGGCGCCCGGCGCGGCAATGCCGCTCTCGATCACCGTCGCGCCGCCCGCGCCGAGCATCACCAGATGCTCCACCTCGTCGCGCCGGAGCAGGACGAGGCGCGTCTTGCCGTCGAGCGGCGCCACCTCGATCACCTTGAGCCGGCGCGCCCGGCCCGCCGTCGGGCCCAGCCGCCCGGACAGGCCGAAGCGGCGCGCCGCCCAGGCGAACAGCCCGATCAGCGCCAGCACGAAGAGCAACGCGAGCAGGAAGCGGATGACGAGATCGAAATCCATCTGGGCCGTGGCGGTGCGCGGGAGGGTGCGAGATCAGCGCTGCGGGCGCGGGAAGGAGGCGGACGTGCTCGTATAGGCGGTCGCGGCGCGCTGGCGGGTGATGGTGTCGCCGAGCTTCGCCGCGGTCTCGGACTGGATCCGGCGGATGTCCTGGGCGAGCCGCGCGAGATCGTCGATCAGTCCGAGCATGGCGGGCCTGAGCTCGGCCGCGGTGTCGGGCGGCGCGTTGCGCAGCGAGCCGCAGAAGCTCTCGACCCGGCTTTCCAGCAGCCGCAGATCGACCAGATGGCCTTCGCCGATCAGCCGCCGGGCGGCCTCGATCATGTTCGAGATCTGCTCGATGCCGGACCGGGCGGTGCCGGCAATCGCGTTCGACGCGGTCATGGGGTCTCCTTCGGGCTGCCGGCGTCCGGCGCAGCGGGGCCGGCGCCGTTGGCGCGATAGACGTAGGACAGGATCTCGGCCACGGCCGCCAGCGCCTCGAGCGGGATCTCGCTGTCGACCTCCACGGCCGCCAGGATCTCGGCGAGATCCGCGTCCTCGCGCACCTTCACCCCGGCGGCGAAGGCCGCGGCGAGGATCTGCTCGGCGACCGCGCCGGCGCCGGAGGCGGTGACGCGTGGCAATGCGCCGCGGCGCTGGTCGTACGCCAGAGCCACCGCGATCTGCCGGCGGCGGGCATCGAGACCTTCCAGATGCGCCTGGAGGGCATCGGCTGCCGGCCGGGCGCGATCCGTCGCGGCGCCGCCCGAAGCCGGGCGGTCGTGCGGATCGTCATGAGGCCGGTGGTCGGACAAGAGGCGCTTCCGGGCTGCCGAAACGGGTGCCCGGAGTGTCGCCAAACATGCTTAACAATGGTTGAACGGGTGCCGCTCGAGACGTCGGCCCGTCGCGGCCGCTCGGGCAGAGTCCTGGGCCGGCCGGTCGGCCCGTCAGCCCTCCGGCTTGTCCCCGAGGGCGTTCATGAGCTGCGCCGCCTCGAGGGCCGCCCGGTTCTCCGCCTGGATCCGCTCATGGATCTCGCGGCGCAGCACGGTGGCCTCCGGCGGAAAGGTGAAGCCGAGCTTGATCGACTTGCCGCGCACCTCGATGACGGTCACCTCGATATTGTTGTTGATGATGACCGACTCGCCCACTTTGCGCGTCAGATAGAGCATGTGCTCTCCCGCCCCCTGCAGCCGACCTTTTTCCCCCGCAGAGTGTTCTTTCGCCGGCCGTAAAGCCAGTATTTAACGTTTTTTCATATTGTTAACAAGTATCGCGGGGGCCGGGCGGCGCTTTTCCACAGAGGAAGGGCCATCGGGTTGCGTCTCGGCCCGGGCGCCTTAACCCGGCGTTAACCGGTGCGCAAGGATATTGGGGCTCCTCGTGAACCGCCGCGCCAGGCCAGGCCGGCGCGCGCTGGAGGGCGGCAGGCGGCCCGTCATGGATCTCAAGAAGCTTCCCTTGTTCGATCTGATGGCGCGGCGGATGTCCTGGCTGGCGCAGCGCCAGGAGGTGCTCGCGCAGAACATCGCGAACGCCAACACGCCCGACTACACGCCGCAGGACCTGAAGCCGATGAGCTTCGGCGAGGAGATGAAGCGCCTGGCGCCGGTCAACCC
>DAIMFL010000175.1:0-5406 GCA_036724615.1 Alphaproteobacteria bacterium | reverse complement strand
GGGATGGCCCAGCCCCAGGCGCCGTTCAGGCTGGCGCCTTCACCCGGATTCTGCCCAGGCACGCCCATCAACTCGACCTTCCCGACCACGGCAGACTGCGAGGGATCGTCATAGGCGGTCCGGAAGAAGTTGTAGGTGATGTAGCTGTAGGCCTTGCCCTGGGCCATCCCGTTGCAGGCCTCGTCGAAGCTGAAGCTCGCCGAGCCCACCGGGCCGTACTTCTCGACCGCGGCCTTGTAGTCCTCGACCGCCTTGATGCCCTCGGGCGTATTCAGCGTCGGGTTCCAGTTCTCGTCGTAGTACCGGCCGCCATTGGCGAACAGGTAGTTCGACCACTCCATGGCGATCGGGTCCGGGCGCAGACCCTGGTTCACCACGCCGTGCATGCCGTCCTTGGTGAAGAACTCGACCTGCTGCATGTACTCGTCCCAGGTCTTCGGCGGCGCCAGGTCGTATCCGTACTTGGCCTTGAACGCCTCCTGGTTGGCGGGATCGGCCAGCAGGTCCGTGCGATACGTGAGCGCCATCGCGTAGTTGTAGAACGGCAGCATGTAGGTGGTGCCGTCGACCTTGCCGACCAGGTCCATCAGCGACGGGAAGTAGACGCTGGTATCGAAGCCGTCGGCGGCGATGCGCTCGTCGAGCGGCTGCAGCCAGCCGGCCTTGGTGAACTCGCCCACCCAGTAGAAGTCGACGACGATGGCGTCGTAGCTTCCCTGCGAGGCGACGAGCTGCGGCACCAGCTTGGTGTGCATCTCGGCATAGTTCACCACCTCGAGCTCGACCTTGTGGCCCGTCGCGGCCTCGAACTCGGGCAGCAGCTCCTTGACGAACTGGGTGTCCGGCACGGTCTCCATCAGGATGTTGATGGTCTCCGCCGACGCCGGCACGGAGAAACCGACGCCCACAGCGCCGGCCAAGAGCAGCTTCTTCAACATTGTCTCATCTCCCTTTCACTCGCCTCTCCCGACTTTCGCCGTGCGGGTGCTCATTTGAGCGCGCCCAGCGACAACCCCTTGATCAGATAGCGCCGCAGGAACGGCAGCAGCACGAAGACCGGCAGCAGCGACACGATGGTCGCCGCCGCGAGCGGCGCGATCTCCACCCCGGCATGGGTCTCCATCCCGGCGAGACCGACCGGCAGCGTCTGGGTCTGCGGCCCGCTGAAGACCAGCGCGAACAGGAACTCGTTCCAGCTCAGGATGAAGCCGAGCAGGCCGGCCGCCAGGATGCCCGGCGCCGCCACCGGCACCGCGACCCGGACGAAGGCCTGCCAGCGCGTCGCCCCGTCGACCCGCGCCGCCTCCTCGAGCTGCCGCGCCTCGCCTTCGAAGAAGGTGACCAGCATCCAGGCGAGGAACGGCAGGTTGATGGTGATGTGCGACAGAACCAGCGCCGGCAGGGACTGCATCATGCCGAACGCCAGGAAGACGGTGAACAGCGGCAGCACCAGAATGATCGGCGGCAGCATCTGGCTCGCCAGAACGGTGAGGCGCAGCGGCGCGCCGCCGGTGTTGAACCTGGCGAAGGCATAGGCGAGACCGGTGGCCAGCGGCAGGGTGACCGCGGTCGACACCACCGCGACGATCAGGCTGTTGCTGAACCAGGTGGTCAGCGCATAGGACTGGAAGATCGCGATGTAGTTGTCGAGGATCGGCGGGCTGAATTCCGGCGGGATCTTGTAGGCGTTGAGCTTGTCGGTGAGGCTCACGCGCACGATCCACACGAGCGGCATCAGGATGATCGCCGAGAAGACGACCAGAATCGCATGCGGGACGATGCCGCGGATCGTCCGTTTCATCGATGGGTTCTCGCACCCTGCCGCATCGCCGTGATGCTCACGTGGTGTACACGCCGCCGGTGACGTTGATTCCCTGCCCGGTCATGAAACGCGCGGCGTCGGAGCAGAGGAACACGACGACCTCCGCCACGTCCTCCGGCTCCTCGAGCCGGCCGAGGGGGGTCTGCGCAACATAGTCCGCGATCACCCGCTCCGGGGTCACCCCGCGGAGCTCGGCCTCCCACTCGACTTCGCGCGACTGCATGCTGGTCTTGACGAAGCCCGGGCACACGGCGTTCACCCGGATGCCGGCGCCGGCCAGCTCGCGCGCCAGCGCCTGGGTCCAGCCGAGCACCGCGAACTTGCTGGCGGAGTAATGGGCGAGCAGCGGCGCGCCGACCTTCGCCGCCAGCGAGGCGGTGTTGACGATGACGCCCGGCGCCTTGCGCGACAGGAAATGCCGGGCCGCGATCTGATTGGTGAGGAAGACGCCGCGCGCGTTGACGTCGAAGTTGAAATCCCAGTCTTCGTCGGTCAGGTCGACCGCCTTGCGCATGGTCGAGACGCCGGCATTGGCAGCCAGGATGTCATAGCCGCCCCAGGCCTCCTCGACCGCAGCGAATCCCGCCAGGACGGAGTCGCGGCGCCTGACATCCATGGACAGCCCCATCGCCCCATCGCCGATCTCGGCTGCGGCGGCCTCCGCCCGCGCGAGATCGATGTCGGCGATGGCGACCCGCACACCGTGGCGGGCGAGCGCCCGCGCGATGGCACGGCCGATCCCGGTGGCGGCACCGGTCACGACCGCGCGCTTGCCCACCAGATCAGCCGCCAGCCTGTCGCCCTGTGTGGCGCTGGACGTCACGTCGGTCCCCCATGACCCTAACGAAATCGAACGTACCAAGACGAAATCGCACTTTGCAACACCTACATTGTTTGATTTTGTTCATTCTCCGCCTATCATTCAGGAATGTTGCCCCGTAGCAGGCTGCGAGCACAGCAGGCGAGACCCGGCGAGAAGGCGGAGGCGGGCCGGCTTCCGGCCCAGCTGCGCCAGGCGCGGCTGGTGGAAGCCGTGCGCGAGCGCGGCTTCGTCGCCGTCGCCGCCGTCGCCCTCGAGCTCGGCGTCTCCGAAATGACGATCCGCCGCGATCTGGCCGAGCTGGAGCGCGACGGCCAGCTGATCCGCACCCATGGCGGCGCGCTCGCGCCGGAGGGGGTCGGGGATCACGCGATCGACCGCGAGGAGCCCGCCTTCGAAGCGCGGCTGCGCAAGGACCAGGATGCCAAGGCGTGCATCGCCACGGCCGCGGCCGCCCTGATCGACGACGCCCAGACCGTGGCGCTCGACGTCGGCACCACCACCTTCCTCCTGGCGCAGCACCTCGTCACCCGCGCTGGCCTCAAGATCTTCACGTCGAGCCTGCGGGCCGCGTCGCTCATCGGCGGTGGCGGCGGCGAGGTCTACGTGCCGGGGGGGCGCATCCGCACCGACGAAATGTCGATCTGCGGCCCCACGGCGGTCGCGCAGTTCGAGCAGCTGTGGTTCGACGTCGCCTTCCTCGGCGTATCGGGGCTGACCAGCGCCGGGCTGTTCGACTACTCCCTCGACGACAGCGAGCTGAAGCGCGTGTTCCTGCGCCGCTCCTCGCGCAAGATCGTTTTGTGCGACGCCTCGAAATTCCACCGCATGTCGCTGGTGCAGGTCGCCGATTTCGGCGAGGTCGACCTGATCGTCACCGACGTCGCACCGCCCGCGGAGATCGCCGAGGCGCTCGCCGCAGCCGGGGTGGCGGTCCATGTCGCCGCCGCTGCGGGAGCCGCCTGACAGCCGGATCAAGCGCCTGCGCAAGGGACGCAGGAACAACCACCTTGGGGGAACAAGAACGATGCCGAAGATGACCGCCTGGCGCGCCGTGGTGGAAGCGCTCGAGGCCGAGGGTGTGAAGCGGATCTATGGCCTGCCCGGCAATCCGCTGCATCTGGTCGCCGACATCGTGGAGCATTCCGACATCGACATCGTGCTGATGCGCCACGAGCATTCCGGCGTTGCCGCCGCCTATGCCGAGGCGCGGATGACCGGCCGGCCGGCGGTCTGCTTCGGCAACCCGGGCCCGGGCACCACCAACATGGTGACCGCCTTGTTGGAGGCGACCTGCGGCAGCCTGCCGGTGATCGCGCTGTCGAACGGCACGCCGCACAGCACTGCCGGCAAGGGCGCGTTCCAGGAGCTCGACACGCTGGCGCTGATGCGCCCGGTCACGAAATGGGCCGAGCGGCCGACCGATCCGGCCAAGCTGCCCTGGGTGATGCAGCGCGCCTTCTCGCTCGCCGTCAACGGGCGGCCCGGCGCGGTGTTCATCGACATCCCGTCGGATATCGGTCTCGTGGAAGCGGAGATCCCGGCCTACGTGCCGGCGCTCGGCCGGCTGCGCAGCCGCCCGAACCAGACGGCGACGAAGGCCGCGGCGGCGCTGCTGGCAGCGGCCAGGCGCCCGATCTTCCTGTGCGGCAGCGGCGCGGTTTCGTCCGGCGCGACCGCCACCCTGACCGCGCTCGCCGAGAAGGCCGGCGCGGCGGTCTTCACGACGCCGGGCGGCCGTGGCGTGTTTCCCGAATCCCATGAGCTCTCCCTCGGCCAGGTCGGGCTCTATTTCACCCGGCTCGGCAAGTCGTATTACGACGAGGCGGATCTGGTGATCTCGGTCGGGTCGCGCCTGGAGGAGTTCTCGACCGGCGCCTGGCGGTACTTTCCCGCCGGCGCGAAATTCGTGCAGATCGACACCGATCCGCACGCCATCGCCATGAACTGGCGCCCAGACGTGGCGCTGGTGGGCGATGCCGCGCTCTGCCTCGAGGATCTCGCGGCGGCGCTCGATCGGCTCGATGCCGCGGCCGCCGCCGCGCGCCGCCGCCGGATCGCCGAGGCGCAGTCGGGCTATCTCGCGGAAGTCGCCGCGGACTGCGCCGAGCCGCACCGGCCGATCCGCACGCGCCAGATCATGGCGGCGATCAACCGCGTGTTCGGCCGCGACACCATCCTGATGAACGAGAACGGCGGCGCCGATCTGTGGTCATATTACTGGCCGTACTATCGGGTCCTGGATGCCGGATGCTGCGTGCCGATGGCCGAGCAGACCGCCATGGGGATGGGCGTCATCGGCGCCATCGGCGCGAAGCTCTCCTGCCCCGACCGCAACGTGGTCTGCGTCACCGGCGACGCCGCCTTCGCCATGGCGATGATGGAGCTCGCCACCGCGGCGGAGCGCAAGCTGGGCGTCACCTGGGTGATGCTGAACAACCAGTCGCTCGGCTGGCCGCAATATCTCCAGGTGCTCGACAACCGCCAGGCCGTCGCCACCGACTATCCCACCGGCCCCGACTTCGTGAAGATCGCCGAGGCCCAGGGCTGCAAGGGTCTGCTGGTGCAGGATCCCGCCGATGTCGAGCCGGCCCTCGCGGCTGCGCTCGCCGCCAACCGCAAGGGCGTTCCGATGCTCATCGATTTCCGCATCGAGAAGCACGACTACCCGCCGCACTTCGTCGACTTCCACAAGGAGGTCTTCGCGCTCGGCCAGCACATCCCGGGTTGAGCCGGCGTCCCCCGCGGGCCACGGGATCACGGC
>DAIMFL010000174.1:0-5416 GCA_036724615.1 Alphaproteobacteria bacterium | reverse complement strand
ATCGAGAGCGCCGGGATCGCGCAAGCTCTCGGCGCCGCCATGCTCCGCCAGCAGCCGACCGTGCAGAGCGAACGCGACCGCCGGCACGATCCAGACGGGCTCCTTCACCTGGCCAGGGCGCGCAGCGTGTTGCGGTACCGCGCCATGCCCTCTTCTGCGGCCTCCATCTGCCGCTCGAACTCCGGATCGTAAGGGGTGAGCCGATAGCTCCCGTCCGGCGCCTCGGTCAGGTAGAGCGTCGTGCCCTCCTCGACCCTGAGCTGGCTCACGGCTTCGCGCGGCAGCACGACACCGAGCGAATTGCCCACCTTGCGGACCTTCAGCGTCAGCATGCACCCCTCCAATTGTTATTACGATCGTAATAACACCTGGCCCTGCCGTCAAGCTCGCCTCAGGCCGGGCCCCGCTCCACAGCCGCCAGATGCCGGCCGAACTCGGCCGCGCCCATGAGCTTCCGGCAGCGCCCGAACCGGGTGTTCGCATAGGCCTCGAAATCGTCGACCGGGTTGTCGTTGGCGTGCTGGATGGCGCCCCAGAGCGTCCAGAGGAGATCGCACATGGCCTTGTACATGACCATGCGCCCGTGCTGGTCGGCGGGCGGGCAGCCGCCGAAATAGGCCTCGAGCAGCGCCTCGTCCTGGTCGGGACCGAAGCCGCCCTCCACCGACAGGTCGCCCAGGTCCCACATCGGGTCGTTGTTGCCCGCATACTCCCAATCCACGATCCACATGCGCTGACCGGTGTCGAGGAAGTTCTCGCAGAGCGGATCGCAGTGGCAGGGCACGCGCCGGGCGGGGTGCCGGGCGAGCGCCGCGCGCACCCGCTCCGCCTCCGTCTGCACGGCGCGGTAGCCGTCCGGCACCCAGGCCTGCTTGCGGTTCAGGAGGTCGAGGTAGTCGTCCATCATCCCGAACAGCTCGAACTCAGAGGCGAAGCGCCGGCCGCAGTCGTGGATGCGCCGGAACGCCTGCGCCGCGCGCGCGACCGCGCCCAGATCCTTGAACCGCTCCGGGCTCATCGTGACCGCGCCAGGGATGAAGCGGGTGACCTGCACGCCGCTTTCGACATCGAAGTGCAGCACCTCGGCGCTCACCCCCGCCTCTGCGGCGACACGGGAATTCACCTCCTCCGCCTTGCGGTCGATGTACTCGCCCGTGCCCTCTCCCGGTATGCGCAGAACATATTGCCCGCCGCGTGCGGCGACCCGGTAGTTGCGGTTGGTGAGTCCGCCGAGCCGCTCGACCTCCCATGAATCCGGCGCCGATCCGGCGAAGACCGGTATGCGCGCGAGATGCGCGTGAGCCTCTTCCATGATCATCCCCCTGCCGTGCCGCGTCAGCTCTTCAGCCGCGCATTCGCCGGGTCGTAGAGCGGCTGGTCGCGCCGCGTCGCCGGGTAGGTCTCGCCGAACGCCTCGATCTCGAAATCCGTGTGCCCGGTCTCCTCGATCGGCAGATAGCCGTAGACGATCGGCTTGCCGATGGTGTGGCCGAAATTCGCGCTCGAGGTCACCGAGAGCACGCGGCCGTTCCGCAGGATCGCTTCCCCGCCGAAGACTGCGGCCGGCTTTTCGAGCGTGAAGGCGCAGAGCCTGCGCTTCACGCCTTCGGCCTTCTGCCGCGCCAGGGCCTCGCGGCCGATGAAGTCGCCCTTCTTCAGCGACACCCGGAAGCCGAGCCCGGCCTCGTAGGGCGTGTAGTCCGGCGTGATGTCGCTGCTCCAGTAGAGATAGCCCTTCTCCATCCTGAGCGTGTCGATGGCGCGGTAGCCCACGTCGGCGATGCCGTGGGGCGCGCCCGCCTCGCGCAGCGCCTCGTAGACATGCTCGGCGTACTCGGTCGGGATGTGCAGCTCCCAGCCGAGCTCGCCGACATAGCCGATGCGGACGGCGAGCGCGGGCGCGGCGCCCAGCGTGATCTCCCGCGCCGTGGCGAAGGGGAAGACCGCGTTCGACACGTCCTCCTCCGCGACGCTCGCCAGCACGTCCCGCGCCCTCGGCCCGCAGAGATTGATCACCGCCCGCGCCGAGGTGACGTCGCGCAGCTTGACCTCCCAGTCGTCGCGGATGTTGCTGCGGATCCAGTGCTCGTCGTGGCGGCCGAAGGCGCTGCCGGTGACCGCGTAGAACCGGTCGGCGGCCAGGCGCGTGACGGTGAGGTCGCACTCGATGCCGCCGCGCGGGTTGCAGAGCTGGGTGTAGACGACGCTCCCGACCGGCTTGTCCATATCGGCGGCGGCGAGGCGCTGCAGGGCGGCGAGCGCCTGCGGCCCCTCGATCTCGAGCTTGGCGAAGGAGGTCTGGTCGATGAGCGCGACCCGCTCGCGCACGGCCCGATGCTCCGCCGCCACGTGCTCAAACCAGTTGGCGCGGCCGAAGGACGGCCTGTCGACCGGCTCGACGCCGGCCGGCGCGAACCAGTTCGGCCGCTCCCATCCGGCGCGCGACCCGAAGACCGCGCCGCGCGCCTTCAGCGCGTGATGGAGCGGCGAGCGGCGGATGCCGCGGGCGCTCTCATGCTCCACGCCCGGCCAGTGGATCTTGTAGTGATGGCCGTAGAGCTCCACGGCGCGCGGATACATGAACCGCCGGGTGTCGTGGTGGAAGCCGAAGCGGCGCACGTCGAGCGGCCAGAGATCGAGCGACGGCTCGCCGCCCACGATCCACTCGGCCATCATCTGGCCGGCGCCGCCGCCGGCGGCGATGCCGTAGAGGAAGCCGGCGGCGACATAGTAGTTCGCCAGCTCCGGCGCCTTGCCCATGATGAAGTCGGAATCGGCCGAATAGGGAATCGGCCCGTTCACCAGCTGGCGCGCGCCGACCTGGTTGATGACCGGCGTGCGCTTCGCCGCGAGCTCCGCGAGCTGCTGGAAGCGGTCGAAATTCTCGGGCAGCAGCTGCTGGCCGAACTCGCGCGGGATGCCGCGCTCGCCGAAGGGGACCGTGTCCGGCTCGTAGCCGCCGACCACCAGGCCGCGCACCTCGGGCTTGTAATAGACCAGCAGGTCCGGGTCCCGCATGGTCGGCATGTTCTTCGGCATGTCGGGGATCGGATCGGTGATCAGGTACTGGTGCTCCAGCGCCAGGGCCGGGACGCGCACGCCCGACATCCGGCCGATCTCCCGCCCCCACATGCCGCCGCAGTTCACCACGATCTCGCAGGCGATGGTGCCCCGGTCGGTCTCGACCGCGGTGACGCGGCCGTCCCGGACCGCCGTGCCGGTGACCCGGACGCCCTGCAGGATTTTCGCGCCCTTGTCGCGCGCGCCCTTGGCGAGCGCCTGGGCGACCGAGGCCGGATCGACATAGCCGTCGCCCGGCAGGAAGGCGGCGGCGATTACCCCGTCCGTGGTCATGATCGGGAAGAGATCCTGCGCCTCCTTCGGCCCGATCAGCTCCATGTCGAGGCCGAAGCTCTTCGCCATGGTGGCGGCGCGCTTCAGCTCGAGCAGGCGCTCGGCCGAGCAGGCGAGCCGCAGGCTGCCGACCTTCTTCCAGTCGATCGCCTGGCCGGTCTCCGCCTCGAGCCGGTCGTAGAGCGCGACGCTGCGCTGGAGCATCCGCGTGGTGTTGCGGGAAGTCCGGAGCTGGCCGACCAGGCCCGCCGCATGCCAGGTGGCGCCGTGGGTCAGCCCGCTCTTCTCCAGGATGACCACGTCCTGCCGCCCCATGCGCGTCAGGTGATAGGCGATCGAACAGCCGATGATGCCGCCGCCGATGATGACAATCTCGGCCTGTGCCAGTCCGTCTATGCCGCTCATGCCTCCCCCGTGCTCCCCACCATGTCTGCGGGCGGGCAGCAGGAAACCACGGGTCGGACCGAAAATCCACGGGCCGGGCGGCGCAGGCGCAGGCTGCGCTCAGATCCGGCTGCCTTCGATCTTCTGCCGCAACAGCTCGGCGTTGGTGCGGGCCCCGTCCATGTGCGGGTTCACCGCGAGCGCGCGTTCGAAGGCGTCGAGCGCGGCCTGGTCCTTCTGGAGCTCGACGTTGCAGAGCCCGAGCCCCGACAGCGCGCCGAAATGCCGGGGCTCCAGCGCCAGCGTGCGGTCGATGTCGGCGATCGACTCCGGATAGGCTCCGAGCATGTAGAGAACGGTCGCCCGCTTGTTCCAGCCCTCCGCGAAACCGGGGGCGATCTCGACCACCTCGGTGAAGATCCTGAGCGCCGATTTCAGATCCTGCTTGGCCATGGCGCTCACGCCCTGCATCAGCAGCAGCGTGACGGTGGGATCGTTCGACGTTAGCCAGGCCTGCCAGATCTGGTGCTCGGCGAGCTTGGCCTTCACCGGATCCTCGGTCGTCTTCAGGATCTCGAAGAGCCCGTCGAGGCGGGGGTCGGTCTGATCGGCTTGGGCCGCGGGCGGCGCGAGAGCGAGCAGCACGGCCGTGGCCAATGCGCGGCCGGCAGCCGCGAGACCCTGCAGGAGCGGCGGCCGAGGTCTCATGACTCCAGTATGCGGCGGGAGCCCTCGAAAACAAGCGCCCGTCCTCCCTCCGGCGGATCACATTGCAGCGATCCTTCGTTTATGCTGGCCGAGGATCAGGAGAAGGCGAGAGGAGCATGCCCGCAGACCGAGTGCCGTCCGAATACTTCGCGTCCGATTATGGCGCCGCGCGGGCCAGGTTCCTGGCCGCCGCGCGCCAGGCAGGGGCCGAGATCTCCTCCCATCGCAATCCGGCGACCGGTCCGGGCGGCGAGGCGCTCGCGACCGACGTCGCCCGGCTCGGCCCGCCGGATGCCGAGCGAATCCTGGTCACCATCTCCTCGACCCATGGCGCGGAAGGCTTCTGCGGCTCCGGCGTACAGGTCGCGACTCTCGCCACCGGATTTCATCGCGAGCTGCCCGCGGGCATGGCGCTCCTCGCCATCCATGCGGTCAATCCCTACGGCTTCGCCTGGCTGCGCCGGGTCAACGAGGACAATGTCGACCTCAATCGGAACTACGTCGATCACGGCCGGTCCTATCCGGCCAATCCCGGCTACAGGCAGCTGCGCGAGGCGATCTGCCCGGCCGACTGGGGCGATGCGGCACGGCTGCGCTGCAAGGCAGCCTTCGACGCCTATGCGGCCGAGCACGGCATGATGGCGCTGCAGAGCGCGATCAGCTCCGGCCAGTACGACGACCCGCAGGGCGTGTTCTATGGCGGCCAGACGCCGGTCTGGTCGCACCGGACGCTCACCGACATCCTGCGGCGGCAGTGCAACGGCGCCCGCCAGATCGGCGTCATCGATCTCCATACCGGGCTCGGCCCCTACGGCCACGGCGAGATCATGAACGACCACGATCCGAGCGAGCCCGGCTATGCGCGGATCAACGCCTGGTTCGGCGGCGAGGCGACCACCTTCGACCAGGGCACCTCGTCATCGGCGGTGACGACCGGATCGACGGTGACCGGGGTCACCCGCGCCCTGCC
>DAIMFL010000173.1:0-5435 GCA_036724615.1 Alphaproteobacteria bacterium | reverse complement strand
GGGAAATGCGCAGATGAAATCCCATGCCCGCGTGGTGGTGATCGGCGGCGGTGTCGTCGGCTGCAGCGTGCTCTACCACCTCACCCGCTATGGCTGGTCCGACGTGGTCCTCTTGGAGCGCTCGGAGCTCACGGCGGGCTCCACCTGGCATGCGGCGGGCGGCATGCACGCGCTGAACGGCGACGTCAACATGGCGTCGCTGCAGTCCTACACGATCAAGCTCTACAAGGAGATCGAGGCGGAGTCCGGCCAGTCCTGCGGCATCCACCGGGTCGGCTGCATCTATCTGGCGGGCACCGAGGACCGGCACGACTTCTTCCGCTCCGAGCGGGCCAAGGCGCGCCATATCGGCATCGACATGGATTTCCTGTCGCTCGACGAGGTGAAGAAGCTCGTTCCCATCGTCGACACGTCGCGGTTCCGTGCGGCGCTGTTCGACCCCAACGACGGCCATGTCGACCCGAACGGCGTCACCAACGCCTATGCCAAGGCGGCGCGGGCGCGCGGCGCCGAGATCTATCGCCACACGCCGGTCGTCGAGACGCGTCCCGCCAAGGACGGTGGCTGGCTCGTGGTCACGCCGCAGGGGACGATCGCGGCGGAGTACGTGGTGAACGCCGCCGGGCTCTGGGCGCGCGAGGTGGCGGCGCTCGCGGGCGTGCGGCTTCCGGTCGTGCCGATGGAGCACCAGTACATCGTCACCAACGACATCCCCGAGGTGGCGAATCTGCCCCGCGAGATCCCGATGACCATCGATTTCGAGGGCGAGAGCTATCTGCGCCAGGAGGGCAAGGGGCTGCTCATCGGCACCTACGAGTGGGACTGCCGCCACTGGGGGCTGCCGGAAACGCCGAAGGACTTCGGCCACGAGCTGATCAGCCCGGATCTCGACCGCATCTCGGAGGCGATGGAGGAGGCGATGCTCGCCTATCCCTGCCTGCGCGAGGGCGGCATCAAGCGCGTCGTCAATGGCGGCATGGTCTTCGCGCCGGACGGCAACCCGGTGATCGGGCCGGTCCGGGGCCTCAGGAACTACTTCGTCGCCTGCGGCGTCATGGCCGGCTTCTCGCAGGGCGGCGGCGTGGGGCTCGCTGTCTCCAACTGGATCGCGGAGGGCGAGCCCGGCATGGACGTGTTCGCCATGGACGTGGCGCGGTTCGGCGAGTACGCGACGCCGGCCTACGTGCTCACCAAGACCGAGGAGAACTACCGCCGGCGCTTCGCCATGATGTTCCCGAACGAGGAGCTGCCGGCCGCCCGCCCGCTCCGGACCACCCCGGTCTACGACCGGCTCAAGGCCGCCGGCGCGGCCTTCGGCGCCGTGTTCGGCTGGGAGTACCCGCTCTGGTTCGCCGGGGCCGGCGAGACGCCGGCCGAGACGCCGAGCTATCGCCGCACCGAGGCCTTCGCCCGCGTGGCGGCGGAATGCAAGGCGGTGCGCGAGAGCGTGGGGCTGTGGGAGACCTCGACCTACTCGAAGTTCGAGATCGCCGGCGCGGACGCCGCGGCTTGGCTGTCGGGCATCGTCGCGAACCGGTTGCCCAGGCGCGACGGCCGCACCGTGCTCTGCCCGCTGCTGACGCCGAACGGACGCGTCCTGGGCGATCTCACCGCCTGCCGCCTCGCCGAGGACCGCTACCTGATGTTCGGCTCGCCGGCGGCGGCGCTGTTCTACCGGCGCTGGTTCGAGCGGCATCTGTCGCCCTCCGCCGCGGTGACCGTGCGCGACGTCAGCGCGGATTACGCGGGCTTCGCGATCTCGGGACCGAAGGCGCGGGACCTCCTTGCGGCGCTCACCGGCGCCGATGTTTCCGACGCGTCGCTGCCGTTCCTGGCGGCGCGGACCCTGCGCATCGGCGCGCTCGAGGCGTTGACCTTGTGCGTCTCCTTCACCGGGGAGCTCGGCTACGAGCTCTACGTGCCGACCGCGTGCCAGCTCGCGCTCTACGAGGCGATCATGGAGGCGGGGCACGATTTCGGCCTCGCCCATTTCGGCGTGCGGGCGCTGAATTCGCTGCGCCTGGAGAAGGGCTACGGCAGCTGGGGGCGCGAGTACACCCAGGACTACACGCCGAACGAGGCGGGGCTCGGCTGGCTGGTCAAGCTCGACAAGCCGGATTTCATCGGCGACGAGGCGGCGCGGCGCGATCTCGCGTCACCGCCGAAGCGGCGGCTCTCGATCCTGACCGTGGAATCGGGCGAGGTCGATCCCTGGGGCGGCGAGCCGGTGTTCTTCGCCGGCGAGGTCACCGGCCGCGTCACCTCGGCGGGCTACGGCCACACGGTCGGCAAGGCGATCGCGCTCACCTACCTGCCGGCCGCCTGCGCCGACTCGACCGAAGGCTTCGAGGTGGAGATCCTGGGACAGCGCTGCCGGGCCCGGCGCGCAGCGCGGGCCCTCTACGATCCGCACGGCAAGCGGCTCAGGGGCTGATCGGCGTCTCCCCGGCAAGGAGCGCGCGGCTCACCCCCACCCCAACCCTCCCCCATCGAGGGGGAGGGGGTCTATCGAGTGCGCGGCTGCAATTCCCTCCCCCCTTGTGGGGGAGGGTCAGGGAAGGGGGCGCCGCTCAGCGGGAGACAGAGCACAGGATGTCGGCCTGCACCGCCGCGTAGCCCGGCGCGGTCACCTTCAGCCGGTCGCGGATCAGCGCGTTCACCCGCGGCAGGGCGTGGAACGGCACCGACGGATAGGCGTGGTGCTCCGCATGGAAGGGCATGTTCCAGGCGAGGAAGCGGACCAGCCCGTTCGTGTAGGTCGTGCGCGTGTTCTCCAGCATGTCGGGCACGAGCGGGCAGAGCGTATGCTCGGCCAGGAGATACATGCGCAGGAAGGGCTGCCCGAGCAGCGCCGGGACGACCCAGAGCAGGAGCGCGGCCGGGCTGCCGGCGGCGAGCGAGGCGACCGCGACGCCTGCGTAGATCGCCAGCATGATCCGCGCCTCGCGCACCACCGCGCGGCGCTGCCGGTCGTCCTTGTAGAAGCGCTCGGGCGTGCGGCCGAGCGCCTGGCCGACGACGAGCCGCGCCTGGGCGATCCAGTACGGAATGCCGGACACGACCCAGAGATACTGCCGCAGCGTCGCGGGCTTCGGCCGCGCCAGCTCCGGATCGTTCGCCGGGTCCTGGGTGAAGCGGTGATGGGCGAAGTGGAAGGCGCGGAAATACTCGCGCGGCAGCAGGATGAGGCAGCCGAGGAGGAAGGCCGCCGCTTCGTTCACCGCGCGCATCGCGAAGGCGGTGCGGTGGATGGTCTCGTGCAGCGGCGCGAACAGGAAGATCAGCACCACGCCATGGGCGAGCATCGCCGGCCAGAGCCAGGGGGTTCTGCGCGCCTGCCAGACGATCGCGCCGGTCGCGGCGAGCAGCAGCAGATGCAGGACCAGCCGCCGCCAGCCGGCCGCGTCCGAGCGGGCGAGGAGGCCCGCCAGGGTCGCGCGGTCGATCGGCGGGGGAGGGACCGTGCCTTCGGGCATGTCCTTACTATCAGTCGTCTTTCCTCGCTTGTCATCCCGGCCAAGCGAGCGTCAGCGAGCGCGAGCCGGGATCCATGGATGGCACCGAGAGGAATTCAGCGCCCTGCGGTCAGGCCGAAATCGATGGGCAGGCAGGCCGCGGTGATCGGCGCCGCCGCGTCGGAGCAGAGGAACAGGACGAAGGCGGCGATCTCGTCCGCGGTCACGAAGCGGGCGCGCTCACCCTGGGGATAGAGTCCCAGGAGCTTCCGCTTGTACCCCTCGGGATCGCCGCCGCCATAGGTCTGCGCCTGGAACTCGATCATCGGCGTGTCCACGTCGCAGGGGCAGACGCCGTTGACGCGGACGCCCTTGGGCGCGAGCTCGAGGCCGAGCGACTTGGTGAGCAGCGTCACCCCGCCCTTCGAGGCGCAATAGACGGAGGTGTTCGCATAGCCCATCAGCCCGGCGTCGGAGATGATGTTGACGATCGCGCCCCGGGTCTCGACGAGATGCGGAATGGCATGGCGGCAGCAGAAGAACGTGCCCTTCAGGTTGATGTCGACGGTGCGGTCCCACTCCGCCTCGGTGACGGTCTCGGCGGATCCTTCGACCCACACCCCGGCGCCGTTCACCAGTATGTCGAGCCGGCCATGACGCTCGACGGCCGCCTCGACCGCGCCGCGGCACTGGTCGGGCTTCGTTACGTCGGTGCGGATGCCGGAGACCGAGCCGAACGTCGAGAGCTCCGACGTCACGTCGGCGAGCTTCGCCTCGTCGATGTCGGCGAGCAGGACGCGGGCGCCTTCCTGCAGGAAGGCCTGCGCCGTCGCGCGGCCCATGCCGCCCGAGCCGCCGGTGATCAGCACGCTCTTATTCTCGAAACGAGACACGTTGCTTGCCCTCTGTTGGAGTTGTCATCCTCGGGCGAAGGGGCGAAGCCCCGCAGACCCGAGGATCCATCGCGCCGCCAGCGCTCTGGCCCTTAGATGGATCCCGGCTCGCGCTCGCTACGCTCGCTTGGCCGGGATGACAATTGCGGGATGGATCAGTAATACCCGTCTGCCGGGCCCTTGTACTCCTGGATGACGTTGCCGCCGTCCACGACGACGAGCTGGCCGGTGACATAGCTCGCCTCTTCGGTTGCGAGGAAGGCGACCACGGCGGCGACCTCGTCCGGGCGGCCGGGCCGGCCGACCGGCGTGTGCTTGCCGCCGACGATCTCGCTCTCATAGGACGCAGCCGTCTCGATCCAGCCCGGCCCGACGGCGTTCACCGTGATGCCGTCGCGCCCGTGCTCGATGGCGAGCGCGCGGGTGAGCCCGGTCATCGCCGCCTTGGCCGCGCTGTAGATGCTCGAGTCGGGATTGCTGACGAGCGGGCCGGTGACGGAGGCCATGTTGATGACCCGGCCCCATCGGCGGGAGATCATGTCGGGCAGCGCCGCCTTCGTCACCGTGACGCAGGTGGCGAGATTCCGCGCCATGCCCGCGTCCCAGCTCTCGTCGCTGCAATCGAGAAACCGCGCCGGCTCCTCCGGCGCGCCGACCGAGGTCATGCCGGCATTGTTGACCAGGATGTCGATGCGCCCGAAGCGGGCGAGGATATCGGCAACCATGGCCCGCGCCGCCGGCCGGTCGGTGAGGTCGCAGACGAAGCCGGCCGACGGGATGCCCTCGGAGGACAACGTCGCGGCGCGGTCGTGGATGCGCTCGGTGGTCGAGGCGACGGCCACCGCCGCCCCGGCCCGGCCGAGCGCCCGGGCGGCGGCGAAGCCGATTCCGGCCGCGCTGCCGGCGCCGGTCACGAGCGCGACTTTTCCGTCCAGTCCGGTGACGGCCATGGCTTTCCCCCGGGGTGCGGCTGCGGTCCGCATAAGAGCACAAAAGTGCCTTTTGTCAAAAACTTAGGCTCAGTGGGAGGAAGCCGCCAGCCGGCCGGGGGGTTGCCACGCCGCGGCCGTCCGGCTATTGGAAGACG
>DAIMFL010000172.1:3437-5465 GCA_036724615.1 Alphaproteobacteria bacterium | reverse complement strand
GTCCGGTCGCGCCGTTGGCCGGCGCGCCCCGGCAGTATCGAAAGGCTCAGTCCAGCAGAACCCGCGCGTGCTCCGCCGGCCAGTCGCACCACAGCTCCGCCCCCTCCGCCAGCCGGCCGGCGAGCTCGTGGCTGGCGCCGAGCCGCGCGACGAGGGGCCGGTCGAGCCCGGCGACGTCGAGATGCACCATCAGATCCTGCCCCAGATAGGCGATCCCCCGGATGCGGCCGGCGATCGGGTCGCCGCTGGCGTTGTCGCCCGGCGCGCCCGGCTTGGCAAGAGCGACGCGCACCCGCTCCGGCCGCACCGCGAGCACCGCCGCCGCGCCGGGAGAACCCGCCGCGCCGTCGGCGAGGGTACCGCGGAAACGGCCGAGCCCGTCGACCTCCACGGCCGGCCCGGCGCCGCGCCGGCCGGGCAGGAAGTTCGTGACGCCGATGAAATCGGCGACGAAGCGGTTCGCCGGCGCCTCGTAGAGCGCCTTCGGCGCGCCGAGCTGGGCGATCCGTCCCTGGTTCAGCAGCGCGATCCGGTCGGCCATGACGAGCGCCTCCTCCTGGTCGTGGGTGACCACGAGGAAGGTGATTCCGGTCTCGTGCTGCAGGCGCTTGAGCTCGAGCTGCATCTGCTCCCGGAGCTTCTTGTCGAGGGCGGCCAGCGGCTCGTCGAGCAGCAGCACGCGCGGCCGCTTCACCAGGGCGCGGGCGAGCGCGACGCGCTGGCGCTGCCCGCCCGAAAGCTGCTGCGGCTTGCGCGCGGCCTGGGCCTCGAGCTGGACCATCCCCAGCGCCTCTTCGACCCGCCGCTTCAGCTCCGCCCCTTTCACCCCCTCCATCTCCAGCCCGTAGGCCACGTTCGCCGCGACGGTGAGATGCGGAAACAGGGCGTAGGACTGGAACATCATGTTGACCGGCCGGCGATTCGGCCGCATGTCGGTGATGTCCTTGCCGTCGAGCCGGATGCGGCCTTCGTCCGGCCGCTCGAACCCGGCGATCATCCGGAGCAGCGTGGTCTTGCCGCAGCCCGACGGCCCGAGCAGCGCGAAGAACTCGTTCTCCCGGATCGCCAGGGAGAGACGGTCGACGGCGACGATCGGCCCGAAGCGCCGGGTCGCGCTCTCGATCTCGATCACCGCCGCGTTCATTCGACGCCCCGCTGCAGGCGCTGCGACAGCAGCACCAGGAAGAAGCTGACGCCGATCACGATGGTCGCCACCGCGTTGATCTCCGGCGTCACGCCGAAGCGGATCATGGCGTAGATCTGCATCGGGAAGGTGGTCGAGGCGCTGCCCGGCCCGGCGGTGAAATAGGCGATGATGAACTCGTCGACGCTCAAGGTGAAGGCGAGCAGCGCCCCGGCCAGGACGCCCGGGGCGATCACCGGCAGGACGATGCGGAAGAAGGTCCGGATCTCGCCCGCGCCGAGATCGATCGAGGCCTCCACGATCGAGCTGTCGAAGTTCTTCAGCCGCGCGCGCACCACGGCGCAGACGAAGGCGATGTTGAACACGGTGTGCGACAGGATGATGGAGTGCAGTCCGAGCGTCACGTCGAGCAGCGTGTAGAAGGACAGGAGCGCGATCGCCAGCACGATGTCCGGGATGATCATCGGCACGAAGACCAGCCCGTCCAGCGCCGCGCTCGGCCGCAGCCGCTCCAGCCCGACCGCGAGCAGCGTGCCGATCGCGGTGGAGATCGCCGTCGAGGCCAGGGCGACGATCAGCGTGTTGGCGGCGGAGGCGAGAATGGCCTCGTTGGTGAGGAGCTTGCCGTACCATTCGGTGGAGAAGCCGGTCCAGGCGGTGGGCAGCCCGGCGCGGTTGAAGCTCAGCACCACGAGCACGGCGATCGGCCCGTAGAGGAACAGATAGACGAGCCCGAGATGGGCGCCGAGCCAGCGGCGTTCGATGGGGATGTGGCGGGGCATCAACTTGCTCCCCCACACAAAATGAAACCCTCTCCCCGCATTCTTCTTCCCCCTCCCCCCTTGCGGGGGAGGGTCGGGGAGGGGGGTGTCACAGGCTCGATG
>DAIMFL010000172.1:0-3427 GCA_036724615.1 Alphaproteobacteria bacterium | reverse complement strand
CAAGGGGGGAGGGGGAATTAGAAAGGGGGGAGGGGGTATATCAGCGCGCTACCCATCTCGTCCCCTCCCCTCGCCGCGCGTGACGGCGCGCGCCTGGGCGAAGAGCAGCAGCAGCATGACGCCGATCAGCACGAAGGCGAGGGCCGAGCCGAACGGCCAGTCGCGGGCGGTCAGGAACTGGTCGTAGATCAGGTTGCCGACCATGGTGATGCGCCCGCCGCCGAGCAGGTCCGGCGTGATGAAGTTGCCGACGGACAGCACGAAGACGAAGACGCAGCCGGCCGCCACGCCGGGCAGGGTCAGCGGGAAGGTCACGCGCAGAAAGGTCTTCCAGGCGGGCGCGCCGAGATCGGCGGAGGCCTCCCGGATCTCCGGGTTCAATCGCGAGATCGAGCTGTAGAGCGCCAGGATCATGAAGGGCAGGTAGCCGTAGACCAACCCGACGATCACGGCGAACTCGTTGTAGAGCAGCGCCGGCTTCTCGCCTTCCCAGCCGAGCGCGGTGAGCGCCCGGTTGACGAGCCCCTCCCGGTTCAAGAGCACGATCCAGGCATAGGTGCGGATCAGGTAGTTGCTCCAGAACGGGAGCATGGCGAGGACGAGGAGCGGCACCTGCCGGCTCTTGCGCGTCGTCGCGATCAGATAGGCGGCGGGATAGCCGATGACGAGCGCGGCCAGCGTGGCGATCGCGGCGATGCGCGCCGAGTTGAGGAAGATCGAGAGATAGAGCGGATCGACGGCGCGGACGTAGTTCTCCAGGGTGAAGATGTAGTCGATGCCGCCATAGACTCCGCGCTCGAAGAAGCTGTAGCCGAAGACGACGGCGCAGGGCACGAGCAGGAAGACCACGAGCCAGCCGAGCCCGGGCCCGAGCAGCACCAGGCGGCGCAGCGCCTCTGTCCTGTTGGTCGTCATCGCGGAAGGCGGAATTCGGCGGCGGCGTGCGGGGCCGCCCTGGAGCGGCCCCGCGATCGGACGCTTACTGCGACGAGGTGATCTCGGTCACCGCCCGCGTGTAGGCCTTTTGCGCGTTGCCGAGATCGCGCAGGAGCTCGCCCTGCATGATCTCCTCCGGGGTCATCGCCATGTTCGGATAGGTCTCGAACAGGCTCTTGTCGACCGACTCCATGGCCGCCTTGTTCGGGACCTTGTAGAGGATGTTCTCCGCCGCCCAGCGATGCACCTCGGGCCGCAGCACGTAGTTGATGAAGGCCTCGGCCGCCGCCTTGTTCTCCGACGCGGCGGTCACCACCATGGTGTCGACCCACATGTCGGTGCCTTCCTTCGGGACCACGTACTTGATGTCGGCGTTCTCGGCGATGCCGTAATTGCACCAGCCGTCCCAGGCATGCACCAGGCTCGCCTCGCCGGACACCAGCTTCGAATAGAACGTCGTGTCGTCATAGGCGAGCAGGCTCTTCTTGGCTTCGATCAGAAGCTCCTTGGCCGCCGCGATCTCCGCCTCGTCCGTGCTGTTGACGGAGTGGCCGAGCGCCTTCAGCCCCGCCCCCATCAGCCAGCGGTCGGTGGCCAGCATGGTGACCTTGCCCTTGAGCTCGTCGGAAGGCTTCAGGAGGTCCATCCAGCTCGTGGGCGGGGTCGAGACCAGGTCGCTGCGGTAGCAGAGACCGGTCGTTCCCCAGGCATAGGGCACCGAATGCTTGTTGCCGGGGTCATAGCCCAGGTTGCTCGCCTCGGGATAGAGATTGGCGATGTTCGGGATGTTCGCGTGGTCGAGCTCGGCCACCAGCCCCAGCTTGACCAGGGCCTCGACGAACTGCCCCGACACGAAGAGCACGTCGTAGCCCTTGCCGCCGCCGGCGGTCACCTTGCCCATGATCTCTTCGTTGGTGGCATGGACCGAGTGCTCGGCCTCGATCCCCGTCTCCTTGGTGAAGTTCTCCAGGAGGTCGGCCGGCATGTAGCCGTCCCAGTTGGAGATGACGATCTTCTCGGCGGCCGAGGCCGGCGCGCCCGCAAAGGCCAGCGCCAGCGCCGCGGCCGCGGCGCGGGTGGCGAATCTCCTGCTGCTTCGAAACATTTCTTGTGGCTCCCTGTTGGCGTCGCTTTCGCGCGGTTAAACAATCCTCTGGCCGGCAGGGCATGGTCAACGGGGAATCGGGCAGCCGGACCAGCCCGGGCCTTACGGCTCCGCCGCCGCCCCCGACCAGGGCGAGGCGATGTCGGCCATCCCTTCGTTGCGCCCGTCCCGGCGCAGCGTGGCGCTGGGCGAGGCGAACAGCACCGGATAGGCGGCGAGCTCCGCCGCCGCGGCCGGCATGACCCGTTCCACCGCGGCCAGCACGTCGCGCGCCAGCCGGGCATCGAGGACCGCGCTCCCGCCGCCCGAGACGTCGAGCCGCGGGCAGTGGAAGGCGGCCTCCAGATCCATGCCGAAATCGGCGAGGAAGCTCAGCAGCTGGGCCACGGCCGGCATGATCCGGCGGCCCCCGGACGCGCCGAGCGCGACGCGCCGACCGTCCGCCATCCGGGCGATCACCGGGCACATGTTGGAGAGCGGCCGCCGGCCCGGCGCGATGCCGTTCGGCCGGTCCGGCCGAGGATCGAACCACATGATGCCGTTGTTCATCATGATGCCCGATTGCGGCAGCAGCACCTTCGACCCGAAGCGCGACAGCAGCGTCTGGGTGAGCGCCACCATGTTGCCGTCCCGGTCGACCACCGACAGATGCGACGTGCAGGAGGCGACGGGCGCCACGCTCGGCCTGCTGGGCGGCTCGCCGTCGCCGCCGGACCCGGCGAGCCGCTCCGCATAGGCGGTCTCGAGCGCGGCGGCGATCGCCGCATAGCTCGCCCCGTCCGGCCGTCCCTCCCGGCGCGCCGCCGCCGGCAGGCCGGGCTCCATCAAAGCGAGCGTGCGGGCCAGCGTCGGCCCGGCGGTCAGCCCCGGCGCCGCGGCGATTCGCGCATCGCCATGGGCGATCTCGAGCGGATCGACCAGGGTCGCCCGGTAGGCGGCGAGATCGCCCGCCGAGAGCCGGCCGCCGCCCGCCGCCATGTCGGCGGCGATGGAGCGGGCGAGATCGCCCTCGTAGAAGTCGCGCGGGCCCGCCTCGGCGAGATGACGCAGCGTGGCCGCGAGATTCCCAAGCCGCAGGCGCGGCGGGCTGCCCTCCGACCCGGGCGCGGGCGGCAGCCCGCCGGGCAGATAGACGTCGCGGGCGGCGGCGAACTCCGCCAGCTCCCGTGCCGCGATGGCGATGGACAGGCTGCCGTACCAGTCGAGCGGCAGCCCCTCCTCGGCCAGACGGATCGCCGGCTGGACGACCTCGCGCCAGGACAGCCGGCCGAAGCTTTCGAGCGCCAGGCGCATGCCGTCGACCTGGCCGGGCACGGCGACGGACAGGACGCCCTTGAGATTGCGGCCGTCGACCACGGCGGGCCAGCCGAACAGGCCGGCATCGGT
>DAIMFL010000171.1:0-5521 GCA_036724615.1 Alphaproteobacteria bacterium | reverse complement strand
GCTCCTGAGCGCCGTCACCTGGGCGTAGAACACGCCGGCGATGATGATGGCGCCGCCGACGAGCTGATACAGGGTCGGCTGGGTGCCGATCCAGACGAAGGCGACGAGCGCCGCGGTGACCGGGATCAGGTTCGTGTACATGGAGGAGACCGCGATCCCGATCCGGCTCACGCCGAAATGCCAGAGGAAATTGCCGATCGCGATCGGCACGGTCCCCGTATAGAGGACCGGCAGCAGGTACTCCGGCGCGAGGTCGATGCGCAGCTCGACGAGGCCGATGCCGCCCGCGGCGACCGTCACCAGGGTCATGCAGAGCGCGCCGGGGACGGTCGTCAGCAGGGAGATGTCGAGCTGCGAGGCGCCGCGCAGCCAGCGCTGCGCCGCCAGCGAGAACCAGGTCCAGGCGACGTTAGCCACGATCACCAGGAGCTCGCCGCCCTTGAACCCGTCGAACTCCCCGAAGGCCGTGCCGGCGCCGAGGATCGCGATGCCGGAGCCGGCCACGGCGAGCGCGGCGCCGAGCAGGATTCCGCGGCCGAGGCTCATCCCGAAGAGCAGCCTTGCGGTGATCGCCGCCGAGATCGGATTGGTCGCCGAGACGATCGCCGCGGCGACGCCGCTCGACCACAGCACCGAGAGCGACATGCAGATCGAGGACAGGACGAAACCGACGCTGCCCAGCAGGAAGAGCTTCATCCAGGGCAGGTCGCGCCGGAACGGCAGCCGCCGCTCGGCCGCCAGCGCGACGGCGGTGAGCGCCGCCGCCGCGGTCAGGTGCCGTCCGGCGGTGGCCGAGAGCGGATCCCAGCCCTTCAGGATCTGCTCCATGACCGGGAAGAAGGAGCCCCAGAAGAAGATCATGGTGACGAGGCCGAGATTGGCCACGATCAGGGTGCGCGGCGCGATGGACGCCTCGGCGGTCACGGATCCTCGGGGCATCGTTCCTCCGGTCACATGCCGCGCGGGATCCACCGCGCAAGCCAGGCGCAGACGGCGAGGAAGGCCGCCGCCGCGGCGAACACCGACCAGAGGTCGAGGAAGCTCAGCAGCGCGGCGAACACCGCGGGCGGTACCAGCCCGGCCACGTCGCGGTACATGCTGAACACCATCGTCATCTCCGGCCGCTCGCGGCCGCGGACCGCGCGCATGAAGGGCACCATGCAGACCGAATCGAGCGCGACCGAGCCGACGGCGGCGGCGAGCAGCGCCGCCGCGGTCAGGCCGGGCCGGTCGACCAGCCGCGCGGCGGCGCAGGTCGCCGACGCCACCCACAGGAACCCGCCCCAACGGCAGAGCCCGAGGCCCCGGCCGAGCCAGCCCATGGCCGGGGTGGTGAACAGCATGGCCGTGCCGCAGGAGACGAGCAGCGCTCCCGCGGTCTCGCTCATCCCGTGGGTGACCATGTAGAGCGGCCCGTAGATGAAGAACATCACCCACCAGGTCTCGCGGCCGAAATTGAGGATCCAGGCGAGGCGCAGCCGCGGCTGCGCCACGTAGCGCCGGATGTTCGCGACCGGGCTGGTGCGCGCCGGCTCGTCCGCCGGCAGGGCCGGGCCGTACTCCATGCGCAGCCGCCAGAAATAGGCGATGAGCAGCAGGGCGCAGCCGGCGCTGAGCAGATAGGTCGCCCAGGGCGACACGTCGTTGTAGAGGTAGACGCCGAGGAAGGGCCCTGTGGCCCAGGCGAAGGCCGAGAAGAAGGTCCGGAGCGGCTCGGAGCGCGCCAGATCGCGCTTCCGGATATAGGCCATTATGTAGAGATTGAGGGCATTGAGCAGGCAGGCCTCCGCGAACACCCGGGCGAGCTTGCCGCCGGATAGCCCGAACAGCGAATCGAGCGCCAGCAGGAAGGGCGCCACCACCAGCAGCCCGGCGCCGATCGTGTAGACCCAGCGCGGCCGGTAGCGGCGCACGATCGCCGGTATGAACAGGCTGAGCGCCACCCCGACCCAGCCGATGACCGAGAACAGCAGGCTGACGTCGCGGGCGTTGCCGAGCACGCGCAGCGCCAGCAACGGCACCACCGTCCCAAGCAGGGCGCGCGCCATCGAATCGAGGGCGAAGAGAAGCGCGAAGACGACGGCGCCCGGGGTGAGAACGGCTCGCGTCCAGGCGAGCGAAGGGGAGGACATGCTCTGGCCGACCAATCCGCGGCCGACCGGGCCGCACGACCGGCGAGCTTAGCCAGCGTGCCGACCGCCCGGCAACGGCGGCAGACGGCGGCCGGCCATGCGCCGCGCATGCGTCCCATGTGACCGGCGCATGGCTGCCGCGTCGGGCATCTCAGCAGACCAGGCGCGCCGGGGCGCTGGAACGGCGTTCGGGACGAACGGCCACAGGCGTCTGCACGCCTCGATTTGTCATTGCCGGGCCTGACCCGGCAATCCATGGTGCAGCTGCACGATGGATGCCCGGACCGGGTCCGGGCATGACATCGGGTCAGCTCTCAACACCGCGACTCGACGGCCCGGAGTCCATGCCGCCCGCCTCCCTCCTCGTCCGCGCCATTCCGTATGACGACCCGTTCGCGGCCTTCCGGCGGTTCGCGGACCTGCCGGGTGCGGTCTTCCTCGACAGCGCGCGAATCGACGGCCGGCTCGGCCGCTTCTCCTTCATCGCCGCCGATCCGTTCCTGACGCTCGAAAGCCGCGACGGCGAGATCGCCGCGGACGAGCGCCGATGGCGGGGCGACCCGTTCGCGGAGCTGGCGGAATTGCTCGGCCGGTTCGCCATCGAGCCGCGGCCCGAGCTGCCGCCGTTCCAGGGCGGGGCGGCGGGCTGGTTCGCCTATGATCTCGGGCGGCATCTGGAGCGGCTGCCGATCCAGGCGGTGGACGATCAGCCGATCGCGGATCTCGCAATCGGCTTCTACGACCTTGTGCTCGCCTTCGATCACCAGGCGAAATCGGCCTGGGTGATCGCGAGCGGCCTGCCGGAGGCCGATCCGGCCGCACGGCGCGCGCGGGCGGAGCGGCGCCTCGCCTGGGCGCTCGACCGGCTCGCGGCGAAGCTGCCGCCGCTGCCCGCGCCGGCCGCCTTGCCGAAGCCCCGGCCCGACATCAGCCGCGACGCGCACATGGCGATGGTCCGGCGGGTGATCGACTACATCTATGCCGGCGACATCTACCAGGCGAACGTCTCCCAGCGGTTCCGCACGCCCGTGCAGGAGGGGTTCGATCCGCTGCCGCTCTATGCCCGGCTGCGCCGCGACAACCCGGCCCCGTTCGCCGCCTTCCTGCGCTTCGGCGACACGGCGATCCTGTCCGCCTCGCCCGAGCGCTTCCTGCGCCTCGCCCATGGCCGGGTCGAGACCCGACCCATCAAGGGCACGCGGCCGCGCGGCGCGACGCCGGAGGCCGACCGCGCGCTCGCCGACGATCTCGCGGCGAGCGAGAAGGACCGCGCCGAGAACCTGATGATCGTCGACCTGCTGCGCAACGACCTGTCGCGCGTCTGCAAGCCGCACAGCGTGGAGGTGCCGTCGCTCTTCGCGGTCGAGAGCTACGCGACGGTGCATCACCTGGTCTCCACGGTCACCGGCACGCTCGAGGCGGGGCGCGGGGCCGTCGACCTGCTGCGCGCGACCTTCCCCGGCGGCTCGATCACCGGCGCGCCGAAGATCCGCGCCATGGAGATCATCGCCGAGCTGGAGCGCAACCGGCGCGGCCTTTATTGCGGCAGCATCGGCTATCTCGGCTTCGACGGCGCCATGGATACGAGCATCGTGATCCGCACCATCGTCTGCGCCGGCGGCATGGCGAGCTTCCAGGTCGGCGGCGGCATCGTTGCCGATTCCGATCCGGCAGCCGAATATCAGGAGACGCTGGACAAGGGGCGTGCGCTGATGGCGGCGCTCGAAGGCAGGGAGCCGGCCGCTTGACCGTTCTCGTGATCGACAATTACGATTCCTTCGTCCACAACCTGGCGCGCTATTTCCGCGAGCTGGGCCAGGAGGTCGAGGTCCTGCGCAACGACCAGCTGACGGTGGCGGAGATCGCCGCGCGCGCCCCCGACCACCTCGTCGTCTCGCCGGGGCCCTGCACGCCGAACGAGGCCGGCGTGTCCCTGGCCGCGATCCGCGAGCTCGGCGGCCGGGTGCCGATCCTCGGCGTCTGCCTCGGCCACCAGTGCATCGGGCAGGCCTTCGGCGGACAGGTGGTGCGCGCCGGCCGGCCGATGCACGGCAAGACCTCGCGGGTCAGCCATCGCGGCAGCGATCTCTTCGCCGATCTGACCAATCCGCTGACCGTCACGCGCTATCATTCCCTGGTCGTCGCGCGCGACGGCTTTCCCGACTGCCTGGAGATCACGGCGGAGAGCGAGGACGGCGAGATCATGGGCTTGCGCCATCGCAGCCTGCCGATCCTCGGGGTGCAGTTCCACCCGGAGGCGGTGCTGACCGAGCACGGACACGCCCTGCTCGCGAACTTCCTCAGCCTGCGCTTGGCGGACGCCGCATGATCTTCCTGGGCGACCGGCTGGTGCCGCCCGAGGCGGCGCGGATCGATCCGGCCGATCGCGGGCTCCTGCTGGGCGACGGGCTGTTCGAGACGCTGCGCGCCTATGGCGGGCGGCCGTTCCGGCTGGACGCCCATGTGGCCCGGCTGGCCGCGGGCGCGACGGCGCTCGGCATTCCGCTCCCTCTGCCGAGCGCGCGCATCGCCGCCGCGGTGGTGGAGACCCTCGCGGCGAACCGTCTCGGCGGAGATGCGGCGATCCGCATCACCCTGACGCGTGGTCCCGGCCCGCGCGGGTTGCTGCCGCCCGGCGCGCCGCGGCCGACATTGCTGGTGACCGCCGCATCCTTCGGCCCCGCGCCGGCCCGCCCGCTCGCCGCCATCACCTCGGCCATCCGCCGCAACGAGCATTCGCCGCTCGCGCAGCTGAAATCGCTCAACTATCTCGACAACGTGCTGGCCCAGCGCGAAGCGGCGGAGAACGGCGCCGACGAGGCGATCCTGCTCAACACGGCCGGCCGCCTCGCCTGCGCGGCGCGGGCCAACCTATTCGTGGTGCGCGGCCGCAGCCTGCTGACGCCGGCCCTGTCGGAAGGCGTGCTGCCCGGCATCGCCCGGGCGGAGGTGCTCTCGATCGCGCGGGACCTCGGGATCACGGCGCACGAGACGCCGCTCGACGGCGACGCGCTGCACCGGGCGGACGAGGCGTTTCTCAGCAACAGCCTGATCGAGATCGCCGCCCTCGGCCGTATCGACGGTCGCACGATCGGAGATGGCGAGACCGGTTCGCTGACCGCGCGGATCGCGGAAGCGTACCGCGAACGGACCGACGTAGCCTGAAAGACGCTCACCCGCCTCGCGCTGGTCCTGAGCGTCGCGCGTAAGCGCGCGACGAAGGGCTCGGCACCCTCTCCCTCGTTCCGTGGGTGAGGGTCTTGACGACGCATCTCTCATGCCCTCGCCCGCGCTGCGGGAGAGGGAGGGGACCCATCGCGTTAGCGATGGGGAGGGGTGAGGGCCTTCAGCTCACCTCGGCGGCCACGGCATCGATCGCGGCGAGCGTC
>DAIMFL010000170.1:0-5612 GCA_036724615.1 Alphaproteobacteria bacterium | reverse complement strand
CGCACCACACCAACGGCATGCGCTTCACCGCCTACGACGCCGACGGCGGCTAACCCCGCTCACCCGGCGCATCCTGGTCCTCAACATCATGGCCCTGGTGATCCCGGTCGTGGGCCTGCTCTATCTCAGCGAGTACCGCGACAACCTGATCGAGGCCGAGCTCGAGGCGCTGACCACGGAGGCCGAGCTGTTCGCCGGCGCGGTCGGCGCGAGCGGGGTCGTGGTGGGCCCGCTGGGCGACGAGCGGCTGGTCGCGGACACGACGCGCCAGACAGTGCGCCGGCTGGTCGAGGCGTCGCAGCGGCGCGCCCGGCTGTTCGCGCCCGACGGCACGCTGCTCGCCGACAGCAACCGGCTGATGGGGCCGGGCGGCCAGGTCGAGATCGAATCGCTGCCATCCATGCGGCCGCAGAGCCCCTGGGAGGCGCTGGTCGCCGGGATCTACGACTGGGTGGTCGAGTACGTGCCGTCGAGCCGCAGCTGGCCGCGCTACCGGGAGCAGGCGACGCAGCTCGCCGCGCACTACCCGGAGGCCGCGCGCGCGCTCACCGGCGAGATCGGCACCGCCGTGCGCGAGGACGGCGAAGGCGGGCTGATCCTGTCGGTCGCCGTGCCGGTGCAGCGCTACCGCCAGGTGCTGGGCAGCCTGCTCCTCACCACCGGAAGCGAGGAGATCGACGCCGCGGTGCGCAACGTGCGCCTCGACATCCTGAAGGTGTTCGGCGTGGCGCTGGCGATCACCATCCTGCTGTCGCTCTATCTCGCCCGCACCATCGCGCGGCCGATCCATCGCCTGGCCGAGGCGGCGGAGCGGGTGCGGCACGGCCACGGCCGCCAGACCGTGATTCCCGATTTCCCGCGCCGGAAGGACGAGATCGGCGATCTGTCCGGGGCGCTGAAGGACATGACGGAGGCGCTGTGGCGGCGCATGGATGCGATCGAGCGATTCGCCGCCGACGTCGCGCACGAGATCAAGAACCCGCTGACCTCGCTCAGGAGCGCCGTCGAGACGGCCGCGCGGATCGAGGACCCGGTGCAGCAGAAGAAGCTGATGGCCATCATCCTCGACGACGTGCAGCGTCTCGACCGGCTGATCAGCGACATCTCCGACGCCTCGCGGCTCGACGCCGAGCTGTCGCGCGCCGAGACGGAGCCCGTCGATGTCGGGCGCCTGCTCGAGACCCTGGCGCGGATCCACGAGGCGACCGCCAAGGACTGCTCGCCCCGTTTCGCCATCGACGTCGCCCGGCACCAGAACCTGACGGTCGACGGCATCGACAGCCGCCTCGGCCAGGTCTTCCGGAATCTCATCACCAACGCCGTCTCGTTCAGCCCGGCGGGCGGCACGATCTGGCTCAGCGCCGCGCGCGACCGCGACTGGGTCAGGGTGAGCGTGAGCGACCAAGGGCCGGGGATTCCCGAGGGCAAGCTCCAGGCGATCTTCGACCGCTTCTACAGCGAGCGCCCGGCCGGCGAGAAGTTCGGCACCCATTCGGGGCTGGGGCTCAGCATCTCGAAGCAGATCGTCGAGGCCCATGGCGGCACGATCGCCGCCGCGAACCGGCGGGACGAGCGCGGCCGGGTCTGCGGCGCGCGCTTCGACGTGAGCCTTCCGGCCGCCGGGGCATGACGGAGCGGCGCGCCGGGAGAGAGCTGGTGCAGGCCACCTGCGTCGCGCTCGACGGGCTGGGGCTGCTGCTGCGCGGCCGGCCGGGGATCGGCAAGTCCGACCTGGCGCTGCGCCTGGTCGACGAGGGCGCGCGGCTCGTCTCCGACGATCTGGTCCAGATCGAACTCCGCGACGGCCGGCTGATGGCCCGTCTGCCGGACGGCGCCCCGCCGGAGACGAGCGGCCGGGTCGAGGTGCGCGGCCTCGGCATCCTGCCGGTGCCGAGCGTGGCGGAGGCCGCGCTGGCGCTGGTCGTGGAGCTGAAGCCGCAGGGCGAGATCGACCGCCTGCCGGAGCCGAAGCGCTGGAGCTGTCTCGGGATCGAGCTGCCGGTCGTCGAGATCGACCCGCGGGCCGCCTCGGCCACCGCCAAGCTCCGCCTTGTGGCGCGTTCCGCCCCGGCGGGTATAATGCCGCCCCCATGACGAGCCCCCTTCAGCCGGCGCCCTTCGCGGCCGTCGGCGCCGGCGTTCCATCGACGGCCCGCGACTCCACCACCGCCGAAAGCCGGCAGCAGCCTCGAATCCTGCTCATCACCGGGCTGGCCGGCGCCGGCCATACGACGGCGCTGAAGCTGCTCGAGGACATCGGCTACGAGGCGGTCGACAACCTGCCGCTGTCGCTGCTGTCGGCGATCGCCGCGGGCGAGCTGCCGCGTCCGGTGGCGATCGGCGTCGATTCGCGCACCCGCGGCTTCGGCCCGGATGCGCTGATCGAGCAGCTGGAGCATCTGCGCATCGCCGGCGGCGACGTCCGCATGATCTTCCTCGTCTGCCGCGACGAGGTGCTGCAGCGCCGCTTCACCGAGACGCGGCGGCGGCACCCGATGGCCGTGGACCGGCCGGTCGAGGACGGGATCCGGCACGAGCGCGCGCTGCTGGCGCCGCTGCGCGAGATGGCCGACCTGGTGATCGACACGTCGGAGCTCACCATCGGCGACCTGAAGCGCGTGCTCTCCAGCCATTTCGCGCTCGACCGGCGGCCGGGCCTGGCGGTGGCGGTCGTCTCGTTCTCCTACCGCCACGGGCTGCCGCGGGAAGCCGACCTCGTGCTCGACGTGCGCTTCCTGAAGAACCCGCATTACGAGGAGGAGCTGCGCGATTTCACCGGCCGCGACGACCCGGTCATCCGCTTCATCGAGGCGGATCCGGGCTATGGCCCGTTCTTCGCCGGGCTGACCGGCCTCATAGGCCCGCTCCTGCCGCGCTTCGAGCAGGAAGGGAAGAGCTATCTGACCGTCGCCGTCGGCTGCACCGGCGGCAAGCACCGGTCCGTCATGGTGGCGGAGCGGCTGGCCGACTGGCTGCGCGCGCAGGGACAGTCGGTCGAGCTCCGGCATCGCGATCTCGCCCGCACGCGGGCGGGCGCCTGACGGTCCGGGTCGTGCCAGAAGGAACTGCTTCATGATCGGTATGGTCCTGGTCACTCACGGCCGCCTGGCCGAGGAGTTCATCGCGGCGCTGGAGCATGTGGTCGGCCCGCAGCAGCGCATCGCCGCCGTCTGCATCGGCCCCGAGGACGACATGGAGCAGCGGCGGCGCGAGATCCTCGATTCGGTGGCGCAGGTGAACGACGGCAAGGGCGTCGTCCTGCTGACCGACATGTTCGGCGGAACGCCGTCGAACCTCGCCATCTCGGTGCTCGACAAGGCCAATGTCGAGGTGATCGCCGGAATCAACCTGCCGATGCTCATCAAGCTCGCCCGGGTCCGCGACAGCGAGGATCTGCAGACCGCGGTCTCCGCCGCCCAGGAGGCGGGCCGCAAATACATCAACGTCGCCTCGCAGCTGCTCGCCGACGCGGGCGGCTAGGGCAAGGGGATCGCCTGAGGAAGCAGCTCGCGGGTGCGCATGCCGAACGATCAGCAGAACGGCGGAGGAGACGGCGCCGCAATGGCGCCCGAGCTGGTCCGCGTCGTGACCATCGTCAACCAGCGCGGCCTTCATGCCCGGGCGGCGGCCAAGTTCGTGAAGCTCGCCGACCAGTTCACGGCGGAGGTCACCGTGCTCAAGGGCGACATGGTGGTCTCCGGCCGGTCGATCATGGGGCTCATGATGCTGGCCGCGGCGCCCGGCACCGACATCGAGCTGCGCGCCAGGGGGGCGGACGCCGAGGCCGCGCTCGCCGCCATCGCGGATCTCGTCGAGCGCAAGTTCGATGAAGACTGAGCGGCGCAGCCGGCGCGCCGCGCCGGGACGCGGCGAGCGCGTCTTCGAAGGGCTGGGCGTGGCGCCCGGCATCGCCATCGGCACGGCGCATCTGGTGGAATCCGGCGTCGCCCAGGTGCCCGAATACCGGCTCGAGCCCGGCCAGGTGGAGGCCGAGCAGCAGCGCTTCGCCGAGGCGGTGGCCAAGGCGCAGAAGCAGATCCGCAAGCTCAAGGGCAAGGCGCAGAACCTGCCCCCCGCCGTGGCGGAGGAGGTCGGCTTCCTGCTCGACGCCCATCTGCAGATGTTGACCGGCAGCCGCGTCGTGCGCGGCGTCGAGCGGCGGATCGCCCACGACCGCATGAACGCGGAGGCCGCGGTGCAGGCGGAGATCGCCGAGATCGTGCAGCGTTTCGCCGCGCTCGACGATCCTTACCTCGCCGGGCGCGCCGAGGACATCCGGGAGGTCGGCGGGCGGCTGATCCGCAACCTCACCAAGACGCCGTACCAGGCCTTCAAGCATCTCCCCCCGGGCAGCATCCTGGTGGCCGAGGAGCTGACCCCGGCCGACACCGCGCTGATGGACCCGAAGACCATCGCCGGCTTCGCCACCCTGCTCGGCGGCGCGGAGAGCCACACGGCGATCATGGCGCGTTCCCTCGGCATTCCGGCGGTGCTCGGCGTCGCCGGGCTGATCGGCGCGGTGAAGACCGGCGATTCGATCGTCATCGACGGCGGGGGCGGCCGGGTCGTCGTCAACCCGACCGAGTCGCGCCTGGCCGAGCTCCGCCGGCGCCAGGAGCAGATCGCCCAGGAGCAGCGGCAGCTCGCGCGGCTGCGCCGGCTCGCCGCGGTGACGCGCGACGCCACGCGGGTCAGGCTCTGCGCCAATCTGGAGCTGCCGCGCGAGATCGACATGGCGATCGCCGCCGGGGCGGAGGGGATCGGGCTCCTGCGGACCGAGTTCCTCTACATGAACCGCCCGGACCTGCCGGGCGAGGACGAGCAGTACCGCGCCCTCGCCGGGCTCGTGGCCGGCATGGGCGGCAAGCCGATCACGGTCCGCACGCTCGACATCGGCGGGGAGAAGCTCGCCATCTCGCTCGACCACCACCTGGGGCAGCCGACCAACCCGGCGCTCGGCCTCAGGGCCATCCGCCTGTCGCTCAAGGAGCGCAGCCTGCTCGAGACGCAGCTCGCCGCCATCCTGCGCGCCGGCGCGCACGGGCCCTTGCGCATCCTGCTGCCGATGATCTCGACGACCAGCGAGATCCGCCAGGTGCGCGACGTGCTGGCCAGCGTGGCGCGGCGGCTGAAGCGCCGGAAGGTGCCGATCGCCGACCCGCTGCCGCCGTTGGGCGTGATGATCGAGATTCCCGGCGCCGCGCTCGCCGCCGACGCGCTGGCGCTCGATTCCGACTTCTTCGCCATCGGCACCAACGACCTCACCATGTACACGCTCGCCATCGACCGCGGCGAGGAGCAGGTGGCGCATCTCTACAACCCGCTCCACCCGGCGGTGCTGCGCCTCATCCAGTTCACCACCGAGGCGGCGCTGCGGGCGCGGATCCCCGTCTCCGTCTGCGGCGAGATGGCGGGCGACCCGCGCTACATACCGCTCCTGCTGGGCCTCGGCATCCGCGAGCTCTCGATGGCGTCGACCAACCTGCCCCGGGTCAAGCAGCGCATCCGCAATTTGGACCTGCTCTCGGCCGAGCGCTGCACCCGCTTCATCATGGAACAGGCCGATTCCGGCCGGATCGCCATGCTGCTCGACGACTTCAACGCCCTGGCGT
>DAIMFL010000169.1:0-6157 GCA_036724615.1 Alphaproteobacteria bacterium | reverse complement strand
ACGCGCTTCGCCGGGCTGTTCGCTGAGCATGGAATCGGGGCCGACCGGCTGGCGATGCTCCCGCAGCTGCCGGACATGGGCGCCGCGCTCGCCGCCTATGGCGACATCGACATCGCCCTCGATCCCTTCCCGTATAACGGCACGACCACCACCTGCGAGGCGCTGTGGACGGGCGTGCCGGTGGTCACGCTCGTCGGCGACCGCCACGCGGCGCGGGTCGGCTACAGCCTGCTCCAATCCGTGGGGGTGCCGGAGCTCGCCGCGGACGGCGAGGAGACTTACGTGGAGCTGGCGGCGGGCCTGGCGGCGGATCGGGCGCGGCTTGCGGCGTACCGCCAGGGCCTCAGGGCGCGCGTCGCGGCGTCCCCGCTCTGCGACCCCTTGCGTTTCGCGCGCGCCATGGAGGCCGCCTTCCGGGAAATGTGGGCGGAGGCCTGCCGCGGTGGCGATGCCGCGGCCACCGCCTGACCGCCATGGGGAAGATTCTCTGGCTCGCCTCCTACCCGCGCTCCGGCAATACCTGGCTGCGCGCCTTCCTGCACAACCTGCTGCGCAACCCCGCCGAGCCCTACGACATCAACCGCCTGCAGGACTTCACCCTGCTCGAGAACGACGCGCGCTGGTACCGCCCGTTCGACCCGCGCCCGCTCACCGACCTGACCAAGGAAGAGGTGGCGGCGCTCCGGCCCAAGGTGCAGGCGGCGATGACCCGGGCCTTCCCCGACACGATCTTCGTCAAGACGCATAACGCGGTGATGGAGGATCGCGGCCAGCCGCTCGTTTCCCTGCCCCTCACCGCCGGCGCGATCTACGTGGTCCGCAACCCGCTCGACGTGGCGCTGTCCTACGCCGCCCATTTCGGGGTCACGGCCGACCAGGCGATCGACGCGATGACGCATCCCGGCACGCAGAGCGTCGCCAACCAGGACAACTTCGCCTACGAGGTGTTCGGCTCCTGGACGGAGAACGTGGAAAGCTGGACGGCCGGGTCCGGCGCGGGCCTCCTCGTCCTGCGCTACGAGGACATGCTGGCGGCGCCGGAGGCCGCCTTCGGCCGGGTGGTCGCCTTCCTCGGCCTGCCGCCCGATCCCGAACGGCTCCACCGGGCCATCTCGCACAGCGCGTTCGACCGGCTGCGCGGCCAGGAGCAGCAGCGCGGCTTCCGCGAGCGCAGCTTGAAATCCGAGCGCTTCTTCCGCGAAGGCCGGGCGGGTCAATGGCGGACGGGGCTCGAGCCCCGGCAAATCGATCGGCTGGTCCAGTCCTGCGGCCGGCAAATGACGCGCTTCGGGTACTTGCCGCTCGACAGCTGAAGCCCGTTAATCCGGCGGCAATACTCTGTGTCTTCGTCGCCACAGTATGGTCCCAAAGCCACAAAGTCGCCGCCGTGTTGCTTGACCGGACCCCCCTTTACCATAGGATGGCCGCTGCATCGGGCGCTGGCGGGCGCATCCTGTCCGCCTTGCCGCCCGATCCCGAAGGGGGTCGGAACGGTGCAGGGGTGGTCGGGGCGGCATGCCGACCCGACCAGGTTCGGACAACGGATTAGGGAAAACAGTTATGAAGCACGTTCTTCTCGGATCGACCGCTCTGGTCGCCGCCGGCCTGATGGCCGGTACGGCCTCGGCCGCCGAGCCGGTGAAGCTCACTCTTCAGGGCTTCTACCAGGCGGCGATCGGCGGCAACATCGACGAAGATAGCGACGTCGACGGCGATCTTCGCAGCCACTCCGTCGAGACCAACGGCGAAATCCGCTTCCACGGTGAGACCACGCTCGACAACGGCCTGACCGTCGGCGCGCGGATCGAGCTCGAAGCCTTCGACTCGGGCGACCAGTTCGACCAGGCCTATGCCTTCCTCAGCGGCGGCTTCGGCGAGGTTCGCCTCGGCGACACGCTCGAAGCCCTGGGCCAGATGTGCTACCTGGCGCCGCAGGCCGGCAACCTGTTCGGCGCGGACTCGCCGGACTTCAACTTCGCCAATGCCGGCGTGCTCGGCTACAGCGCGACGAACGGCACCTGCTACGGCATGGCCGGCCAGTCGTCGAGCATCATCTACTTCTCGCCGAATTTCGGCGGGTTCAGCTTCGCCGCGTCCTACGCGCCGGAGACTTCGGACACGATCGGCGGCGGCGTCGGCAACCTGGGCGCCGCCGTGGGCACCTTCGGCTCGCCCAGCACGGAGTTCGACAACAACGGCAACATCGAGAACATGTTCTCGCTGGCGGCCAGCTTCGTGCAGGACTTCAACGGCTTCAGCGTTGCTGTCGGTGGCGGCGCCACCTTCGGCGAGGGTGAGATCACGAACACCAGCGCCGAAGACTACAACGCCTACCTGAATGTCGGCTTCGGCGGCTGGACCGTCGGCGGCGCCCTCGAGATCCGCGAGGACATCGGCGGCGTCAGCGGCCTGGACAACTGGGTCGGCGCGGTCGGCACCACCTACAACTGGGATGCCTGGACCGTCGGCCTGACCTGGAGCCATGGCGAGTACGAAGTCAGCAGCACCGGCGACGACGACAGGTACGACGTCATCCAGTTCACCGGCGCCTATGCTCTGGGCCCCGGGGTCAACCTGGAAGGCATGGTCGGCTATGCCGACTACAATGACGACGGCAACGACAACGGCGTTGTCAATGACGGCGACTACGACGCGATCGAGATCGGCACCGGTATCCATATCGGCTTCTGATCTCGTCCGTCCGACGAGCCTATCGGGGAGGGCGGGCAACCGCCCTCCCCTTTTTCATGGTGCGCCTCGGCCATCTTGATCGCCCGCGCCCGGCGCGACAGACTGCGGCGCAATGACCGCCCATGCCTCCGCCCATCCGTCCGACAGCGCCGCCCGGCTCGCCGCCGTGCGCAGCCGCATGGCCCGCGCCGCGCGCGAAGCCGGCCGCGACCCCGCGGAGATCGCGCTGGTCGCGGTGGCCAAGACCCATCCGCCGGAGGACATCCTGCCGGCGCTCGAGGCCGGGCATCGAATCTTCGGCGAGAACCGCGTGCAGGAGGCCGCGGCCAAATGGCCGGCCTTGCGGGCGCGCTTTCCCGACATCCAGCTGCATCTGATCGGGCCGCTGCAGACCAACAAGGTGAAGGACGCGGTCGCGCTGTTCGACGTGATCGAAACCGTCGACCGCGAGAAGCTTGCCCGCGCGCTGGCCGCGGAGATGGCGGTGCAGGGCAAGCGGCCCGACTGCTTCATCCAGATCAATACCGGCGAGGAGCCGCAGAAGGCGGGCGTCGTGCCGGAGGATGCCGACGCCTTCATCGCCCTCTGCCGCGACGAGCTCGCCCTGCCGATCCGCGGGCTCATGTGCATCCCGCCGGTCGACGAGCCGCCGGCGCCGCATTTCGCCCTGCTGGCGGAGATCGCCGAGCGCCACGACCTCGCCGGCCTCAGCATGGGCATGAGCGGCGACTACGAGATCGCGATCGGGCTCGGCGCCACCCATGTGCGGGTCGGCACCGCGATCTTCGGCGAGCGCCCGAAGCCGAGATCCGACCAGGCGGAGTAGGGCGCAGTCCTCATCCTTCGACGGGCTCAGGATGAGGACAAGTCGTTGTGGCACACAGAAAGACGCAGGCGGCGTCTCGACGGGCGAGGCCGCCTGCTGCGGCCGCTCGTCAGCGGGGCTCGACCAGGACGCCGTCCTCCGGCCCCGCTTCCGCCAGCACCGTCAGGAGGTCGTCGCGCGCGAGGGCGACGCAGCCCTCGGTCGGGCCGTAATCGGGCTGCGCGACGTGCAGGAACACGGCGCTGCCCATGCCCGGCACGGGCGGCTCGTCGTTATGCCCGATCACCACGATGACATCGTAGACCGCCTCCTCGAGCCACAGCCTCTCGTGTCGCGCGGCATAGGGCAGCCGCACCGGCCGGTTGTACTGCGGGTCGGCGGGATCGTCGCACCAGCCGTCCTCGGGCGACAGCGCCCGGACCGGCAGCCGCGTCTCCGGCGCGGGCACGCGGTCGGGACGATAGAGCACCTGGCGGAAGACGAAGCGCCCGACCGGCGTCGCGCCGTCGCCCTCCCGCTTGTCGCGCCGGGGGCCTGCCGGTCCGATCGCGCAGCGGAATTGCCGCCCGCCCCAGCGCGCGTAGCCGTCGCCCGAAACGATGAGGTCCATGGGAAGATTCCCCTACTGCTGTCTCCGGCCGGCGCGAGCACCCCCTCACCCAACTCCGGCTAGGCTCGGCAAACGCCACGCCAAGCCATAGTAACCCAAACCCCCACGTTAGAGGGGGAGAGGGGGCAGGGTGAGGGGGGGCTGCGCCGATGCAGGCCAAGGAAGGTTGTAGCCGGACGGCTACTGCCGGTCACCGGTCCTGTCGGCCGATCGGAAGCGCTCAGATGCTGGCGTCGAACAGCGATCCGGCCGCCGGTCCGGTCGGCGGCGCCCGGCCGGTCTCGCGGCTGCGCAGCAGCGCCTCGTATTTGTCGAGGCCCATCATCATGTCCTCGGCGATGACCGCGCCGAAGCTCTCCGCCTCCGCGACATCGGCTTGCGGCGATGCGGGCGGGGCCGCGGCCGGCTGCGCTGCAGGACTGGGCGCGCGGGAGGCGACGGGAACGAACGGGGCGGCGTGCGCTGCGCCGCCGGCCGGGTGCAGCGCGATGAACCTGCGGCCCGCCGCCACCGCCGCGACCTGGCTCGTGGCCGCCGCGGCTGACACGGCCGGGACCGCGGCCTGCATCCCTGGCGCGGGCGCGCCGGCGGCGGCAAGATTGCCGGCCTCCGGGCCGGCCGGCGCCCCCTCCTCCGCTCCGAACACCATCGCCATGGCGTGCTCGCCGAGATCGCGGCCGGTGGTCTCGTCGACCACCAGATTGGCGACCGACCCGGCGAGCCCGATCGGGCCGCCGAACAGCGCCCCGCCGGCCATGCGCGCGCCCGGCGAGATCTCGTCGCCGGTCAGCCAGCGATAGATCGACGACACGACCGGGATATGCTGCAGCGGGTTGATGGCGTCGACCAGGTCGTCGAAGCCGAAGCCGTCCTCGCCGAACAGCCAGGAGCCCTCGTCCGCGCCCTGCGGCGCCTCGCGGCGGACGAAGCCCTGGGTCCGCTCCCGCGCGTCGAGGCCGCGCCGCTGCACCGGCTCCGTCGCGGGCTCGACGGCGGCGGCCGCTTCCGCCAGCTCCGTCCGGAATCCCCGGTCCGCCGCCGGCATGGGCGCTACGACGGGCAGCTGACGGGCGGTCTCGCCGCCGATCGGCGGGCGCGGGTCTACGGGCATCGGGGCTCCCTCGGGCCCATTGCCCCTGCAACTGCCGCGCCAACGACAAGTCTTTGAAAACGCAAAAAATTGCCGCTGCACCCCGATCGGCGGGCGGCAAGGCTTTCCGAGGGCGGCAAGTCCTGCCGCCCGGCCGGCTCAGAACATGTGGCCGAGCCGCGTCGCCTTGGTGCGGAGATAGCCTTCGTTATGCCCGTTCGCCGGGATGACGTGCGGCACGCGCTCGGTGACCGTGATGCCGCAGCGGGCGAGGCCCGCCACCTTCTCCGGGTTGTTGGTCATCAGCCGCACGCGGTCGAAGCCCAGCTGGCGCAGCATCTCCGCCGCCGGCTGGTAGATCCGCTCGTCCGGGTCGAAGCCCAGCTGGCGGTTCGCCTCCACCGTGTCGGCGCCGCGGTCCTGCAGCTCGTACGCGCGCAGCTTGTTGACCAGCCCGATCCCGCGCCCTTCCTGCGCCAGATAGAGCAGCAGTCCGCTGCCCTGCCGGCCGATCGCGGCGATGGCGCCGCGCAGCTGCTCGCCGCAGTCGCAGCGCAGCGAGCCCAGCAGGTCTCCGGTGAAGCATTCCGAATGGAGACGCGCCAGGACCGGTGCGTCGGCCGCCGGCTCGCCGATCAGGATGGCGAGATGCTCGATTCCGCCGTCCACCGGGCGGAAGGCGATGATCCGGGCGTTCTCCGCGCCTTCCAGCGGCACCCGCGCCTCGCCGACCCGGCGCAGGCTGCGGGCCGCCACGCTCTGATAGCCGGCGACCGCCGCTTCGCGCTCCGCCTGCAGGGCGTGCCGGCGCGCCCAGTCGACCATGCCGGCCGGGTCGGCCGGCCGCCTGTCGTCGCCGAGCGGCGCGACGATCGCGGCCGGCAGCAGCCGGGCGAGCTTGACGAGCTCCACCGCGGCCGGGGCGAAGCGGGCCGCCAGC
>DAIMFL010000168.1:0-6256 GCA_036724615.1 Alphaproteobacteria bacterium | reverse complement strand
CCTTCTCGGTGCTGTTCACCTTCACCGACTTCCAGCTGATCTACGTGCTGACCCGGGGCGGGCCGCTCAACGCCACCCACCTGATGGCGACGCTGTCGTTCCAGCGCGCCATTCCCGGCGGGCAGCTCGGGGAAGGCGCGGCGATCGCCGTGGCGATGATCCCGTTCCTGCTCGCGGCGATCCTGTTCAGCTATTTCGGGCTGCAGCGCCGCCGCTGGCAGCACGGCGGGACGGACTAGAGGGCGCGATGGTCACCGCGCCGCGCTCGGCTTCCGATCGCTCCCGGCGTTCCGTCCGCGAACGGAGCGACGCGGCGGAGGCGATGCGCTATCTCGAATCGATTCCGCGCCGGATCGTGACGGTCTACCTGCCGCTGCTGGTCTTCCTCTTCGTCCTGCTCTTCCCGTTCTACTGGATGGGCGTCACGACCTTCAAATCGAACGAGGAGCTGTACAATTTCCGCGACTTCAGCCCGTTCCTGGTGGTGCAGCCGACGCTCCACAACATCCGGCGGCTGCTGTTCGAGACGAGCTATCCCACCTGGCTCTGGAACACGCTGCTGATCTCGGTGGTGGCGACCTTCATCTCCCTGTTCTGCGCGGTCTGCGCCGCCTACGCGATCGAGCGGCTGCGGTTCCGCGGCGCCCGGCTGATCGGCATGATGATCTTCCTGGCCTATCTGGTGCCGCCCTCGATCCTGTTCATTCCGCTCGCCACGCTCGTCTTCGCCTACGGCATCTTCGACACCAGTCTCGCGCTCATCCTCACCTATCCCACCTTCCTGATCCCGTTCTGCACTTGGCTGCTGATGGGCTATTTCCGCTCGATCCCCTACGAGCTCGAGGAATGCGCGCTGATCGACGGCGCCAGCCGGCTGCAGATCCTGGTGAAGATCCTGCTGCCGCTCTCGGTTCCGGGCCTGATCTCCGCCGGCATCTTCGCCTTCACCCTGTCCTGGAACGAGTTCATCTACGCCCTCACCTTCATCTCCTCGTCCGAGAACAAGACCGTGCCGGTCGGCGTGGTGACGGAGCTGGTCGAAGGCGACGTCTATCACTGGGGCTCGCTCATGGCCGGGGCGCTGCTCGGCTCGCTCCCTGTGGCGATCCTCTATTCCTTCTTCGTCGAGCACTACGTCTCGAGCATGACCGGCGCCGTCAAGGAATAGGCTACTGCCCGGTCAGGCGCTTGATCTCGCCCGGACAGGTCTCCTCCACCCGGTCGTACTCGCCCGACGTGTCGATGATCGCCTGCCGCTTGCGGTAGACGGAGCGGAAGTCGCGGAACAGCGGCTCGATGATCTGGCGCAGGCGCGCGCGGGCCTTGATATGCGCCAGGGCCGGGTCCGCCACCCTGATGAACGGCGCCTCCGTCAGCGCCTCCTTCACCCCCGCCTCGAGCGTCTCCGCGAACTCGGTGAACAGCCGGCGGCCGACCTTGGCATGCCGCTCCTCGTGCCCCAGCACCTGCTCGTAGAGGCAGCTGCCGGGCGCGATCTCGCTGACGACGAAGATCGAGGTCCGCAGCCTCAGCGTGATGGTGCCGTCGGTGAAGCCGACGCACACGCTCCCGTCCTGCTGCGGCAGCGTCACGACCTTCGTGGTGTCGTCGCCGATCACGAAGGACTGGTTGGTGAGGCCGAGCATATGGCCGCTGCCGGCCTGTGCCGTCGACTTGAGGCCGGCGAGCGCGGCCATCGACCTGCCGTGGTCATAGGCGAACTCGCCCACATCGGCGACGATCGCGATCCGCGGCGCCCCCGTACCGATGGCGCAAGGGACGGTCTCGGCCGGCTCGGCGTCGTCCTGCGCCGCCGCCGGACCGGCCGCGAGACAAGTGGGGATCGCCAGCAGGCCGGCCAGCAGCGCGCGACGCGGGGAGCGCAGCGCTCGGGCTGCAGGCGATGAAGATGTCTGGGCGTTCATTCGGTCAGGACGCGTTGTCGAGGGGAGCCATGGTCGCCGCACGGCGCCGTCCTGCCAACCCCTTCCGTCATTGGCCGAGCAGCCGCTGCTGCTCCCCGGGGCAGGCGTCCAGGATGCGCTGGTACTCCTGCGGCGTGTCGAGGGCGAGCTGGGCCGAGACATAGGCCTCGTCGAATGCGCGCCGGGCCGGCTCCATGGCCTCGCGCAGCCGGCCGATCGCCGCCGCGGCCACCTGGTCCTCCGGCGCCAGGACGAAAGGCTCTTCGGCGAGCGCCTCGGCGAACCGCGCCTCCAGATCCCGCGCATGCGCCTCCAGCAGCTCGAGCCCGCGGGCATGGTGCTTCAGCTCGTGGCCGATCGCCTCGCGGTCGAGACAGCTGCCGGCGGGAATCTCCGCCGCGATGTGGATGGTCGCCACCGCCACCAGCGCGAGGGTTCCGTCCCGGAAGCCGACGCAGGTTCCGCCGGGACCGGGTGCGGTGATCGCGGTGAGCCCGTCATAGTCGAGGCCGATCTGATGCCGGGTAAGGCCGAGCAGCCGGCCGCGGCCGCGCAGCCAGTCCGGCGCCGTGTTGGCGCCCATGGCCTCGAGCGCCTCGGCGGAGCGGGCCCGGTCGTAGCGCGGCTCCCCGGCCTGCACGATCACCCGAAGCCGCGGCACCGGCGCGGCGGGGCAGTCCGGCGCGGCCGCCGCGGGCGTGGCCGCGACGCCGAGCAGCACGGCGAGGGCGGCGGCGCGCCCCCGGAGACGGCGATACGAAACGGTCACGGCAGGTACTTGTCGATTTCTCCCGGACAGACGACGTCGGTCCGTTCGTACTCCGACTGGCTGTCGATTGCCAGCTGCCGGCGCGACAGCTCGCGACGGAACACGGCATAGCTTTCGTCGATGACGTCGTCCAGCCGCTCCCAAGCAACCTGCGCGTCGCGCCGGCCGGCCGGCACCTCGACGAAGGGCTGCCGCGCCAGCGCCGCCGCGATGCGCGCCTCGAGCTCTCCGGCATAGGCCTCGGTCATCTCGCGCCCGAGCGTCTCGTGCCGGCGCTCGTGGTCCAGCACCTCGCGATAGAGGCAGGTCTCCTGCGGAATCTCCTTCGCGATATGGATCGTGATCTCGAGCACCAGCTCGACCTCGCCGTCGGACGGGCCGGCGCAGCGCACGCCGTCCGTGCCGTCGACCGTCACATGCCCGATCGAGCCGTGCCTGGTCCGGAGGGAGCTCGACGTCAGGCCCATGACCGTCCCGTGCCGGTCCAGCCAGTGGCGCTCGTCGCGGCTGAACCGCTCGGTCAGCCACTCGGCGCTCCGATCGTGATCGAAGCCGGTCTCGCCGGAGGTGAAGCGGACGCGGATGTCCGGGGCGGGGGAGAGCGGGCAGGGGCTGAGCTCCTCCGCCGTCAGGATACGATAGGCGAGCTTGATCTCGTCGCGCAGCGCGAAGATCACGCAGTCGGACTCGGCCGCCTCCCGGCAGCTCTGCAGCGCGGCGCGCTTGGCCTCGGCGAGCACGCATCCGCCCGCCGGGCAGGCCGATCGGCCGTGCGACCGCCCGTTCTCCGAGACCGCGAAGGCGCCCGGCCAGCGCGACTCGCGATAGGACTCGAACGCCTTCCAGACCTCGGGATGGAGCCCCAGCTCGCCGGCGGCTGCCGGTCGGCCGGTCGCTCCGGCACAGAGCAGGACGGCCGCGGCAACGGCCGCTGCGCGCAGAGCGCGGAGAACGAGTTCTCCGGGGCGGCCTCTCCGCACGTGCCGGGTCTCAGTCCAGGTAGCTCTCCGCCGCGGGGCAGGCATTGGCGATCCGCGTGTACTCGGCCGTGGTGTCGATCGCATCCTGCTCCGCCGCGTAGCGGGTGATGAAATCGGCATAGGCCGCGTCGATCGCCTGATTCACCCGCGCGTGGGCGGCGACGCGACCGTGATACGGATCCGGCACCTGAACGAAGGGGCGGTTACGAAGGTCGGCGGCCAGGCGTCGCGTCGCCTCCGCCGCGAACTCCCCGAACAAGCGGCGCGCGACCTCGTGATGCCTCTCCTCGTGGGCCAGGACTTCTTCGTACAGGCAGGAGCCCTTCGGGAAGTCCTTGACCACATAGATCTCGGACGCCATGCGCAGGCGGATCTCGCTGGTGTGGAAGCCGGCGCACACGACGCCCTCGGATTCGCGGATGTAGGGCCGGAACTCCAGGGCGCCCGAACGGTCGAAGGAATGGATGGCCAGGCCCAGCAGCTCGAAATCGACCGCACCCGCCCGGCCGAGCTTGTGGAACTCGGTGAGGCCCGTGATGTCGTAGCTGAAATCGTAGCTGGGCGGCGGCATGTCGGCGGCGACGGTCACCGTCGGCACCGGCCCGGAAGGGCAGGCGCCCGCCGTTTCAATGTCGACCACGCTGTACGGCAGCTTGATGTCGCCCTGGAAGGCGAAGATCACGCAGTCCTCGCCGCCGCTCTCCTCGCAGGAGGAGATCGCCACCTTCTTGCCGCTGTTGAACTTGCAGCGCGCTTCCGGGCAGTAGCTGTAGCCGTACACGGAGCCGTCGCGCGACACGGCGAAGGCGCCCGGGCGCAGCAGCTTCAGATATTCCTGGTAGCCCTCCCAGGTGGCCGGATGCAGCACCAGCGTCTCCTCCGCCGCGGCGCCGGGCGCCTGGCCGAAAGCGGCGAGGAGGCAGGCCAGACCGGCCGCCACCGCACGCAGGGTGATCATCGCTTGGTCTCTCCCATCTTCTCCACGGGCGCGCAGTTCTCGAGGCGGCACGTCCCGGTTGCATGATCGCATCGCCACGGGCTGCGGGCAACCTGCGGCGCAAGGCTGGCCGCGCGCGGGCGAAACCTGCTAAGCGTCTCCGCGACACCGGACAGCCAATGGAGACGGATGCGCCATGACCGGCCTGCTCGAGCTCGAAGCCCATTCCGCGCCGCCCGCCGCCGGCGGGGCCCCGCGGGAGCTCGTCGTGCTGCTCCATGGCTACGGGGCGGACGGGCGGGATCTCCTCGGGCTGGCGCCCTATTGGGCGCGGCTCCTGCCCCAGGCCGAGTTCGTCGCGCCGGACGCGCCGTTTCCCTGCGAGATGTCGCCTTACGGCTTCCAGTGGTTCAGCTTCGAGAACCGCAGCCCGGAGCTGCTGCGCGCCGGCGCCCAGGCGGCCACGGCCATACTGAACGGGTTCCTCGACGACCTTCTGCGGACGCGCGGGCTCCAGGACGACAGGCTGGCCCTGGTCGGCTTCTCCCAGGGCACGATGATGGCGCTGCAGGTGGCGCCGCGGCGGGCGCGGCCCGTCGCCGGCGTGCTCGGGTTCTCCGGCGCGCTCCTGGCGCCCGAGCTGCTGCCGCAGGAGGCGGTGTCGCGCCCGCCGGTCCTGCTGGTCCACGGCGACGTCGACCAGGTCGTCCCGTTCGCCGAGCTGGGCAATGCGACCGCCGCCCTGAAATCCGCCGGATTCGAGGCGGACAGCCTGGCTCTGCCCGGCCTCGCCCACGGCATCGACGAGCGCGGCCTGACGCGAGGCGGCCGGTTCCTGGCCGAGATCCTCGCCGGCTGAACGGCGGGACGGTCGGGTCAGGCGCGGCGGCGCCTCCATGACGGGCGTATGAAGACGCTCGGGAGCGGTCCCACAAGATCTTGTGTTTTTCCGCCCATCCCTCTATGCGTTAGGTCCGGACCCGGGCCGCTCCGACGGGCGGCGGCGGGACCGCGGCTGGCTGCCAGGGAGAATACGTGACGGCATCGCCCGACAGTTGTCCCGCCCTCGTCCTCAACGCCGATTTCCGGCCGTTGAGCTACTTCCCGCTGTCGCTCTGGCCCTGGCAGGAAACGGTGAAGGCCGTGTTCCTGGACCGCGTCAACATCATCTCCGAATACGACCAGGTCGTGCGCAGCCCGACCTTCGAGATGCGCCTGCCGAGCGTCATCTCGCTGAAGGAGTTCATTCCGCTGGCGCGCCGGCCCGCCTTCACGCGCTTCAACGTCTTCCTGCGCGACCGCTTCTGCTGCCAGTACTGCAACAGCGCCTTCTCGACCCACGATCTGACGTTCGATCACGTCATCCCGCGCTCGCGCGGCGGCCGCACCTCGTGGCAGAACGTTGTGACCGCCTGCCAGGCCTGCAATCTGCGCAAGGGGAGCCGGCTGCCGGCCGAAGCGCACATGTTTCCTAAACGCAGGCCGGACCAGCCGACGACCTACCAGTTGCAGGAGAATGGGCGGGCTTTCCCGCCCAATTATTTGCACCGCAGCTGGCGCGACTTCCTGTACTGGGATTCCGAGCTGGAGCAGAGCTGACGGCTCGGGCCCCTCATGCTTCGACGGGCTCAGCATGAGGGTGGAG
>DAIMFL010000167.1:0-6283 GCA_036724615.1 Alphaproteobacteria bacterium | reverse complement strand
TGTTCATGGCGCAGGAGCCGCACACCCCCTCGCGGCAGGAGCGGCGGAAGGTGAGCGTCGAGTCGACCTCGTTCTTGATCTTGATGAGGGCGTCGAGCACCATCGGCCCGCACTCCGCCAGGTCGACCGTATAGGTGTCGACCCGCGGGTTCTCCCCGTCCTCGGGATTCCAGCGATAGACGCGGAAGGCCCGGGGCTTCGTCGCCGCCTGGGGCGCCGGATGGGTGTCGCCCTCGCGGATCTTGGAATTGGCAGGCAGGGTGAACTCGGCCATGGGCTTTGCGCTTTCGTGGACTGTCGGATCGCCGGATCAGTAGACCCGCTTCTTCGGCGGGAAGGACTGGACCTCGTTGGTGAGCGGCTGGAGATGCACCGGCCGGTAGTCGATCCGGGCCTTGCCGTCCTCACCGCACCAGACGATCGTGTGCTTGAGCCAGTGCTCGTCGTCGCGCTCGGGATAATCCTCCCGCGCATGGGCGCCGCGGCTTTCGGTGCGGTTCGCCGCCGACGTCATCGACACCACCGCCTGGTAGAGCAGGTTGTCGAGCTCCAGCGTCTCCATGAGGTCGCTGTTCCAGATCATGGACCGGTCGGTGACCCTGACGTCGCCGCGCCGGGCCCAGCATTGCTCGAGCTTCGCCATGCCCTCCGACAGGGTCTCGCCGGTGCGGAACACGGCGCAGTCCGCCTGCATGATCTTCTGCATCTCGAGCCGGAGCGCGGCGGTCGGCGTGCCGCCCTTGGCGTGGCGCAGCCGGTCGAGCCGGGCGATCGCCTCCTCGCCCGCACCGTCCTTCGTGGGGGGGAGCGCCTCGCCGGGACGGATCGCCTCGGCGCAGCGCCTGGCCGCGGCGCGGCCGAACACGACGAGGTCGAGCAGCGAGTTGGAGCCGAGCCGGTTCGCGCCGTGCACCGAGACGCAGGCCGCCTCGCCGATCGCCATCAGCCCCGGCACGACGGCGTTCGCGTCGCCGTCCGCCTTGGTCACCACCTCGCCGTGATAGTTCGTCGGCACCCCGCCCATGTTGTAGTGGCAGGTCGGCAGCACCGGAATCGGCTCCCGGGTCACGTCGACGCCGGCGAAGATGCGCGCCGTCTCGGCGATGCCGGGCAGGCGCTCGTGGATGATCTTCGGGTCGAGATGCTCGATATGGAGATGGATGTGGTCCTTGTGCGCCCCGACGCCGCGGCCTTCCCGGATCTCGATGGTCATGGAGCGGCTGACCACGTCGCGCGAGGCGAGGTCCTTCGCGGTCGGGGCGTAGCGCTCCATGAAGCGCTCGCCCTCGGAATTGGTGAGATAGCCGCCCTCGCCGCGCACGCCCTCGGTGATCAGGCAGCCGGCGCCGTAGATGCCGGTCGGATGGAACTGGATGAACTCCATGTCCTGGAGCGGCAGGCCGGCCCTGAGCACCATCGCGTTGCCGTCGCCGGTGCAGGTATGGGCAGAGGTGCAGGAGAAGAAGGCGCGCCCGTAGCCGCCCGTCGCCAGCACGACCGTCTTCGCCCGGAAGCGATGGATCGTGCCGTCGTCCAGGTTCCAGGCCATGACGCCGCGGCACGCCCCGTCCTCCATGATGAGGTCGATGGCGAAGTACTCGACGAAGAACTCGGCGTGGTGGCGCAGCGCCTGCTGATAGAGCGTGTGCAGGATGGCGTGGCCGGTCCGGTCGGCGGCGGCGCAGGTGCGCTGGGCGATGCCCTCGCCGAAGCGGGTGGTCATGCCGCCGAAGGGGCGCTGATAGATCCGGCCGTCCGCCGTGCGGCTGAACGGCACGCCGTAATGCTCGAGCTCGATGATGGCGGGGATCGCCTCGCGCACCATGTACTCGATCGCGTCCTGGTCGCCCAGCCAGTCCGACCCCTTGATCGTGTCGTACATGTGCCAGCGCCAGTCGTCCTCGCCCATGTTGCCGAGCGCGGCGCTGATGCCGCCCTGCGCCGCCACGGTGTGGCTCCTGGTCGGAAAGACCTTGGTGATGCAGGCGGTCCTGAGGCCCTTCTCGGCCATGCCGAAGGTGGCGCGCAGGCCGGCGCCGCCGGCGCCCACCACCACCACGTCGTGCACGTGATCGGTGATCGGATAGGCCTTGCCGGTGATATGGGGCGCCGGGCCGGACGCAGCGGGGGCGGCAGACATGAACGTCACTTTCCGAAGGCGATGAACAGCACGGCGAGAACGCCGGCGAGACCGAGGACCAGGCAGGCGGCCTTCGCCAGCAGGATGGCGGCGATCTTCGCCCCGTCACGATGCACGTAGTCCTCGATGACCACCTGCAGGCCGAGCTGCGCGTGATAGAAGGTGGCGAAGATCGTGAGCAGCAGCAGCGCGACCGTCACCGGCTCGCCGATCCAGGCGAGAACCACGGCATGGTCGGCGCCGAGCTGCGCGACCAGCGAGGCGACCAGCCAGAGGGAGAGCGGGATGAGCGCCAGCGCCGAGAGGCGCTGCAGCCACCAGTGCTGCACGCCTTCCTTGGCGCTGCCCAGCCCGCGCACCCGGGCGGAGACGGAGCGGAAATCGTCGGCGCGCCGGCTCATGAGGCGCCTCCCAGCACGGCGTAGCCCGCCACCCAGGCGACGATGGTCAGCAGGAACGAGGCCGCGACCACCGTCCAGCCCGTCGCGTAGACGCTCTTCAGGTCGAAGCCCCAGCCGATATCCCAGGCGAGATGCCGGATGCCGTTGCACAGGTGATAGAACAGCGCCCAGCTCCAGCCGAGCAGCAGCAGGCGCCCGAGGATCGAGCCGACGAAGCCCTGGGCCGTCGCGAAGGCGTCCGGACCGGCGGCGGCGGCGACGAGCCACCAGACCAGCAGCAGCGTGCCGACGGCGAGAGCCACACCGGTGAAGCGGTGCAGGATCGACAGCACGGAGGTGATCTGCGGGCGATAGATCTGAAGATGCGGTGACAGCGGCCGGTCGTGACTGGGCATGGCGTCCGTGGCGCTCAATGATGTTGCCGATAGGCTCTTAGACCCCCCGTCGGGGCAAAGTCAATGTACGCTCCCGCACTTGCGTGATCGCGCCGCAAAAAATGGAAGAGTTCGAAGATCGCCTGCATTGGCAAACACGCCTTGCCCGGCGGCGATCCCGGGGCTCGTCCTCGGCCGCCATCCGCCGGAATGAACTCCGATCCTGTGGAAAACTCAGGGGAAAATCTGTGCGGCATTTGTGAATTCGCCTGCCGTTTACTCACAGAAATCTTGGCGAATACTTGCTTTCCTTATTGCGAAGGCGGAAGGACTGGCGCAGGCTTCTCCTCGGCACGCGAAAGCGTCGGGCACCGTCGACACGGGGTTCCGGCGCGGCCGCGGACCCTTCACGGGGCCGCGCGGCCGTCGCCAGGATCGCCATGCCGAAGAGGCCCGCGGACCGGTTTCCCGCGATACGCCGTAGCGCGGGGGACGGGTTCGGCGCCGGCCGGCGGCCCGGGGAGATTTCTCTCCGGGACGACGTTCCGGGACGGAAGGCCAGGCGCCCGTCACGGCAGCCAGCCTTCCCGGACGGGCCGATCCTTCGCTCCTGCGCAGAGGGACCGGTCCGGGCAGGCGATCCCCGAGGGCGCGCCTCGGCTTGCAGAGTGCGACGGGCTTCCGCCTCTTGCGCTCGTCAGGACCGAACGGTGCCGGCGCCGCGGATGTCGCCGAGGCCGTGCCGCGCGCTGCCGGTGGAGCGATCCGTCGGAACGGCGTCCGGACGCGGACCCGGGGGGCAGGTCGAGGGGTATGCAGGCCGATGTCGGGTCACCGGCCCCGGGCCGGCCGCTTCGGCGGCCGGATGCGGGGCGAGGACACGCCTCGATCGCTGTGTTGGATTCGCGAGGTCCGATGCACCAGCGAGGCGATCCGCAAGGAGACCCCGCCGCTTTTTCGCGCCGGAGCCGTCGACGGCTCCGGAGGCGTCAGGAGCGCCCCGCGCGGGGCGCGATGCGGCGGATCTTCCGGGTCCGCAGCACCTGACGCCTCCACCCTTAACACGGCGGAATCATCCGATTCAACAAGATTTTGGGGCTTCTTGGCGGCAGGCCCCAAAGTCTAGCCTGGACTCAGCCCCGTCGCGGCATGAGAACCGTGTAGTCGAGGTCGAGCACCACGGCGGGATCGGCCCTGCCGTCCGCTCCCTGGTCGGGGAAGTCGGCGCAGGATCGGTTCTTGGCGGCGACGGTCCGCAGCCGCAGGGCGCCGAGATCCCGGCGGCCGGGGACCGGCGCCTTGGCGACCACCCCGCTCCAGGCATAGACCGTGTCCCCGGCGAAGCTCGGGTTCACGTGCCGTCCGCCGTTGATGGCGGCGATGCGGAACGCGTTGGCGAGGCCGTTGAAGGACAGGGCGCGCGCCAGGCTGATGACATGGCCGCCATAGACGATGCGGCGCCCGAAGCGCCCGTCCTGTTCCGTGTGCTGGTTGAAGTGGACCTTGGCGGTGTTCTGGTAGAGCCGGGTCGCCGTCATGTGGCACGACTCCTCGATCGTCATGCCGTCCACATGGTCGATGCGTTCCCCTGGCTGGTAGTCGTCCCAGAGATGCGGCGCGCCCGCCGCCTCGGCATCGTAGCCGGAGAGATCGAGCCCGCCGGGGACGACGAGCTCGCCCGCCGCCACCTCTCCTGCCAGCTCGGGCACGACCGGCTCGGGCGCCGGCGCCGACGCGTCCCGCTTCCGGACCAGCACCCAGCGGACGTAGTCGAGCACCGTCTCGCCGCGCTGGTTGACCCCGATCGAGCGCACATGGACGACGCCGGTCTGCCGGTTCGAAGTCTCCTTGAGCCCGATCACGGTGGAGCGGGCCGACAGCGTGTCGCCCGGGAAGACCGGCGCGCCGAAGCGGCATTGGGCGTAGCCGAGATTGGCGACGGCATTGAGCGAGATGTCCGGCACGGTCTTGCCGAACACCACGTGGAAGACCAGCAGGTCGTCGATCGGCGCCGACGGATAGCCGAGGCCGCGGGCGAAGACATCCGAGCAATGCAGCGCGAAGCGCGAGCCGGTCAGCCCGACATAGAGCGCGGCGTCGCCCGCCGTCACCGTGCGCGGCGTCGCATGGCGAATCTCCTGCCCGATGCGGAAGTCCTCGAAGAAGTTGCCGGGATTGGTCTTGGTCATGTGCGCTTGCTGGCGAGAGCGAGCGCATCACCCCCACCCCAACCCTCCCCCATCAAGGGGGAGGGAGTTATATCGAGCCCGCCATCTTCCCCCTCCCCCCTTGTGGGGGAGGGCCGGGGTGGGGGGTGCCGCATCACTGATTCCTGAGATCGAAACTCGGATGAAGACTCACGCCCGCGCCGCGCGGTCGGCCTCGAGCGCGGCGATGGTCTCGGCGAGGCCGACCAGGCGATGCGCGTTGGCGACGTGCAGGTTCTCGATGAGCTTGCCGTCGACCAGCACCACGCCCTTGCCCGCGGCCGTCGCCTGCGCATGGGCCTCGATGATGCGGCGCGACCAGGCGACCTCCTCGGCCGAGGGCGCGAAGATGCGGTTCGCCGGCTCGATCGTCTTGGGATGGATCAGCGTCTTGCCGTCGAAGCCCAGCTCCACGCCCTGGCGGCAGGAGACCTCGAACCCTTCGTCGTCCTGCAGGTCGAGATGGACCCCGTCGAGGATCGCGAGATCATAGGCGCGCGCCGCCAGCATGCAGAGGCCGAGGCTGGTGATCATCGGCAGGCGGTCGCGCGTGTGATGCGCGTGCAGATCCTTGGCGAGGTCGGAGGTCCCGAGGACGAAGCAGGCGACGCGGGGGCTGGCGGCGGCGATCTCCTCCGCATGCAGGATGCCGCGCGGCGTCTCCAGCATGCACCAGACGGCGAGGGCCTCCGGCGCGCCGCTGGCGGCCATGACGGCGAGCGCCTGGCGGATGGAGTCCGCGCTTTCGACCTTGGGCAGGAGAACGGCATCGGCGCCCGAGGCGCTGGCGGCGGCGAGGTCGGCATGGCCCCAGGGCGTGCCGAGCCCGTTCACCCGGATCGCGATCTCGCGCCGGCCGAAGCCGCCCGCCTCGACCGCGTCACGGACCTGGGCGCGCGCCGTCTCCTTCGCGTCGGGCGCGACTGCGTCCTCCAGGTCCAGGATCAGCCCGTCGGCGGCCAGCGTCCTGGCCTTTTCCAGAGCCCGGAGATTGGAGCCGGGGACGTAGAGCACACTGCGGCGCGGCCGCGACTTCTGCACCATCGACATTCCTCGTCGTGCCGGCGGCAGGCGTCAGGCACGCTCCGCCACTATCGAGCCATTTGCACCCCCTCACCCAACTCCCCCCTTCGCTCGGCTGCGCCGAGCTTCGGCGGGCAA
>DAIMFL010000166.1:0-6315 GCA_036724615.1 Alphaproteobacteria bacterium | reverse complement strand
GGCTGCGGCCGGTTTCGCGCCGATCCCGGGCTGGCAGTACCCCGCTTTGTTCGCCGGGTTGATGAGCGGGGTCGTCGTGCGCCCGCGCCATGGCGGCCACCCGCGGCTCGCCATCTGGGGCCCGCTGGAGGCGCGGCTGCAGCATGCCGACCTGCTGATCCTCGGCGGGCTGAACGAGGGGAGCTGGCCGCCCGAGCCGGTGGTCGATCCCTGGCTCAGCCGGCCGATGCGGCGCGATTTCGGCCTGCCCCCGCCGGAGCGGCGGATCGGCCTCGCCGCCCATGATTTCGCCCAGGCGCTCGGCGCCCGCGAGGTGGTGCTCACCCGCTCGCTGCGCGTCGAGGGGACGCCGACCGTCCCCTCGCGCTGGCTGCAGCGGTTGGACGGGCTGCTCGACAGCGTCGGCCTCGCCGACGCGCTGGAGCGGCCGGCGCTCCCGCTCGGCTGGCAGGAGAGGCTCGACCGGCCCGATGCCGTCCGGCCGGTCGCCCCGCCCGCCCCGCGCCCGCCGGTCGCCGCGCGGCCGCGCCGCCTCTCGGTCACCCAGATCGAGACCTGGATGCGCGACCCCTATGCGATCTATGCGCGGCACGTGCTGAAGCTGAAGGCGCTCGACCCGCTGGACGCGGATCCCGGCGCGGCCGAGCGCGGCATCTTCATCCACCGCGCCCTGGAGCGCTTCGTCGCCGCCACCTCCGGGCCGCTGCCGGCGGACGCGTTGGACCGGCTGCTCGACTGTGGCCGCGAGGCCTTCGGCCCGGCGCTCGACCGCCCTTCCGTCTGGGCGTTCTGGTGGCCGCGCTTCGAGCGCATCGCCCGCTGGTTCGTCGAATGCGAGGCGGAGCGGCGACCTGGCATCGCGGCGAGCGTCACCGAGCTTCAGGGCCGGCTCGAGTTCGCCGGTCCCACCGAGCCGTTCCTGCTGACCGCCACCGCGGACCGGATCGATCAGCTGCACGACGGCAGGCTCGTCATCATCGACTACAAGACCGGACAGCCGCCGAAGGCGAGCGCGATCGAGCTGGGCTTCGCGCCGCAGCTGCCGCTGGAGGCCGCCATCGCCGCCGCCGGCGGCTTCCCCGGCATCGCGCCCGGCCCGGTCGCGGAGCTCGCCCATTGGCGGCTGTCCGGCGGCAACCCGCCCGGCGAGGTCAACGCGGTGAAGGCCGAGGCGGAAGAGCTCGCCGCCGCGGCGCGCGCCGGGCTCGAGCGCCTGGTCGCCGCCTTCGACGACCCGGAGACCGCCTACGAATCGCGGCCGCGGCCGGACTATGCGCCGCGCTTCAGCGATTACGACCACCTGGCGCGGGTGCGCGAGTGGTCCGCGCTGGGGGACGAGGCATGACCATCCAGCCGCGCACGCCCGAGACCGCCCAGGCCCGCGCCGACCGGGCGCAGCAGCGCGCCGCCGACCCGGCGCATTCGGTCTGGGTCGCCGCCTCGGCCGGCAGCGGCAAGACCAAGGTGCTGAGCGACCGGGTGCTGAGCCTGCTGCTCTCCGGCGTCGAGCCGTCGCGCATTCTCTGCCTCACCTTCACCCGCGCCGCGGCCGCCGAAATGTCCAACCGGATCGCCGAGCGGCTGCGGCGCTGGACGGCGGCCGGCGACAAGGCGCTCGCCGACGACATCCGCAAGATCACCGGCAGCTTCCCCGACGACGCCCGCCGCCGCCTCGCCCGCCAGCTCTTCGCCCGCGTGCTCGACGCGCCGGGCGGCATGAAGATCGAGACGCTGCACGCGTTCTGCCAGTCGCTGCTGCGCCGCTTCCCGCTGGAGGCGGAGGTCGCGCCGCATTTCGAGCTGCTCGACGAGCGCAGCGCCGCGGAGCTGATGAAGGGCGCGCAGGAGGAGGTGCTGAGCGCCGCGCGCAACGGCGACGGCAACCCGCTCGCCGTGGCGCTCGCCGGGGTGACCCGGCATGTGAACGAGGAGCAGTTCGCCGCGCTCATGACCTGCCTGACCGAGGAGCGGCACCGGCTGGCGCGGCTGTTCGAGGCGAAGGGCGGGCTGGTGGGCGCGGTGCGCGCGCTGCGCCGCCGGTTCGGCCTCGCCGACGGCGCGACCGCGCGGTCGATCCTGGAGCGGAGCTGCGGCGACGAGGCGCTCGACCTTCTCGGCCTGCGGCTCGCCGCCGACGCGCTCTCCGCCGGCACCAAGACCGACCGGGAGCGCGCCGCGATCCTGGCGCGCTGGCTCGCCGAGCCGCCGGCACGCGCCATGTCCTACGAGCAGTATAAGACGATATTCCTGACGGCCGAGGGCGCCATCCGCAAGCAGCTCGCCGGCAAGGAGGCTCTGCAGGTCGCCGGGGTCCTCGGCGCGCTCGAATGCGAGGCGGAGCGGGTCTTCGCGCTGGAGGAGAAGCTGCGCGCGGCGATCGTCGCGGAGGCGACGGAGTGCCTGCTCGGGCTGGGCCTCGCCATGCTCGAGACCTATCGGCGGCACAAGGCGGCGCGGGCGCAGCTCGACTACGACGATCTGGTGAACCACGCCGTCGGCCTGCTGGAGCGCGACGGCATCGCGCCCTGGGTGCTGTTCAAGCTCGACGGCGGCATCGACCACATCCTGATCGACGAGGCGCAGGACACCAACCCGGAGCAGTGGGAGGTGGTGCGGGTGCTCGCCGGCGAGTTCTTCTCCGGCGCGGGCGCGCGGCCCGAACCGCGCACCGTCTTCGCCGTGGGCGACGCGAAGCAGTCGATCTTCAGCTTCCAGCGCGCCGACCCGGAAGGCTTCACGCGGATGCGCGACTACTTCGCCCGGAAGATCGCCGAGGCCGAGAGCCGGCTGGAGCAGGTGCCGCTCACCGTCTCCTTCCGCTCGACGCCCGCGGTGCTGGCCGCCGTCGACGCGGTGTTCGCCGGCGACGAGGCGCGCGAGGGCGTCGCGCTCGACGGCGGGCCGATCGAGCATCAGGCCTTCCGCGCCGGCCATGCCGGCCTCGTCGAGCTCTGGCCGCCGGTCGCGCCGCACGAGCCGGTCGCGCCGGAACCCTGGTCGCCGCCCACCACGCGGGTCGGCGCCGCTTCGCCGGTGCGGCGCCTGGCGCGGCTCGTCGCCGCGCGGATCGCGCGCATGACGGCCGGCACGGAGATCCTGGAGTCCCGCGGCCGGCCGATCCGGCCCGGCGACATCATGGTGCTGGTGCGCCGGCGCAACGCCTTCCTGGACGAGCTGGTGCGCGAGCTGAAGAGCCGGTCGGTGCCGGTCGCCGGCGTCGACCGCATGGTGCTGACCGACCAGCTCGCGGTCATGGACCTCGTCGCGCTCGCCCGCTTCGTGCTGCTGCCGGAGGACGATCTCACCCTGGCCACGGTGCTGAAAGGGCCGCTGGTCGGGCTCGATGAGGACGCGCTGTTCGAGCTGGCGCATCACCGCGAAGGGCGGCGGCTCTGGACGGAGCTGCGCCGGCGCGGCGCCGAGCGGGCGGATTTCCAGCGCGCCGAGGCGTATCTGTCCGGGCTTCTCGGCCGCGCGGATTTCGTGCCGCCCTACGAGCTCTACGCCGATCTGCTCGGCCGTCTCGGTGGACGCCGAGACATTATAAAAAAGCTGGGGCCGGAAGCCGGCGATCCGATCGACGAGTTCATGAACCTGGCGCTCGCCTATCAGCGCGGCCATGTGCCGTCGCTCCAGGGCTTCCTGCAATGGCTGTCGACGAGCCGGGTGGAGATCAAGCGCGACCTCGACCAGGGCATGCGCGGCGAGGTGCGCATCATGACCGTGCACGGCGCCAAGGGCCTGCAGGCGCCGATCGTCTTCCTGCCGGACACGCTGCAGCTGCCGCAGCCGAACGGCGGGCTGCTCTGGCGGCGGGACGGCGATCTCGACCTGCCGATCTGGTCGCCGCGCAGCCTCTATGACGAGGCCGAGGCGAAGGCGGCGCGCGCCGATCGCCGCGCCGCGGAGATGCGCGAGTATCGCCGCCTGCTCTACGTGGCGCTGACCCGCGCCGAAGACCGGCTCTATGTCTGCGGCTGCCACGGCGCCAAGGCGCCCGCCGGCGGGAACTGGCACGCCCTGGTGCGCGACGGGCTCGCCGCGGCCGCCGAGCCGTTCGAGTTCGATTGCCGCGACGAGATCGGCGCGGAGGACGGCTGGTCGGGGCCGGGCTTGCGCCTGCGCAATCCGCAGACCGCGCCGGCCGACGACGCGGCGGAAGCGGCGGGGCCGGTCGTTCCCGGCGCGGCCGAGCTGCCCTTCTGGGCCACGTGTCCGCCGGCGCCCGAGCCGGTGCCCGCGCGCCCGCTCGCCCCGTCGCGCCCCTCCGGCGACGAGCCGCCGGTCCGGCCGCCTCTGGCCGGGGACGACGGCGCACGGTTCCGGCGCGGCCTTCTGGTGCACCGGCTCCTCGAGCTTTTGCCGGAGGTGGCGCCGGAGCGCCGCGCCGATCTCGCCCGGCGGTTCCTGGCGCGCAGGGTGCATGGGCTTCCGCCCGAGATCCAGGCGGAGACCGCGCGCGAGGTGCTGCGCCTGTTCGACGATCCGGCGGTCGCGCCGCTGTTCGGCCCGGGCGGCATGGCCGAGGTGCCGATCGCCGGAGAGATCCGCGCCGCCGACGGCAGCCTCCAGGTGATCCACGGCCAGATCGACCGGCTGGTGGTTACGGAACGATCGGTCCTGATCCTCGACTACAAGACGAATCGCCCGCCGCCGCTCGTGGAATCGGAGGTCGCGCCGATCTATCTGCGGCAGATGGCCGTCTATCGCGCGGCGATTCGTCACGCCTGGCCCGACCGCTCGGTGAGCTGCGCGCTGCTCTGGACGGACGGACCGCGCTTCATGCCGCTCTCGGACGCGCTGCTCGACGCGCACGCGCCGTGAGGACATGGCTGCCATGCGGCGGGCGCGGCCGGGCGGCCCGCCGGCTTGACCTCGCCGGGGCGGGTTCTTAGATTCCGTCTCTCTCGGGCGTGGAGCCTGGCGCGGCTGGTTGGGGCAGCGCACCGGGTTTCGGTGAATTCTCGCGCACGCCGTTCCAGCACAGGGAAGACCCATGGCCACGACTCAGGTATCCGACGCGACATTCGAGAGCGACGTGCTGAAGGCTCCGGTGCCGGTGCTGGTCGACTTCTGGGCCGAATGGTGCGGCCCCTGCAAGATGATCGCCCCGGCGCTCGAGGAGCTCGCGGCGCAGATGGGCGGGAAGCTCACCGTCGCCAAGCTCAACATCGACGAGAACTCGCAGACGCCGAAGAAGTACGGCGTGCGCGGCATCCCCACGCTGATGCTGTTCAAGGACGGCCAGGTCGCCGCCATCAAGATCGGCGCCCTGCCCAAGAACAAGCTCATCGAGTGGGTCGAGTCGGTGATGTAACCGTCACTCGCATTCTCTCTGGCGAAAAGGCTCCGCGCGCAGGCGCGGGGCCTTTTTTTCATGCGATCTCGGACGGTACCGCCGGCAATTTGACATGACACCATAATGGTGCCACTTTCTCCAGGTGGAGAAGCGCCGACCGACGTACGATGTCGAAGCCTTCAAGGCGTCCGTGGCGGCGGACAAGGCCGGCTTCACGCGTACGGCGGTCCGCAGCGCCCGCATGCTCGGCTTCGGATATCAGGACATGAAGGCGGCGATTGCCATTATGGGCCGCCGCCACTTCATAAAGTCGATGACGTCCTATGCAGATCACCGGCTATGGCAGGACGTCTACCACGTGCCCTATGAAGGACTCGTGCTCTACGTCAAGTTCAGTGCAGGGACCGTCACCGAGTTTACTGTTTTGTCGTTCAAGGAGAGATGAAGTGACGCGGACATCGCGGAGCAGCGTGTCGCGAAAGGTCGCCGAATCGAGGGAACATAAGCTGCGCCCATGCCCGGTCTGCGGCGGCGAGATGCGGCGCGGCCGGCGCACCGACACGGTCGAGTACAAGGGGTTGTCGCGCAAGGTGACCCAGCCCGGCTGGTATTGCGCGGACTGCGGAGAGGCCGTGCTGGAGCCCGCCGACATCAAGGCGACCGAAGCGGCGTTCTTCGATCTCAAGGCGGAAGCGGACGGGCTCGTCACGGCCGAGGAGATCAAGCGCATCCGGCGCTCGCTCGGCCTATCGCAGCGCGAGGCCGGAGAGGTCCTGGGCGGCGGCCCCCGCGCGTTTCAGAAGTATGAATCGCGTGCGGTGATGGTCAGCAAGCCCATGAGCAATCTGCTGCGAGTGCTGGACCGGCACCCGAGGGCGCTCAAGGAGCTGTCGGCGAAGGCCGGCTCATCGACGGTCCATTCGACCCGCAGGCTCAGCGGAAGTTAGCTTCGGCCGAAGACCCCAGGGCGATCGCTTCAGGTTAACGGCTTGAGGGGCTGACGCGGGGGACTCCCA
>DAIMFL010000165.1:6058-6557 GCA_036724615.1 Alphaproteobacteria bacterium | reverse complement strand
TCCGGCGCGGCGGCGACGTGTCCTTCGTGGTGGAGGAGCTGAAGGCCGTGTTCGATCCGCGCGGCGGCGGCTGGATGGGCGGGCGCTACGTGCCCTCGCTCCTCGCCGCGATCGGCGAGGTGATCGAGCAGCACATGATCGCCATCGGCTTCCTGCCCGACCCGGCGCAGGAGCGCCGCGAGATGGCGGCCGCCTACGAGCGCAAGGCGATCGGCGGCCCCGCAGCCAAGGGCGCCAACGGTGGCGGCGCCCGACTGCCGCGCTGCCCGAAATGCAGCCAGCCTTCGCTCATCCGCCAGGAGGGGTGCGACCTGTGCACGTCGTGCGGCTATTCGAAATGCAGCTGAGCGCGCAGAGAAGTGCAGCTGAGCGCGCAGATCGGCTCAATCTCGCGAAGCCCCTCACCCCGACCCCTCTCACCGCATTTCGGGGAGAGGGAGGGACCCGCAGCGCGAGCAGCGGGAGGGTGAGGGGATGCAGCTCGGAAAACGCGAGGCGG
>DAIMFL010000165.1:2240-6048 GCA_036724615.1 Alphaproteobacteria bacterium | reverse complement strand
CGGTCCCTCATGCTTCGACAAGCTCAGCATGAGGACCGCGTATTTGGGCATGGGTATTTGAGCCTCGTCCTGAGCTTGTCGAAGGGCGAGGCGACGCGCAGGCGCTACCTGATCCCCGCCTTCTTCTCCACTGCATCGAGCAGCCGGTGCAGCGCGCCTTCGCGGATGCCGAGCTCGTCGAGGTGACGGACGGTGTTCTCGACGTACTCGATGTTCGTGCCGCCCTTGCCGACGCCCTGCAGGATGAGGCGCACCAGCTCCGCCTCCGGAAGCTTGCCGGCATATTGCTCGTGCCGCCGGTCGGCGATATAGGCGGCGGCGCGCAGGCGACCCCCGGGCGTCTCGACCTCCACCCAGCGCGGGTCGTAGACGCCGGAGATCATCTCGCGCCCGTGCAGATAGTCGCAGACCGAAACCGCGTCCTCTGCCGCCACCAGGAAGGCGCGGCCGCGGCAGGCGCCGCCGCGGTCGAGGCCCAGCACCAGGCCGGGCTTCTCCCGCGTGCCGCGGTAATGCCGCGAATAGACGCAGAAGGCGCGGTGCCAGCCCCGGAGCAGCGCCGGCCGGCATTCCAGATAGGGGAAGTCCGGCCGCCACATGAGGGAGCCGTAGCCGAACACCCAGAAATCCTCGCCCGGCGGGGCGACCAGCCGGCGCGCCTCGATGAGGGCGCGGTCCTCCGCCGTGCCCTCCGCAATCCGGCCGCGCGGCCCGAGGGGCGCCGTCACCGCCGCACCACCATGGCGACGCCGATCGCCGCGAGCGCCATGCCGGCCAGCGCGAGGGGGCCCAGCACCTCGCCGAAGATCACATAGGACTCGATCGCCACCACCGGCGGCACCAGGTAGAACAGGCTCGCCACCTTGGCGGCGGCGCCGCGGCGGATCAGCCAGTTGAGCAGAGTGATGGCGCCGAAGGACAGCATGACGACGAGCCAGACGATGGCGACGACGAACTCCGCTGTCCAGGCCACCCGCCCCGTCTCGAAGAGCAGCATGACCGGCAGCATGGCGAGGGCGGCGGCGAGATACTGCACCGCGCCGCCGCTGCGCCAGTCCATGGTGCTGCAGAAGCGCTTCTGATAGAGCGTCGCCACGGTGATGCCGACGAGGGCCATGAAGGAGAAGCCGTAGCCCCAGAGCGGCGCCTCGCCCAGGCCGAGCTTGTTCCACAGCACCATCGCCACGCCGCCGAAGCCGAGGGCGAGCCCGCCCCATTGCGTGGCGCTCACCCGCTCGCCCAGCAGCGGTCCGACCACCGTGGCGGTCAGGAGCGGCTGCAGCCCGACGATGAGCGCGGCCACCCCCGCCGAGACCCCGGCGCCGATCGCGGCGAAGGTGCCGCCGAGATAGGCGCCGTGCATCAGCACGCCGACCACCGCGATATGGCCGTACATGGCAAGGCCGCGCGGCCAGGGCGCCCGGCTCGCGAAGGCCACGGCGAACATGAGCGCCGCCACGATGGCGAAGCGCCAGGCAAGGAAGGTGAAGGGCTCCGCATAGGGGAGGCCCAGCTTGGCGAAGATGAAGCCGGTGCTCCACAGGAACACGAACAGGCCGGGCGTGCCGACCTGCCAGATCCGGCCGGCCGGGGCGTGTGCGGAAGCGGTCATGCAGGGCGTTCCGTGGCGGTCGCGGCATCCTATCAGCCGGGACCCGGGAGACAAGGGCGGCCCTCATGCAGCCCTCATGCTTCGACGGGCTCAGCATGAGGGCCCCCTTCTATGCACGCGAAAATCGAGCCTCGTCCTGAGCTCGGCGAAGGACGAGGCCCGGCAATCCGGCCCTCGACGGCGCGGCCCACCTTGCTAGAGTGGCGCCCCTGCCCCGCTCCGGAGCCGCCATGCGCCGCGTCCTCTTCGTCGCCGTCCTCCTGCTGATCGCCGTCGCGGCGGGCTATGCGGTTTACTGGCAGTCCGCCGCGCGCACGCTCGAGAAGGGCATCGCGGACTGGGCGGAGCAGCAGCGCCGCGCCGGGTACGAGGTCTCCTATGCGGCGCCGGAGATCGGCGGCTTCCCGCTCCATCTCGAGGCGCGGATCGACGAGCCGGAGATCGCCGCGCCGCCGGGCGAGCTCGCCTGGCGCTGGCGCGGCCCGGCGCTGCGCCTTCATGCCCGCCCCTGGGCGCCGCTCGACTTCGAGACGGAGGCGCCGGGCCGGCACGAGATCGAGCTCGAGGATGGCGGCGACGCGCCTCGGGTCTATCTCATCGATGCCGAGACGGCGACGGGCAGCGGCAGCTTCGGCATCGACGGCCGGCTCGCCCAGGCGGTGGTGGCGCTGACCGGCGTCACGGCGGCGGAGGCCGGGCGGGAGGGCGACTCCCTCCGGATCGGCAGCGTGGCGGCGCGCATCGTCCCCGGCCGGGCCGAGCAGCACACGGAGCCGAGCCTCGCCTTTCTGCTGGCGCTCGGCGGATTGGCGCTGCCGCCCTCCGCGGAGTCCCCGCTGGGCCGCGACATCGAGAAGCTGGAGATCGAGGGCGCGGTGATGGGCGCGCTGCCCGAGGTGGAGGACGAGGCCGTGCTCCGCGCCGCGCTGGCGCGCTGGCGCGACGACGGCGGCACGCTCGAGCTCGACCGCGTCGTCGCCTATTGGGGCGCGCTGGAGCTCACCGGCGACGGCACCTTCGCGCTCGACGGCGCGCTGCAGCCGATCGGCGCCATGTCGGCCACCATCGTCGGCCACGACGCGGTGATCGACGCCCTCGTCGCGAACGGCGCGGTCGACCCGCGCGACGGCAGCCTGGCCAAGGTGGTGCTGTCGGTCCTCTCGAAGCCGTCCCCCGTCGACGGGCGGCCGGAGCTCACCGTGCCGCTCAGCCTGCAGGACGGCCATCTCTGGATCGGCCCGGCGAAGCTCGCCCCGCTCCCGCGCATCGAGTGGCCGTAGGCAGGGAAACCACAGAGGCACGGAGGCACAGAGAAGGGCTGTCCTTTTCATTGTCATCGCCGGGCTTGACCCGGCGATCCATGCCGCCGTTCGCGCGAGCGGTTGAATGGATGCGCGGGTCGAGCCCGCGCATGACGGTATTACTGCATTCTTCTGTCTGCCTCTGCGGTGACTCTCCTACCCCCTCGCAACCTCCGGCAGGCGGGTCGCGGGCGGGGTGTTGCGGCTCCTCTGGGTGCGCACGATTCCGTCGATCACCGTCATGCCGATGCCGGGCAGGTCGCCCAGGCGGATGCTCTCCAGCAGGTCCTTGCCCGCCGAGTGCTGCGCCTTGTCGAGGAAGACGAAATCCGCCGCGCGGCCGGGCTCGATCAGCCCGCAGTCGAGCCCGCGCATGCGCGCGGTGTTGCCGGTGGCGAAGCAGATCGCCGTCTCCGCCGGCACCTCCCCCAATGCCGACAGCATGGAGATCATGCGCAATATGCCGAGCGGCTGGACGCCGGAGCCGGCCGGCGCGTCGGTGCCGAGGATGATGCGCTCGAGCTGGCCCATCTCCTTCGCCGTGCGCAGCGTATAGAGCGCCGCGCGCTCGTTGCCGTTATGCACCAGCTCGAGGCCGCGGCGGCAGCCCTCGCAGATGCAGCGGATCTGGCCGTCGGGCAGGGCGGTATGGCCGCCGTTGACGTGGCCGACCACGTCGGTATCCGCCTCCAGCACCACGTCCTTGTCGATGAGCCCGGAGCCGGGGATCGACGGGCCCCCGGTGTGGATCGTGCTCTGGATGCCGTATTTGCGCGCCCAGTCGACCATCCGTTTCGCGGTCGGTCCGTCCTTGACGCCGCCCAGCCCCACCTCGCCCAGCAGCTTCACGCCCGCAGCAGCCATCTCCCTGAAATCGTCCTCGACCATGTCGGTC
>DAIMFL010000165.1:0-2230 GCA_036724615.1 Alphaproteobacteria bacterium | reverse complement strand
GATCTTGACCCCGTTCGGGCGGAAGGCGGCGAAGGCGCGCTGGGCGAAGATCGCCATCGCCTTCACGCCGACCGCGTCCTTCGGCCGGCCGGGCATATGCACCTCGCCGGCCGAGATCATGGTGGTGACGCCGCCATGCAGGCAGGAGTCGATCCAGTTGATCTGGCTCTGCCGCGGCGTCCAGTCGCCGGCCACCGGATGCACATGGCTGTCGATGAGGCCGGGCGCGACGGCGGTGCCGTTGGCGTCGACCACCGTGGTCGCGCCCTCCGCGTCGAGGTCCTTCAGCCGGCCGACGCCCGCGATGCGGCCATCGACCGCGACGATCGCGTCGCCGTCGAGGACGGGCCGGCCGAGGTCGCCGCTCAGCAGCAGCCCGATATTGCGGATGACGAGCTTGGTCGCCCCGCCCGATTTCCGTGCCTCCTCGGCCGCCATGCCCAGTGCTCCCCTCGTCGGTTCCCAGCGAGGCGCATCTTCAGCACCTCGCGTTGCTCGGCAGAAATTCCCTCACCTTGTCACGGATACGGGTGTCGTCGCGCGGCGCGATATCGGCGGCGCGATGCCCGGTCGGACGGCCGGCAGCTTCAGCTGGCTGAATTCGTCCGCGAGGAGGCCCGCCGGCTGGCGCAGGCGATGGGCGTTGCACATGCGCCCATATTGCCCGCCGGAGCCCTGTCCGTCGACCGCTCAGCGGCCGGCGCGCTGGAGGATCTGCAGCTGGGCCCAGGACTCGTTCGACTGCTGCAGATGCGGGCGGTAGTCGTTGATGTCCATGCAGTGGGTCGGCACCACGCCGTCCTCGCTCAACGGAAACAGCCCGAACGCGTAGCTCATCTCCACCCCGGAGACGGCGACGAGCCGGGCGGCGCCGAACAGCGGCCGGCGGGTGTCGAAGACACGGCGGTACTGCGCGGTCCAGCCGCCCGCCACCTGGTCGCCGAAATCGAGCTCGTGGAGCCATCGGCCGGTGAAGTCGATGCCGTAGATCGCGACCACCTCGGTGCCGACCAGCCGATAGCGCAGCCGGAACGGCTCGGCCGAGAAATCCGCCAGCAGGAGAAAGGGCAGCAGCGGCTTCAGGTCGGACGGATCGATATCCGACTTGCGCGGCATGAGGCGATCCTGCCGCCTATTCTCCCAATATCGGTATAACTCCTGTACCAGGAGTGATCCCGCATCGCCGGGCCCCTGCCGATCGCGGGCGGCCGGGTCGCGGGGCGGGGGCAGGTCGTCGGGCATTTCCGCCTCGGATGCAGATGGTCCGTCGGGAACCGGGTTGCAGAAGCACGGCCGCCGCCGCCGGCGGCATCGTCCCGGCCGGGCTTCGGAGTCGATGCTGCCGCCGGACCCGTTAAGAGCCTCTTAGCGGTGGCGGCGCCGTTGCAGCGACGGCACGAACAGCACGAGGCCGAGCGATCCCAGCACCAGGACCAGCGACAGCACGATGTCCGGCCCGATCGGCTCGGGCAGCATCATGGCGCTCGACAGCACGCCGAGCACCGGTATCGCCAGCGTGCCGATCGCCGCGACGGACGCAGGGTAGATCGTGACCACGCGGAACCACGCCCAGTGGCAATAGATCATCGGGATCAGCGCGGCATAGAACGTGGCGGTCCAGCCCTGCCAGCTCACATCGAGCGGATCGAAGCCGCGGTCGAGGAAGAGCGCCCCCGCGATCACCGGCAGCCCGCCGAGGAGAAGCTGCCACCCGGCCAGAGCCGCGACCGGCATTTCCCAGCGCCAGCGCTTGAGCAGCACCGTGCCGGCCGCCCAGGACAGGGCGGCGAGCAGCATGAAGATCAGGCCGAGCGGCGCGGCGACGACCGATTGCCACTCGGGAAGGACGAGGATCGCCATCCCGGCCATGCCCATGGCCAGCCCGGCGACGATGCTCCAGCCGAGCCGCTCGCCGAGGATCGGCACCGACAGCAGCGCGGCCCAGAGCGGCATGGTGAAGGCGACGATCGAGGCGCGGCCGGCCTCCATGTGCAGCACCCCATAGGCGGAGAAGACGTGCCATCCGGTGATGTTGAGCAGGGACACGGCGACGAGCGGCCCGAGCCGGCGCCGCGGGATCCGGAGCGACAGCCCTGCGGCGCGGGAGATGGCGAGCAGGCCGAGCCCGCCGACAAGCAGGCAGATCGTCCGGAAGGTCCAGACCGGCACCTCGGCGACGGCGATCTTCATGGCCGGCCAGTTCACGCCCCAGAACAGGGTGATCGAGGCG
>DAIMFL010000164.1:4654-6590 GCA_036724615.1 Alphaproteobacteria bacterium | reverse complement strand
ACCAAGATCGAGCCGCCGGCCCCGGCAGCAGCCCAGCCCGCGGCGAGCAGCGCGCCGGTCCAGCAGGCCGCGACACCGCCCTCTCCTCCACCCGCTCCTGCCGCCCCTGCGCCCGCACCGGCCGCTGCGCCCGCGGCCGCAGCGGCGGAGCCGGCGCCACCTCCCGTCCCGCCGGCGGCGCCCGCGCCGGGTGTCGGCGCCGCTCAGGCCGCGACACCGCCCGAGAGCACCGCGCCGGCGCCGGCCAAGGCCGAGCCGGTCGCCGCCACATCCGAACCGGAGCCGTCCCCGCCCGAGCCCGCCGCGACCGACAGCGACCCGGCGGCGACCTTGGCTGCAGCCGAGACGGTGGGCGCCCCAGCCGGAGAGGATCCGGGCGACACGCAAACGGCGGCGCTCCCTTCCCCGGCCGAAGGGCAGGCGAGAGTCGTGTTCGAGGAGGGCTCGTCCGAGCTCCCCCCGGCCGGGCGCAGCGCGCTCGACGAGATGGCGGAGACTCTGCGCAGCGACCCCTCGCTGCGCGTCCAGCTGCTCGCCTATGCCCAGGCGATCGACGACAACACCAGCCGGGCGCGGCGCACCTCGCTGTCCCGCGCCCTTGCCGTGCGCTCCTATCTGATCGAAAAGGGCGTGCCCTCCACCCGCATGGACGTGCGGGCGCTGGGCAGCAATGTCGAGGAGGAGCCGGCGGATCGGGTCGACATCATCCCGCAGGCTCAATGACATCATGCGGCAGGACGCGCCGGTCCCACCCCGCCGCGACCCCGGCCGCCGTCGCCAGGTGAGGTCATGACCCGTCCTACTCGCTACCTCGCCTGGATGGTGGTCGGCCTGGTCGCCGTGCTGATCCTCGGCGTCATCCTCTTCGGCCGGATCCGCGACGCCTTCCTGGTCAACCCGGCGCTGAACGGCGGCATCGTCGCCGTGCTGCTCATCGGCATCGTCTTCGTCTTCTGGCAGGTCGGCCGGCTGTTTCCCGAGATCGCCTGGCTGGAGAGCTTCCGGCGCGGCGAGCATATCCTCAGCGACCGCCCGCCGCCGCGGCTTCTGGCGCCGATGGCCGCCATGTTCGGCGAGCGCAAGGGGCGGCTCAGCCTGTCCGCCCTGTCGAGCCGGTCGCTCCTCGACGGGGTCAACGCGAGGCTCGACGAGTCGCACGACATCTCGCGCTACCTCATCAGCCTGCTGGTCTTTCTGGGCCTGCTCGGCACGTTCTGGGGGCTGCTCGGCACGATCAGCGCGGTCGGCGGGGCGGTGTCCAACCTCTCGGTCGACACCACCGACCCCGCCGCCCTGTTCTCGCAGCTGAAGAGCGGGCTGCAGGCGCCGCTCTCCGGCATGGGCACCGCCTTCAGCTCGTCCCTGTTCGGCCTGGCGGGCTCGCTGGTGCTCGGCTATCTCGAGCTGCAGGCGAACCAGGCGCAGAACCGCTTCTACAACGAGCTCGAGGACTGGCTGGCGGCGCAGACGCGGCTGTCGAGCGGCGGCCCGATCGGCGATGCCGGCGAGCAGTCGGTGCCCGCCTATATCCAGGCCCTGCTCGAGCAGACCGCCGACAGCCTGGAGAGCCTGCAGCGCACCATGGCGCGCGGCGAGGAGAGCCGGATCCAGGCCAACACCAACCTGCAGCAGCTCACCGACCGGCTGTCCACGCTGACCGACCAGATGCGCACCGAGCAGCAGCTCATGATCAAGCTCGCCGAATCGCAGTCGGAGATGCGCCCGCTCCTCACCCGGCTCGCGGACCTCGCCGCCACCGGCGGTTTCGGCCTCGACGAGACCAGCCGCCATCACCTGCGCAACGTCGACGTGCACATGACCCGGCTGATCGAGGAGCTCAACATCGGCCGGCAGTACACCGTCCAGGAGCTCAGGAGCGAGATCCGCCTGCTCGCCCGCACCATCGCCGCGCTCGCCGAAGAGGGCGAGCGCTGAG
>DAIMFL010000164.1:3345-4644 GCA_036724615.1 Alphaproteobacteria bacterium | reverse complement strand
GACGCCGGCGCCATTTCGATGCGTGGCCGGGCTATGTGGACGTCCTCAGCACGCTGCTGATGGTCGTCATCTTCGTGCTGATGGTCTTCGTCATCGCGCAGTTCTTCCTGAGCGAGGCGCTGACCGGGCGCGACGAGGCGCTCGAGCGGCTGAACCGCCAGGTGGCCGAGCTCGGCGAGCTGCTGGCGCTGGAGCGCAGCGCCAATGCCGATCTGCGGCTCAACATCGCGGAGCTCTCGGCGGAGCTGCAGGGCTCCACGGAGGAGCGTGACGAGCTGACGCGGCGCCTGAGCATCGTGACCCAGGAGCGCGACCAGCTCGCCTCGAGCCTCGCCGGGGCGCAGTCCGCCGGCGCCAGTGTCGACGAGAAGCTCGAGGAGGCCTACAAGGTCATCGAGGCCGACCGCGCGCGGATCCAAGCGCTGCTCGGCGACATCGCCGTGCTGGAGAGCCTGCGCGACGAGCTGAAGCGGGAGCTGCTCGCCAGCGAGGAGGAAGCCGCCCGGCAGCTTTCCGAACAGCAGGAGCAGCTCGCGGCCCAGCAGGAGATGTCGGAGGAGGCGCAGCTTCGGGTCGAGCTGCTCAATCGCCAGCTCCTGGCGCTGCGCCAGCAGATCGCACGGCTCTCCGCCGCCCTCGAAGTGTCCGAGGCGAAGGCCGAGGAGCAGGAGGTGCAGATCGTCGATCTCGGGCGGCGGCTCAATGCCGCGCTCGCCAGCAAGGTCGAGGAGCTCGCCCGCTACCGCTCGGAGTTCTTCGGCCGCCTGCGCGAGGTGCTGGGCGACCGCGAGGACGTCCAGATCGTCGGCGACCGCTTCGTCTTCCAGTCGGAGGTGCTGTTCGAGTCCGGCCAGGCCGATCTGGAGGAGCCGGGCAAGGTGCAGCTCGCGCGCTTCGCCGACACGCTGCTGGAGATCGCCGCCAAGATCCCGCCGGAGATCGACTGGATCCTGCGGGTCGATGGCCACACCGACCGGCGGCCGATCAGCACGGCCCAGTTCAAGTCGAACTGGGAGCTCTCCACCGCGCGGGCGATATCGGTGGTCCGGTTCCTGGAGAGCCAGGGCGTGCCGTCCCGCCGGCTCGTCGCCGCCGGGTTCGGCGAGTACCAGCCGCTCGACGAGGGCAGCGGCGAAGAGGCCTGGCGCCGCAACCGGCGCATCGAGCTCAAGCTCGATCAGCGGTGAACCTGCCGCGACGGGGGACGCCAGGCCCGCCGATCCGCAACGGTTCCGACGATCGGATCGCGACGTGCCCCATCCACCCCCGCCGGCACGTCGCGACAATAACCCCCGGTAC
>DAIMFL010000164.1:0-3335 GCA_036724615.1 Alphaproteobacteria bacterium | reverse complement strand
CAGCGCGAAGAGGCCGATCAGCCCGCCGCCGAGCAGGGCCAGGGTGGCCGGCTCGGGCACGACATTGACGACGATCGCCGACTGCCCCAGGAAAGCGGACGGCGCCGTCGATTGCAGCGACGACACGCGCAGCGCGAAGCTGTATTCCCCGCCCGCGAACGGATCGAAGCTCCCACCGGGAGCGGAAATGACCGTGCCGATGTCGATGGCGAGAAAGCCGAACAGCAGATTCTGGCTGTCCTGCGCGGTCGAGCTCGTGAAGAGGTTCGATAGCGTGAAGACCCCATGCGCGCTCTCGTCGGTGCCGGTGCCGGGATCGAAGTCGTACAGAAGCTCCACGACGTAGTCGTCCAGCGTGCCGCCGCCGGCGATGTCGACGTAGTAGGCGAAGTTCCAGGTCGCGCCGAGATTCGCGCTGGGCCCCGTCGGGCTGTCCGGATCGCCGAAATTGGCGCCCGCGCCGGCGGTGAAGACGCCCGCGCCGTTGTTGGACAGCGCCGGGTTCGAGTAGCGCTGATGCGCCGTCAGTCCGAGCGTGATGGTGTTGCCGCCGTCGGTGATCGTCTTGATCGCCACGGCGTCGTTCGGGATGCCGGTGCCGCCGAAGGTCGCCCCCGGCAGCGTCCCGAAACTGTCGAATGTCGGCGTCACCGACGCGGCCCAGGCCGCACCGGATGCGGTGATCGTCACGGCCGCCAGACCGGCGGCGACGATGGCGCGCCCGGCCCTCACGACCGAGCGGATGGAGATGCACGACATGCTTGGACCCCCCAACTGCAATGAAGGCTTCGCCCCCGCCGCATCGAAGCAAGACTCGCGCCACGTCCGCCCACCCGTTCAGAAACAACTGGTTAGGACGCCGGCCGCGCGCACCGGCCCGCTGGCTGTAAGAACTGCCGACGCTGTGCAGAGGTCTTCCGACCGCACCGGCCGGGCAGAGGCATGGCGCCGATACCTATTGCCGGTCGGTGGCCCCGCGGTTCAGGGAATCATGAGACGGCGCGCTCGGCGGCCAGGGCCTCGGCCTGGTCGAACTGCAGCGCCGCAAGCCGCGCATAGAGCCCGCCCTGGCGGATCAGCTCGGCATGGCGGCCGACCGCGACGACCCGTCCGTGATCGATGACGACGATGCGGTCGGCCTTCAGCACCGTCGCCAGGCGATGGGCGATGACGAGCGTGGTGCGCGCGCCCATGAGCCGCTCCAGGGCGTCCTGCACCACGCGCTCGCTCTCGGCGTCGAGCGCGCTCGTCGCCTCGTCGAGCAGCAGCACGGCCGGGTTGCGCAGGATCGCCCGCGCGATGGCGATGCGCTGGCGCTGGCCGCCGGAGAGCCGCACGCCGCGCTCCCCCAGATGGGTGGAGAAGCCCTGCGGCAGCCGGTCCAGGAACTCCGTCGCATGGGCGGCCTCGGCCGCTTCGCGCACCTCCTCGTCGGTGGCGTCGGGCCGGCCGTAGCGGATGTTCTCCCAGGCGTCGGCGGAGAAGATCACCGGCTCCTGCGGCACCAGCCCGATGCGGGCGCGCACGGCCGCCGGATCCGCCTCGCGCAGCTCGACGCCGTCCAGGGTGATGCTGCCCGACTGCGGATCGTAGAAGCGCAGCAGCAGCTGGAAGACCGTGGTCTTGCCGGCGCCGGACGGCCCGACGATCGCCACGGTCTCGCCCGGCGCGACGGCGAGGTCGAAGCCGTCGAGCGCCGACCGGTCGGGGCGCGTCGGATAGCGGAACACCACGTCGCGGAAGACGACGGCGCCCCGCGCCGGCTCCGGCAGGGGCTTCGGCTGCGGCGGGACCGCGATCTCCGGCTCCGTCTGCAGCAGCTCGACGATCCGCTCCATGGCGCCGGCGGCGCGCTGCAGGTCGCCCACCACCTCGCTGATCGCGCCGACGGAGCCCGCCACCACGATGGCGTAGAAGACGAAGGCCGAGAGCTGGCCGGCGGTGATGCGGCCGGACAGCACGTCGTGGCCGCCGATCCAGAGGATCGTGCTGACCGCGCCGAACACCAGCAGAATGACGATGGCGGTGAGCCAGGCCCGCGCCCCGATGCGCCGCCGCGCCGCGGCGAAAGCCTGCTCGACCCGGGCCGCGAAGCGCTGCCGGTCGATCTCCTCGTGGCCGAAGGCCTGGGCGGTGCGGACCGCCTGCAGCGTCTCGTCGGCGAAGGCCGCGAGCTCGGCCACGCGGTCCTGGCTGGTGCGCGACAGCCGCCGCACCTTGCGCCCGAACAGCACGATCGGCGCGATGACCAGCGGCACCACCAGGAAGACGAGGCCGGTGAGCCGGGCGCTGGTCACCGCCAGCATGACCGTGCCGCCGATCAGGAGCAGCAGGTTCCGCAGCGCCACCGAAACGGTGGAGCCCACCACCGTCTCCAGCACCGAGCTGTCCGCGGTCAGCCGCGACAGCACCTCGCCGGTGCGGGACGCCTCGAAGAAGCCGGGCGACAGCCGCGTGACACGGTCGTAGACCGCGCGGCGGATGTCGGCGACGACGCGCTCGCCGATCCAGGACACGAAGTAGAACCGGCTGAAGGTCGCCAGGGCGAGAATGACGGTGACGCCGAACAGGATGACGACCGCCCGGTCGAGCAGCGCGCCTTCGCCGGCGCCGAAGCCCTCGTCGATCAGGGCGCGCAATCCGCTGCCCAGCGCCAGCACGGTGCCGGCGGCGACGGTGAGCGACGCGAGCGCGCCGAGCACGTACAGCCGATAGGGCCAGAGGAAGCGCGCGAGATGGCGCAGCTGCCCGAGGTCCCGGCTGGTCGGCCGGTCCGGCATCTTGCCGCGGCGGCCGGGACCGGAAACGGTCGGGGTCTCGGTGCGGTGCGGGCTGGGGGCTGACTCGGCCATCGGCATCCTGGGAAGTTCCCCGCCTGGGCCGAGCCGGGCGGCCGGGTCATGCGGGCGGCCTATCCCTAAACGAGGGGGGACGGCTCCGCAAGGCGGCGAGGCGTCACGGCCTTGCCAGGGGCGACCCGCTTGGCTATAACCCCCGCTCTTCAAGGAGCGGCACCATGAAAGACGGCATTCACCCCGGCTATCACGAGATCAACGTGATCATGACCGACGGGTCCACGTTCAAGACGCGGTCGACCTATGGCAAGCCCGGGGACACCCTGCGGCTGGACATCGATCCGAAGTCCCATCCGGCCTGGACCGGCGTCCATCGGCTGATGGATACGGGCGGCCAGCTCGCCAAGTTCAACAAGCGCTTCCAGGGCATCGGCATCGGCGGCAAGAAGTAGCGGGCTCGCGCCGGGCGGGCCCTCGGGCCGCGGAAACGAAGAAGGGGGGGAAAGCGATGCGCAACGCCCCAATAAATAGACCACAAAC
>DAIMFL010000163.1:0-6625 GCA_036724615.1 Alphaproteobacteria bacterium | reverse complement strand
GCGCTCGATGATCGCGAGGCCTTCCTCGTCCAGAACGTTCACGTCCGGAGTCTTCCGGGTGATGTAGGGCAGCTGCTCCAGCTTCGGCCGGCCGCGGCCCGCGCGCCGCGCCTCCGCGCCGCCGCGCGCCCTGCGGCCTGCCGCGCCCGCGCCCTGGGTCACCTGGTCTGCGCCGGTCGTGTCGGTCATCTCATCGGTCCGTGATTGCTACTGATTTCCGGCGATTATGGTCCCTGCCCGTCGCTCAACTTGTGCTGCCGCGACAGGGCTTGGTGTGTTCGCGCCAAGCGCCGCCGCGGCCCGCTGCGGACCTTTGGTTGACCCGCCGCACCCGCTGGTGCGATGCTTTCCGGATGCGGCGCCACAGCGGCGCCGTGGTCGAGGAGCCGGACGGCTCCGTCCCCGGCAGGGCCTGCCGACCGAGGCAGTCGACGCGCTCCTGCCGAGAACCGGGCCGCCCCGCGCGTGAGCCGAGGGAGGGCCGCCCGATGTCCGCAGTGTTCCCCGCGACGCTTGGATGCACGACCGCCGCCGCCCTGGTGGCCGCCGCCCTGTGGGCGGCACCGGCCGGCGCCGCTCCGCAGGTGCTGGGGCTGGTGGCCGACAACGGATTCCCGACTCCGCTAACCTGCGACGGGTTCCAGTGCAGCGCGCAGTTCTCGACCTTCTGCCTGCAGGAGGCGCGGAGCTCCCCATCCACCGGCACGGCCTATGCCCCGGCGCCGGACGGCGCCGTATGGCTGGTGGCGACCGCGCCGGACGGCCGCAGCGTCAGGCTGCCGGCCGCGGACCATCTGAGGATCGGCACGCTGATCGGCTTCACCTCGGTCACCATGAGCCTGCCCGAGGGCGAGCGCGTCGAGCTCGCCGGCGCGCTGGGCGCGGAGCCCGCCGACGTGCAGCTCGCGGTGGAGGTGGGGCCGGGCGTGTCCCTCGTCCCCGTCCCGGTCGCGGGTGACCCGGATCCGCAGAGCGAGCAGGAGATCGCCCTGGCGACCGGCCCGATGCGCGCGGCCGCGGAGCGGACCTTCGAGGCCGAGGGGGCGGCGGCGGATGCGGCCCGGCTGACCACGCTCCTGATCAACGCGATGCCGGCGCGCGGCCGGGAGACCCCGGAACAGCGCGACACCCTGTTCGACCGCATGGCCGCGCTGCCCCAGGCGAGCGCCCTGTCGCCGGCCGGCGTGCAGACCGCCCGCGGCCTCTATGCAGAGTGCCGGATCTCGGTCGAATCGAGCTCGATGTTCTCGATGCGCGAATGCCTGCGGCTCCGGCACGCCGATCTGATGGCCCGGTCGAACCGGAAGTTCTGGGACGAGACCGGCGGGTCGTGAGCGGGCCGGTCTGCGGCTGAGCGGTTTCTCTGGTCGGCACCGACCTCCCGGGCGCCGCCGTCTCATCCGGCGGCGCCCGATTTTTGTGCGGGTGATCCGGAGCCACGACCGCTGCCGGAGCCCGCGCCGCCCTGGCGCGAATCCGTAAATTGCTGTCGCGCGAACGCAAGCCCTTACATATCAGAGGGTTATGTAAGGGCATCTCATTCTTCGGGGAGGCCTAGGGGCTCATGAAGACGCATGCGCGGGTGGTGGTGGTCGGCGGCGGCGTGGTCGGCGTCAGCATTCTCTATCACCTGACCAAGAAGGGCTGGTCGGACGTGGTGCTGTGCGAGCGCACGGAGCTGACCGCCGGATCGACCTGGCACGCCGCCGGGCTGCTGCCGCTCTTCAACATGAGCTACTGCGTCGGCCAGCTGCACAAGTACTCGGTCGACCTCTACAAGAAGCTCCCCGCCGAGACCGGCCAGGAGGTCTCGTTCCACGTCACCGGCAATCTGCGCCTGGCGACGAACAAGGAGCGGATGGACGAGTACCTCAAATACTGCGGCACGGCGAACACGATCGGCGTGCCGTTCGAGATCATCACCCCCCAGCGGGTGAAGGAGCTCTGGCCGCTCTGCAACACCGACGGCCTGGTCGGCGCGCTCTATCACCCGCAGGACGGCCATATCGCGCCGGTGGACGTGACCAACGCCATGGCGATCGGCGCGCGCAACGGCGGCGCCGAGATCTACCGCAACACGCCGGTGACCGCGATCGAGCAGAAGCCGAACGGCGAGTGGCTGGTGAAGACGGCCAAGGGCGACATCACCTGCGAGCACGTGGTGACCGCGACCGGCAATTACGCGCGGCAGACCGCCGCCATGGTCGGGCTCGACATCCCGGTCATCCCGGTCGAGCACCAGTACATCGTCACCGAGCCGCATCCCGAGCTCATCAAGCGCAAGGAGCAGGGCCTGCCGGAGATGGCGGTGCTGCGCGAATCCGACGCTTCCTACTACATGCGCGAGGAGCGCCAGGGCCTGATCCTCGGCCCCTACGAGAAGCACGCGCCTGCCTGCTTCGTCGACGGCGTGCCGGACACGTTCGGCCAGGACCTGTTCCCAGGCGATCTCGAGCGGCTGGAGCCCTATGTCGAGGCGGCGATCCGCCGCGTGCCGATCTTCGGCGAGGCCGGCATCAAGAACGTGATCAACGGCCCGATCGCCTACACCCCGGACGGCAGTCCGATGATCGGCCCGGCCTGGGGGCTCAAGAACTACTGGATGTCGGAAGGCCACAGCTTCGGCGTGACCGCGGCCGGCGGCTCCGGCTGGCAGCTCGCCGAATGGATCACCGAGGGCGAGCCCGGCATCGACATGTGGGACGTCGACCCGCGCCGCTTCGGCCCCTATGCCAACAAGCGCTACACGAAGATCAAGAACGAAGAGGCCTACGAGCACGTCTTCATCATCCACTACCCGTTCGAGGAGCGCCCCAACGCGCGGCCCGCGAAGACCGCGCCCTGCTACGACCGGATGAAGGCGCTCGGCGCCGTGTTCGGCCAGAAATACGGCTGGGAGCGCACCAGCTGGTTCGCGCCCAAGGGCAAGAAGCCGGTGGAGAAGCTCTCCTTCCGCCGCTCCAACGCCTTCGAGCCGGTGCGGGCCGAGGTGCAGGCAGTGCGCGAGCGCGTCGGCCTCCAGGACCTGACCGGCTTCTCGAAATTCGAGGTCTGGGGTCCCGGCGCCGAGGCCTTCCTCGACCGGCTGGTGGCGAACAAGCTGCCGCAGAAGGACTACCGCACCAGCCTGGCCCATGTGCTGACGCCGAAGGGCGGCATCGCGACCGAGTTCACCATCACGCGCCTCGGCCGGGACAGTTTCTACCTGATCAGTGCCGCGGCCGCGCATCGGCACGACTACGACCTGCTGCTGAAGAACGCGCCGGCGGACGGCAGCGTGCAGATCCGCGACGTGACGCTCGACAAGGGCGTCCTGGTCCTGGCCGGTCCGCATGCCCGAGACGTGCTGCAGAAGGTGACCGACGCCGACCTGTCCAACGCCGCCTTCCCCTGGCTCTCGGGCAAGGAGATCACGGTCGGCGTCGCGCCGGTCCGGGCGCTGCGCGTCAATTTCGTGGGCGAGCTCGGCTGGGAGCTGCACCACAGCCTCGCCTATCAGAACCACATCTTCGACGCGCTGATGGAGGCCGGGAAGGAGTTCGATATCGCGCCGTTCGGCATCCGCGCCATGGACTCGCTCCGGATCGAGAAGGGCTATCGCTACTGGAAGGTCGACCTGACCGCGGACTACACGCCGTTCGAGGCCGGGCTCGACCGCTTCGTCCAGCTCAACAAGGCGGAGTTCCGGGGCCGCGAGGCGCTCGTGCGCCAGCAGCAGCAAGGCGTGCCGCACCGCTTCGTCACCCTCGCCTGCGAGACGAAGAACGTCGACCCGCTCGGCAACGAGCCGATCTATCAGGGCAAGAAGATGGTCGGCCGCGCCACCTCGGGCGCCTACGGCTACACGATCGGCAAGAGCCTGGCGCTCGCCTATGTCGACCCCGCGGTGGCGCAGCCCGGCACCGAGCTGAAGATCGAGGTGCTCGGCAAGAAGTATCCCGCAGTGGTGATCCCGGAGAGCCCCTGGGACCCTGAGAACAAGCGCCTCAGGGCCTGACCGTGGCGGGCCTCATGCTTCGACGAGCTCAGCATGAGGCCCTCTTGTGAGATCATGGCAGCCCTCATGGTGAGCCTGTCGAACCATGAGGGGGCCCGGGCTAAGCCCCGCCGCGGAAGAACATCCAAAGCGCCTCGGCGCAGGCTTCCGGCGCCTCCTCGGCGACGAAATGGCCGCAGTCGAGCGCGACCTCGCTGACGTCGTCGGCCCAGCGCCGCCAGATCTCGGCGGGCGAGCCGTTCCGGCTCGCATGATAGTGGCGGCCCCAGATCACCAGCACGGGGCAGGCGATCCGCCGCCCGGCCTCGCGGTCCGCGAGATCGAGCGCGCGGTCGATGGTGGCGCCGGCCCTGTAGTCCTCGCAGGTCGCCGCGATCACCTCGGGACGGCGGAACTGGGTCAGATAGGCGTTCACCGCCTTCGGATGCAGGACCGAGCCCGGCGCCGCCCAGCGGGCGAGCAGATGCTCGACGTAGAACTCGGGCGCGCCGCCGATGAGGCGCTCCGGCACCGGCGCCGGCACCGCCAGGAACTGCCAGTGATAGGTGCCGAGCGCCGCGTCGGCGTCCATCTGCTCCCAGACGTCGAGCGTCGGAATGATGTCGAGCGCCGCGAAGCGCTCGACCCGTTCCGGATGATCGAGGCAGAGCCGGTATCCGACCCGGCCGCCGCGGTCGTGGCCGGCGAGACCGAAACGCTCGTGACCCAGCGCCGCCATCACCTTCACCATGTCCTCGGCCATGGCGCGCTTGGAATAGCCGCGATGCTCCGGGTCCGCCTTCGGCCCCTTGCTGCGGCCGTAGCCGCGCAGATCGGCGAGCACGACCGTGAAGCCCTTGGCGAGCTGCGGCGCCACCCGGTGCCACATGACGTGAGTCTGCGGATAGCCGTGCAGCAGCAGGAGCGGCGGTCCCTTGCCGCCGACGCGGAGATGGATCTCCGCCTCTCCCACCGATATCCGCCGTTCCTCGAAGGTCTCGAGCACCGCCAACCTCCTGCTGATCGGCTCCCCTGTGTCGGCTCCCCTGCGTCAGCCTTGAAACGACACCCCCGCGCGCCTGTCAAGCCGAAGGGTTGTGACAACGCCCCGAGCGGAAAATCGCTGCGCCGGCGTGGGCGCTTTGGCTTTGCACCGGTTCTCGCCCGGGCCTAGAATCCCGCTTCGGTCCCAACAACCCCGGCCAGAGCCATGTCCGACCGACTGCACCGGCTGCTCAGCGAACGCCCCTGGCTGCTCGCCGACGGCGCGACCGGCACGAACCTGTTCGAGGCGGGGCTGAAGACCGGCGATGCGCCGGAGCTGTGGAATTTCGAGCATCCCGACCGGATCGAGAGCCTGCACCGGAGCATGGCGGAAGCCGGCTCCGACATCGTCCTCACCAACAGCTTCGGCGGCAGCCGCCACCGCCTGAAGCTGCACAAATGGGAGGACCGGGTGCAGGCGGTGAACGAGACGGCGGCGAAGATCTGCCGGTCCGTCGCCGATGCGGAAGGCGCCCGCCAGGGCCGCGAGATCGTGGTCGCCGGCTCGATCGGACCGACGGGCGAGCTGTTCGAGCCGCTCGGCCCGCTCACCGTCGCGGAGGGGGCCGAGGCCTTTGCCGAGCAGGCCCGGGCGCTCGCCGCCGGCGGCGTCGACGTGCTGTGGATCGAAACCATGTCGTCGAAGGACGAGCTCTCGGCGGCGGTGGCCGGGGCCGCGACCACCGGCCTTCCCATCGTCACCACCTTTTCCTTCGACACGAACGGCCGCACCATGATGGGCGTCACTCCGGCCGAGGCGGTGCAGCTGTTTCATTCCCTGCAGCCGCGGCCGATCGCCTATGGCGCCAATTGCGGCGTCGGCGCGGCGGAGCTCGTGACCGCGGTCCTCAACATGACCGGCGCCGCGGACCCCGGCGACGTCATCGTCGCGAAAGGGAATTGCGGCATCCCCTACTATGTCGAGGGCCGCATACAGTACGACGGCACGCCGGAGCTGATGGCCGACTACGCGCGGCTCGCCCGCGACGTGGGCGCGCGGATCATCGGCGGCTGCTGCGGCACCAGCCCGGCCCATATCAGGGCGATGCGTGCCGCTCTCGAATCCCACCAGCCCGCTGCCGAGCGGCCCGACCTCGCGACGGTGATCGACCGGCTGGGCCAGGTGTCGATCGGCGCCGAGCAGCAATTCACGCTGCTCCGTTGCGGAGTCGCCGCGGCGGCGGAGACGGGCGAAGCCGCCGGCCGCCGGCGCGGCCGCCGCCGCCAGGCCGGCGGCGACGCGGCGTTTTGATTTTCCCAAGATAGATCGAGAGTTCTCCACCCCCTCCCCGACCCTCCACCAACAAGGGGGAGGGGGAAGAAGGTGGCGCGCAGAGGAAACATCCCCCTCCCCTCGCGGGAGGGGGCAGGGGGAGGGGGCCGCCGTGCTGCGCTACCCCAGCAGCGCTTCGAGCTCCGCGATCGAGCCCAGAACGTAGTCTGCATGCGGCTCCAGCACCTCGCGCGGCGTGGCGCCGGTGAGCACGCCGACGGCGAGCCCCGCGCCCGCCGCCCGCGCCATCTCCATGTCGTGCAGCGTGTCGCCGACCACCGCCACGTGCTCGGCCGGAAGCCCGATCGCCCGGCAGAAGCCCTGCACCATGC
>DAIMFL010000162.1:0-6635 GCA_036724615.1 Alphaproteobacteria bacterium | reverse complement strand
CGCTGCCCGGCGGCCCGTGACCGCGCCGCGGGCGGCGGGCCAGGACGAGTTGCCGGCCCTCCTCGCCGGCCGCCCGGCCGCCGACGGCCTGCTGATCGTGGGCGACGGCGCCCCGGTCCTCGAGCGGGCCTGGGCCGGCGGTCCGCCTGGTGTCGCGTTCGGTCCGGTTCAGGGCCCCCCGGACGCCGGCTGGCTCGCCTGTCTCGCGGCGGAGTCGCTCGCCGAAGGGGGTACGGCCCGGGCCACGATGGTGGAGCCGCCCGTACCGCTCTATCTGCGGCCGGCGGAGGCCCGGCTGCCGGCACCGACGCCCGACGGGCGCAGGCCGTGCGCGCGTCCGGCCCGATTCTGCGGCCGGTCGGGCCCTTCGATCTCGACTGCCTGGCGGCGAGGCACGGCTCCTGCTTTCCCGATCCCTGGTCGGCGACCGCCATGGCGACCCTGCTCGCCACCCCGGGGAGCTTCGGGGTCCTGTCCGCCACCCCCGATCAGCCGGCGGGCTTCGTGCTGGCCCGGGTGGCGGCGGACGAGGCGGAGATCCTGTCGATCGGGGTGGGGCCCGGCTGGCGTCGCCGCGGCATCGCGCGGCAGCTTCTGGCGGCGGTCTCGGCGCGGGCCGCCGAATCGGGCGCACGCCGCCTCTTTCTCGAGGTGGCGGCCGACAATCACCCGGCCCGCGCGCTCTATCTGCGCGAAGGCTTCGCCCAGGTCGGGCGGCGCCCGCGCTATTACCGCCGTGCCGGCGGCGCGGTGGACGCCCTGGTCCTCGCCCGCGCGCTGGCGGCGGAACCGCCCTCGTCCGGTCCGTCCTGAAGCCCGCTTCCAGGAGCAGGGCGCCACGAATGCTGGAGCATCTCTGATGGCGATCTAATGCTCTCGAATTGCGGGCAAAGATAGAGCATTACAAACGGCCATCGGACATTGGTGATCATGTGCCGATTATACTCACTCGTATTGCAATATCCGTCGGGTTCTTCTACATGTGTCGGCAGGGCTCAAACGGGAGTGATCAGGCTTCATGTCAGAGCAGAGCAAGCCTTCGGAACTGCTGCCATTGGTGACGGACATCGTGGCCGCCCACCTGTCCAACAACACCGTCCCGATCACCGACCTGCCGGATCTGATTCGCGACGTCTACAACGCCCTGGCCTCGGCCGGCGGCGCGGCCGCGCCGCAAGCGGAGCGTCCGACACCCGCCGTCCCGGTGAAGCGGTCCGTGACGCCCGACTACATCGTCTGCCTCGAGGACGGGAAGAAGCTGAAGATGCTGAAGCGGCATCTTCGGACCGCCTATGGCATGTCGCCCGAGGAGTATCGCGAGCGCTGGGGCCTGCCGCCCGACTATCCCATGGTCGCGCCCAACTACGCGAAGCAGCGCAGCAAGCTGGCCAAGGAGATCGGGCTCGGCACCCAGCCGCGGCGTCGGCGCTGAGACGACCGCCGCAAGGCGGTCTGGTCGGAAGGACAGGATCCGATCGCGGAACCGGGCGCGCGACGCCGGGCGCGGATCCCCGGCCGCCGACCCGAAGCGGATAGGCGATCCGGGTCCTTTCCGCTATAGTGCCCGCATGCGTAAGACAATGGAAAATCCGCCAGAAACGCCCTCCCGACTCGAACGGCTCTGCCAGGACAAGGGACTGAAGATGACCGAGCAGCGGCGGGTGATCGCCCGCGTGCTGTCGGACGCCACCGACCATCCGGACGTCGAGCAGCTCTACCGCCGCGTGACCGAGGTCGATCCCAAGATCAGCATCGCGACGGTCTATCGCACCGTGCGCCTGTTCGAGGAGGCGAACATCCTCGAACGCCACGACTTCCGTCAGGGCCGCGCCCGGTACGAGGAAATTCCCGAGCATCACCACGACCACCTGATCGACGTGCAGAGCGGCGAGGTGATCGAGTTCCGCAACGAGGAGATCGAGGCCCTGCAGCGCCGCGTCGCCGAGGAGCTCGGCTACGAGCTGGTCGACCATCGGCTGGAGCTGTACGGCCGGCGCAGCGCCGGGCGTCCGGCGCGCATCGCCCGCCCGGAGCGCAAGAAGGCGGAGACGCACTGATGACTCCGGCCGGCCGGAGACGGCCTTTGCAAGCCTGCCGGCCGGTCCTTCGGCGACATCGCACCGAAGCTGCCGCTGGACAATGAGAGGCTGATGGCCCTGGCCCGAATCGATCCGAGTCGGCCCGTCGATATCCGTGCCGGCGACCTGGAGCTGCGTCTCGCCGAAACGCCGGAGGAGATCGCCGCGGCGCAGGGTCTGCGCTATCGCATCTTCTACGAGGAGATGGCGGCGAAACCGACGCCCGCGATGGCGGCGGAGCGGCGCGACTTCGACATGTTCGACGACCACTGCGACCATCTTCTGGTGATCGATCATCAGATCGGTCCCGGGGCGGCGGGCGTGGTCGGCACCTACCGGCTGATGCGGCGGGAGAACGCGGCGCGCGCGGGACGCTTCTACTCGATCGACGAATACGACATCTCGACTCTGGTGGAGAGCCCGGGGGAGATCCTGGAGCTCGGCCGGTCCTGCATCGGTCCGGGGCATCGCTCCGGCGCGGCGATGCAGCTCCTCTGGCGCGGCATCGCCGACTATGTCCTGCATTACGGCATCGAGCTGATGTTCGGCTGCGCCAGCCTGCCCGGCACCGACCCGAGCCGGCTCGCCTTGCCGCTGTCCTATCTGCACCACCGCCATCTGGCGCCGCCGCAGCTTCGTCCGCGCGCCGTGCCGGGGCGCTACGTGGACATGAACATGCTGTCCCCCGAGGCGGTGGACCAGAAGGCGGCCCGTGCGATGCTGCCGCCCCTGATCAAGGGCTATCTGCGGCTCGGCGGCTTCGTCGGGGACGGCGCCGTGGTGGACGCCCAGTTCAACACGACCGACGTCTGCGTCATCGTGAAGACGGACTGGGTGACTGCGCGCTATTATCGCCACTACACGCGGGATGACGGCGCCGATCGGCGCGACTCTGCACGCTGACCCGACCTGACATGCATGTGACCGAAGGCCTGTCGGCCCGCAGCAGCGGCCGTTCGCGGCGGCTGTTCCGGCCGATCGAGCCGGTGGACGAGCCGCTGGAGGAGCGTCTCGGCTCGCCGTTCCGGCCGTATCTGCGGCTGATCGTCTACGGCCTGCTCGTCCTCCTGCTCATCCCGGTGCAGGCGCTGGCCGTCGCATTGCGGCTGCGCGGGCCGGCCGAGCGCATCCCGGTGTTCTTCCACGGGCTCTGCCTCGGCATTCTCGGGATCAGCGTCCAGCGGCACGGCGAGATCGCCGCCGAACGGCCGACGCTCTTCGTCGCCAATCACAGCTCCTACCTCGACATCACCGTGCTCGGCGCGCTGCTGCCCGGCAGCTTCGTGGCCAAGGCCGAGATCGCCGGCTGGCCGCTGTTCGGCCTCCTCGCCAAGCTGCAGCGCACCATCTTCGTCGACCGCCGGCGCGGCACCACCCATCGCCAGCGCGACGGGATCGCGGAGCGCCTCGCCGCCGGCGACAATCTGATCCTGTTCCCGGAAGGGACCAGCAACGACGGCAACCGCATCCTGCCGTTCCGCAGCGCGCTGCTGAGCGTGGCGGAGGCGGCGCCGGAAGGCGGACCGCCGCTCGCGGTCCAGCCGGTCTCCATCGCCTATACCCTGCTGAACGGCATGCCGCTCGGTCACGGGCTGCGGCCCCTGGTCGCCTGGTACGGCGACATGGTCATGGCCGACCATCTCTGGCAGTTCCTGCGGCTCGGCCGGCTCACCGTGGTGGTGCGGTTCCATCCGGTCGTGACCATCGCCCGCTTCGGCTCCCGCAAGTCCCTCTCCGACCACTGCCACGACGTGATCGCCGAAGGGGTCGCGATGGCGCTCGCCGGGCGGGACGCGGCGAAGAAGCCCGCGCCCGCCCGCCCGCCCGATCCGGCCGCCGCTGCTGCGTCTTCCGGTCCGGCCGGCGGCGCGTGATCCCTGTTCCCACGGCAATTTCGGTACACCGGTCCGGAGGTTGGTGATAGTCTCGGCCCATGAAAAAGACCCTGCGGGCTCCCTGATCGTGCCGGGCCGCTCCTCCGTCCTTGGCAGGTAGCCGCGCGACCTTGGCCAAGAAGCTTTTCATCAAGACCTACGGCTGCCAGATGAACGCCTACGACTCCGGTCGCATGGCCGACGTCCTGGCGCCGCTCGGCTATGCGCCGGCGGACACGCCCGACGGCGCCGACATGGTCATCCTGAACACCTGCCACATCCGCGAGAAGGCGGCGGAGAAGGTGTTCTCGGAGCTCGGCCGCCTGCGCCCGCTGAAGCAGGACCGCGCCGCCGCCGGCGGGGAGATGCTGATCGCGGTGGCCGGCTGCGTCGCCCAGGCCGAGGGCGAGGAGATCCTGCGGCGCGCGCCGCAGGTCGACATCGTCGTCGGCCCGCAGACCTATCACCGCCTGCCGGAGCTGGTGGCCGCCGCGCGCGGGCCGCAGGCCGGCGACGAGGCGGCCGGCGTGCTCGACACCGAGTTCCCGGCGGATTCCAAGTTCGATCATCTTCCGGCGCCGCAGGCGGCGAACCGCCCGGCCGCCTTCCTCTCCATCCAGGAAGGCTGCGACAAGTTCTGCACCTTCTGTGTGGTGCCCTACACCCGCGGCGCCGAGTTCTCGCGCCCGGCGGCGCAGGTCCTGGCCGAGGCGCGGCGCCTGGTCGCCGAGGGCGTGTCGGAGATCACGCTGCTCGGCCAGAACGTCAACGCCTATCACGGCGCGGCGCCGGCGAGCGTGGTAGGCCAAAGCGGCGGCGACGACTGGACTCTCGCGCGGCTCATCCGCGCGCTGGCCGAGATCGACGGGCTGCAACGCATCCGCTACACGACCTCGCATCCGCGCGACATGGACGCCGACCTCGTCGCCGCCCATGCCGAGGTGCCGGCGCTGATGCCCTATCTGCACCTGCCGGTGCAGTCCGGCTCCGATGCCGTGCTCGCCGCCATGAACCGGCAGCATCGCGCCGAGGACTATCTGCGCATCGTGGAGCAGCTGCGCGCGGCGCGGCCCGACATCGCCCTGTCGAGCGACTTCATCGTCGGCTTCCCGGGAGAGAGCGAGCGCGACTTCGTCGCCACGCTCGACCTCGTGGAGGCGGTGGGCTTCGCCCAGGCCTATTCCTTCAAGTACAGCCCGCGGCCGGGCACGCCGGCGGCGCGCGAGGCGGACCAGGTGCCGGAGCGGGTGAAGGACGAGCGGCTGGCCGAGCTGCAGCAGCTGCTCAAGATTCAGCAGGACGGCTTCAACGCCGCCGCGGTCGGACGCGTGCTGCCGGTGCTGCTCGAGCGCCCCGGCCGGCATCCCGGCCAGCTCGTCGGGCGCAGCCCGTACATGCAGGCGGTGCATGTGGACGCGCCGGCGGAGATGATGGGCAGCATCGTCGACGTGGCGATCGAGACCGTGCGGCCGAACAGCCTCGGCGGGCGACTGGCGGGAACGGAGGACGACACGCGCATGGCGCGGAGGGCAACCGCGTGAGCCTGGCTTCGGGCGAGATCGCCAAGCCGGTCTACCTGCAGTTCGACGACAACCGGCTGCTGCCGCTCCTCTTCGGGGAGCACGACCAGAACCTGGCGCGCATCGAGCAGGAGCTCGGCGTCTCCCTGGTGTCGCGCGGCAACCAGATCGCCATATCCGGCCCGGTCGACACGGTCGAGCTGGCGCGCATCGCCCTGACCGCGCTCTATCAACGGCTGAAAAGCGGCCTCATGGTCGACCGCGGCGAGGTGGATGCCGCGCTCCGCCACGCCCGCTTCGAGGAAGGCGGCGAGCCGGGCCTGTTCGCCGCGGGCGGCGACGGCAGCGCGATCCGCACCCAACGCCGCCACATCACGCCGCGTTCGCCGACCCAGGCCGCCTATCTGAAGGCGATGCGCGACCACGACATGGTGTTCGGCCTGGGCCCGGCCGGCACCGGCAAGACCTATCTCGCGGTCGCCGTCGCGGTCGCCATGCTGAGCAAGGGCGAGGTCGACCGGATCGTGCTCTCGCGTCCGGCGGTGGAGGCGGGCGAGCGGCTGGGCTTCCTGCCCGGCGACCTGCGCGAGAAGGTCGATCCCTATCTGCGTCCGCTCTATGACGCGCTCTACGACATGATGCCGGCCGAGCAGGTGATGCGCCGCCTCGGCAACGGCGAGATCGAGATCGCGCCTTTGGCCTTCATGCGCGGCCGTACTCTCGCCAACGCCTTCGTGATTCTCGACGAGGCGCAGAACACCACCCCCGTGCAGATGAAGATGTTCCTGACCCGGCTCGGCGAGAACGCGCGCATGGCGGTGACCGGGGATCTGTCCCAGGTGGACCTGCCCAAGGGCGGCCGGTCCGGCCTGCGCGACGCCTTCGACACCCTGTCCGGCGTCTCCGGGATCGGCTTCGTCCACTTCACGGAGGCGGATGTGGTGCGCCACCCGCTGGTGAGCCGGATCGTGCGCGCCTATGCCGTCCGCGACGAGGCCGGGCGGACCGACGGCACGGAGCAGGAGACCGGTCCGGATGCCGGCCCGGACGCCCTGCCGGACCGCTACAAGCCGGCGCCGAAGCCCGGCGGCACGCGGTGAGCGGGGTCCGGCGCAGCGCGCCGGCGCGGCGATGTTCCAGGCGAGCTTGGACACGTGCTCGGG
>DAIMFL010000161.1:4027-7075 GCA_036724615.1 Alphaproteobacteria bacterium | reverse complement strand
GTCCGCGCATGACAATCTTCCTATGATGTTCTTCGTGCCTCTGTGGCTCCGTGGCGACCTTCCTTGGGTCTGCTGCCGGGAGGCTATGTCGCCGCCGTCATGAAGTCCGAGGCGCCCGGACGAGCGCGGCGGCGGTTCCGGCCGCGACCTGCGGCGGGTCGAGGAATTCGTTCTCCACCAGCCGGTCGAACACGCGGAGATGGCGGTGCGCCGGGCGCAGCTCCCAGCGGCGCTGCGCCTCCCGCTCCTCGGCGAGGCTGGTCTGCATTCCCCTGAACCGTGTCCTCTGGCCCGTCCCCCTGATGGCCGTCGGCGGCTATATTACCCGCGCATCGCAGATCGGGAGAGCGAGCCATGCCGCACGAGCATCACTACGCCGTCACCGTCGACTGGACCGGCAATCTCGGGACCGGCACGGCGAGCTACCGGACCTATGACCGGCGGCACGAGATCGCGGCCGAAGGCAAGCCGCCCATCCCGGGCTCGTCCGACCCGGCCTTCCGCGGCGATCCCGCACGCTGGAATCCGGAGGACCTGCTGGTCGCCTCGCTCTCGGCCTGCCACATGCTGTGGTACCTGCATCTCTGCGCCGTGAGCGGAATCGTCGTGACGGCATACCGCGACCGCGCCGTCGGGACGATGGCGGAAGGCGAGGACGGCGGCGGGCGGTTCGCCTCGGTGACGCTGGTCCCCGAGATCGTCGTGCAGCCTGGCGCCGACCTGGAGAAGGCCCGCGCGCTGCACCACGAGGCGCACGCCAAGTGCTTCATCGCCAGCTCCGTGAACTTCCCGGTCGGCTGCGCGCCGGAGATCCGCGTCGAGGAGCCGGCCGCTCCGGACTGATGAGGGCCGGGGCGGGGGTGATCAGCTCGGTGCGACCGAGGTTACTCCGCCGCGAAGGTCACCTCGCGCCCGTCGTCCGGCTGGGTGCCCTGCGCCTGCTTCACCGCCCGGGCATAGGCGGCGGGCGACTTGTAGGGGCCGTATTTCGGCAGCTGGGCGGCGGTCATCGGCAGCAGCTTGCCGGTCTTCGGCATCACCTTGAAGAACCCGCCCTCGCGCCCGATGAGCGGGATCGGCTGGCCCCGGCGGCTGAACACCCGGCGCATGTTGGCGGAGTGGCTCTTGTAGGTGTCGAACTCCTCCGGGTCGATCGAGAACAGATACTCGAAGGCGTCCACGAACTCCTTCAGGAACTCCGCCTCGACAATCTGCATGTTGGAGATCACCCAGCAGCGATCCTCGAAGTCCCAGTAGTAGCTGAGGCCGATGAAGGCGCCCTTGCGGTCGATGAAGGGGAAGAACGGGAAGGCGCGGCAGGCGAGCGTGCGGTTGTGCCGCTCGCAGAAGGCCGCGCCCTTGCACTCGATGGCGCAGTTGCTGTGGTGCAGGCTGCCCACGATCTTCCGGGTATTGGCGTCGTAGGGCTTGAACGGCCGCCACAGGTCGGTGCGGCCTTTGAGGAGCCGCCACTCGGCGCGGTGAACGATCGGCACCGCGTCCTGGGTCGAGCAGCAGATCGGGCTGCCGCCGTTCAGCGGCGCGCACCAGCGGCCGCAGTCGTGCCGCGAGATCGACGCCTGGAACCGGTTGTAGAGCTCGGCGAAATGCTCGGGCAGGACCTTGGGCATGGAACGTGCTCGTCTCGATTCGGGGAACCGGCCTACACTGCCGATCGTATCCGCCCCGTCAAGCATGCAAGCTTGCACGGCGCCGTCCGTTCCGTAAATTTGCCGGCCTTTAACGGCTCCGCCCGCATGCTGGCGGAGCCGAGACCCAAGAGACAGGCTGATCATGACGAGATACTGGGTGGTGGGTGGCGAGTACGCCGATACCAGCTTCACGCGCATCGCCGGCGGCGGCGCGGAGGACCGGATCGGGCCGTTCCGAAGCTATGACGAGGCCAAGGCGGCCTGGCAGGAGCGCGCCTGGCAGACGGTCGACTCCGCCCATCACCGCTACCGGATCGAGGAGGAGAACGGCGGAACTGAGACCCATTACTGGGTGGTCGGCGGCATCTACAAGGATACCCGCTTCGCCGAGCCGGCCGAAGGCGGCGAGCAGTGGTACGGGCCGTTCGACAGCTATGACGACGCCAAGGCGGAATGGCAGCGCCGCGCCTGGTCCTCGGTCGACGACGCGCTCAGCCGCTACCGCATCGAGAAGCGCAGCGGCGCAAGGCCGCCTGAGGCGGGGTAGGGGGCGGGCCTCATGGTTCGACGGGCTCACCATGAGGCTCTCGTCCTGTCCTCTCCGGCCTCATCCTGAGCCTGTCGAAGGATGAGGCCAACGCACTCAATCCACCAGCAGCACGGGATCGCCGGGGCGGACGACGCCGGGCTTCGTCACCGAGGCATAGATGCCGGCGTTGGCCTTGTTCGCCTCGGTCACCACCTGCAGCACGGCCGGGTCCTGGGGCAGGTCGCCCTGGGCCAGCGTCGTCATGACGCAGCGCCTGCAGTGGTCGCTGACCACGAGGCGCAGGTCGTCGCCGATCGCGAGCACCCGGCCGACCCAGCCGTTCTCGACGAACCCCTCCAGCGCGCCGGTGTCGAGCAGGACGTTCGGGCGGAAGCGCTCCGGCGCGAAGCGGCTCGACGGGTAGCGTGCGGCAAACGTCGCCAGGCTCGCGGTCGTCAGCAGGTGGACCGGCTCGTGGCCGTAGGGCTGCTTCATCCGCCCCTCGGCCACGGCCTGCTGGGTCGAAAGCTTCGCCGGGCGGCCGACGGCCTCGCTCAGCCACGCATCGATCGCCGGATCGTCGGTCCGCTGCGTGCGCCCGTCGGCGGTCTCCATGACGGCCGGCGGGGGCGGGGCGTCCTCCGCGGGCTCGGTCTCGAACCGCGCCGACAGGGTCACGAGGCCGCGCCAGCGCCGCTTGCCCTGCGAGGAGGAGACGAGCTCGCCGATCTCCGGGTCGGCGATGCCGTAGGCGCGGTCGCCGACCACCCCGTCCAGCCCGACGAGCTGGCGCTGCAGCGCCTCGCCACGGAGCGAGCGCACGGGATAACGCCACAGCCCCGCCACCTCGCCGATCTTCCTGCCGTT
>DAIMFL010000161.1:0-4017 GCA_036724615.1 Alphaproteobacteria bacterium | reverse complement strand
GTGCCCGAGATGCAGCGCCATGCCGGGTTGACGACCGCGCCGATCTTCCTGCCGTTCGGTTGCACCCCGCGCGTCTCCTACCCTGCCGCCAGGCGATAGATCACCGTCTCCCGCTGCTCGCGGTCCTCGAGCTCCAGGCTGGTCGGCACCTGGTGGCGCGCCAGCTCGACGAGCCCGTCCCGCGGCAGATAGGCCCGTCCGGGATCGGCCAGCAGCACCTCGACGCCACGGGCGGCGAGCCCGCGCAGCCAGCGCGTCGCGCGCTCCGCCATCGGACGCTCGTAGCACACGTCCCCGGCGAGCACGACGTCGAACGAAGCCGCCTCCGTGTCGAGGAGGTCGCCGAGATCGGTCTCGACCGCCACGCCGTTGAGCGCGGCGTTGAGCGCGATCGCCTCGGCGGCGACGTCGTCGATCTCGTTGGCGACGGCGCGGGCGGCACCGGCCAGGGCGGCGGCGATGGCGACCAGGCCGCTGCCGGCGGCGAAGTCGAGGACGGTACGGCCGCGCACCAGCGCGGGATGATCGAGCAGATGGCGCGCGATCGCCTGGCCGCCCGGCCAGGCGAAGGCCCAATAGGGCGGCGGCAGATTGGTCGCGGCGAGCGTCGCCTCGGTCGCCTGCCAGATCGGCGTGATCTCGGTGGCGAGATGCAGCCGGATCTCCGGGACCAGCGGTGGTGACGCGATCGCCGTCTGGGCGCGGATGAAGGCGGCCGTTTCGATCCGTGCGGCGGTGCTCATGCGAGGAGCCGTCCGGCGGCGATGCCGGCCAGCAGCACCCAGCCCACCACGCGGTTGCTGCGGAACTTGGCGAGACAGTCGGCCGGGCTGTCGATGTCGACCGTCAGGGTCTGCCAGGCGAGATGGAGCGCCACGCCGGCGAGCCCGATATAGCCCGGCCAGCCGGCATTGCCGAACCACAGCGCGACGCCGAAGCCCATGAGGGCGAGGACCGCGAAGGCGCCGAGCCAGAGCCTGGTGCCGCGCCCGAATTTCAGCGCCGTGGACTTCACGCCGATCAGCGCGTCGTCCTCCTTGTCCTGGTGCGCATAGATCGTGTCGTAATGCAGGGTCCAGGCGATGCCGCCGGCATAGAGGGCGAGCGCGGCGACATGCAGCCCGTCCGTGACCGCCGCCCAGCCCAACAGCGCGCCCCAGTTGAAGGTGAGGCCCAAAAAGGCCTGCGGCCAATAGGTGATCCGCTTCATGAACGGATAGATGGCGACGAGGGCGAGCGAGGCGACGCCGAGCGCGATCGCCGTCGGCGGCAGCGTGACCAGGATCACGAGCCCGACCAGGAGCTGCGCCGCGAGGAACAGGACGGCCTGCGGCACGCTGACGTCGCCGCTCGGGATCGGCCTGAGCGCCGTGCGCGCGACGCGGGCGTCGAAATCGCGGTCCACGATGTCGTTGAAGGTGCAGCCGGCGCCGCGCATCACCAGCGCGCCGACGGCGAACAGCGCGAAGAGCAGCGGATCGGGCAGGCCGCCGGCGGGCGCGGCGAGGGCGATCGACCACCAGCAGGGAAAGAGCAGCAGCCAGGTGCCGATCGGCCGGTCGAGCCGCGCGAGCCGCGCATAGGGCCGTGCAAGCCCGGGCAGCCAGCGGTCGATCCAGTTGCCCCGCGGGATGTCGCTGGCGCCGAATTCGCTGTTGCCGGTGCGTGCCATGGGCGGCATCTTGCCGGTCGCCGGTCGACCGAACAAGCGCGGCGAGCGAGGGGAAGAGGCATGGGCGAAGCGCGCGAACCGGGAGTCGTCACGCGGCTCTATGTGGAGGAGCCGCTGTCGCCGGGTGCCACGGTCACGCTGGAGCGCGACCGCGCGCATTACCTGAAGAACGTCCTGCGCGCCGCGCCCGGCCAGACGGTCGGGCTGTTCAACGGGCGCGACGGCGAGTGGCGCGCGCGCATCGACGCCCTCGCGAAGCAGGGCGCGACCCTCGTCGCGGAGGCGCGTAGGCGGGAGCAGATGCCGGAGCCGGACCTCTGGCTCGTCTTCGCCCCGATCAAGAAGGCGCGCATCGACTTCATCGCGGAGAAGGCGACCGAGCTCGGCGCCGCGGCGCTCGTCCCCGTCATGACGAGATTCACCGCGGTCTCGCGCGTCAACACCGAGCGGCTGCGCGCCAACGCGATCGAGGCGGCGGAGCAGACGGAACGGCTGTCGGTGCCCGCGGTGCGCGAGCCGGTGCCGCTCGCCCGGCTGCTGGCGGACTGGCCGCCGGAGCGGCGCATCCTGCTCTGCGCGGAAGCCGGCGCGGCGCGGCCGATCGCCGCGGCGCTTCATGCGTTTGCACATGACTCGCAAGCGGCCGCGGCGCCCTGGGCCGTCTTGACCGGACCGGAGGGCGGCTTTGCGGCGGCGGAGCTTGACGGGCTCGAGAAACTCCCTTTTGTTACCGCCGTCGGCCTGGGGCCCCGGATCCTGCGAGCCGACACGGCGGCCCTGGCGGCTCTCGCCTGTTTCCAGGCGATCCTCGGCGATGGCCGCGGGCGGCCGCCGATGCGCGACAACGAATGATTCAGTCAAACGGACCGGTTGGTCCAGAACGGTCGGTCCAGAACCATGTCCGCACCTCCGAAGACGCGAGGCGAGCCGATCACCGATCGCCGCCAGCTCGTCGCCTATCTCGAGGCCGGCTGCAAACCCGAATCCGACTGGCGCATCGGCACGGAGCACGAGAAATTCGCCTTCGAGCTGACCGATCTCGCGCGGCTGCCCTATGACGGGCCGTCCGGCATCGGGGCGCTGCTCGAGGGGCTGACGCGCTTCGGCTGGACCCCGGTCGAGGAGAACGGCCGGATCATCGCGCTCACCGAGGACTCCTGTAACGTCACGCTGGAGCCGGGCGGGCAGGTGGAGCTGTCGGGCGCGCCGCTGCAGACGATCCATCAGACCTGCGCGGAGCTCAACAAGCACCTGGTCCAGGTGAAGGAGGTCGCGGCGGAGCTCGGCGTCGGCCTGCTCGGCATGGGGTTCGACCCGAAATGGCGGCGCGAGGACGTGCCCTGGATGCCGAAGGGCCGCTACAAGATCATGCGCGACTACATGCCGAAGAAGGGCAGGCTGGGCCTCGACATGATGATCCGCACCTGCACCGTGCAGGTGAACCTGGATTTCGCCTCGGAAGCCGACATGGTGAAGAAGCTGCGCGTCGGCCTGGCGCTGCAGCCGGTCGCCACCGCCCTCTTCGCCGACTCGCCCTTCATCGAAGGCAGGCCGAACGGCTTTTTGAGCTATCGCAGCCATGTCTGGACCGACACCGATCCGGATCGCTGCGGCACCCTGCCCTTCGCCTTCGAGGGCGGGATGGGGTTCGAGCGCTATGTCGACTACATGCTCGACGTGCCGATGTACTTTGTCTATCGCGACGGCAAGTACATCGATGCGAGCGGGCAGTCGTTCCGCGACTTCATGGCGGGCCGCCTGCCGGCGCTGCCCGGCGAGCATCCCGGCATCGGCGACTGGTCGGATCACCTGACGACCGCCTTTCCCGAGGTGCGGCTGAAGCGCTTCCTGGAGATGCGCGGCGCCGACAGCGGCCCCTGGCAGCGCATCTGCGCGCTGCCGGCGCTCTGGGTCGGGCTGCTCTATGATTCCGGCACGCTCGACGCCGCCTGGGACCTGGTGAAGGACTGGACGGCGGAGGAGCGCGAGGCGCTGCGCCGCGACGTGCCGAAGCTCGCATTGAAGACGCCGTTCCGCGGCAAGCCGCTGCAGCATGTCGCACGGGCGGTGGTGGAGCTCGCGGCGGACGGCCTGCGCCGGCGCGCGAAGCTCGATCAGGTGGGCGGGGACGAGGGCCACTTCCTGGAGGTGCTCCGCCGCATCGCCGAGACCGGCGTCACGCCGGCCGAGGAGAAGCTCGAGGCCTATCGCACGCGCTGGCAGGGCAGCGTCGATCCGGTCTTCGCCGAGTACGCGTATTAGAGCTTGTCCCTTTCACACCGAGTCATCTCCCCCTCACCCAGCTCCGGCTAGGCTCGGGCTGCGCCCTCGCCAAGCCTGCGCAA